>WSYG01000069.1 GCA_009773735.1 Erysipelotrichaceae bacterium
TCCTATATAATAAAATCAGGTGAAACCATGAGTACAACGAATAAAACGGTCATTTTAGAAAAGCAGACCCGACAAAGCATCTTAATGGGTCTTTTAGAAGAGAAACCATTTATCGAAGATACGAGCTTTATTTCATTTAATGTATTCCTAAATTCATTCATCAGATATGAGAGTGACCAAGATTGGTTTAAGTGTATTACCATTCTTGAAAAAGAAGCCCACAAATTTCCTACCCTAGAAAAGATTTTGAAATTCCCAATTACATCTGATCATCTCTTATCATTCATGAACACCATGGCAGACGAAGGATGGGGCATTGACGATTTACCTGAAGAATCATTAAAGGACAAAGAACTTAAAGAAATCATAACTTTATTGTTGCCACAATTTAATAGAAGAGAATGCCAATGGCAAGCTGCGAATCAACAGGCTTCTTATGAAAATGTTCAGATTTATGATCATTTTTATACATATTCAGTGTATAAGCGAATTCTCAAGTTCACTGAAAAAGGGTTACAATTGACGACTCTTCCAAAGCAGAAACCTAAGATAAAGGCTTTTTATGCCAACAATCCACGGTCAGAAGCACAAGCCTGTATTCAATATATTCTTGAGAGTAAGTTAGCATATGATCAACAAGTCATTGTGTGTTTGGACTCTAATCTTCAAAACCAAGTTGCGTCTTTTTTGATTCAATATGATATTCCTTATTTTAGACCCAATGAATATAGAACCAATGCTTCATTTCGCTTAATGCAAGATCTAATTCAACTAAAATTCAATCACACAAAAAAGAATGTCTTAAAATTGCTTCAAAATGATAAACTTATTCTTCCTTATCGACTCGACTTAATTACATATATTGAGACGTTCGGAATTGATTTGAAAACATGTCTACAACCACTCAATCATGTGCAACAAGCGTTAGTGGATTCTACGCTCGATAAAGTCATTCGAATTGAAGACTATAAAGCTTTGGAACGTCGGGCAGAACTCGGCTTAAGTAATCTGCGTCCTAAAATG
This sequence comes from Erysipelotrichaceae bacterium, assembly GCA_009773735.1. Classification (GTDB taxonomy): domain Bacteria; phylum Bacillota_I; class Bacilli_A; order Erysipelotrichales; family Erysipelotrichaceae; genus UBA2212. Next base: position 1,024 of record WSYG01000069.1, read on the forward strand.
CAAATTCTAGCTGATTTGGATACCAACAATTTTGAAACTTTCACAACAGGAATATTTGATTTATATGTCAGTTTTTTTACTGAATTTTCGGATGAAGATGTTGAAAGCATTAATAAAGTGAAGTCGACGATTGAAGCAGGTTATCCTTACTTAAAAGACATGAATGATCCTTATTTGGCATTGATCTATAAGTTGTCATTGCTTACTTTATCTAACAAACAATCTACAGGAATCATACTGACTGACTTAGAAAATGCTTTTACTTTTGGTAAAAAAAGGATATTTCTTTTGTCTTGCACACAGGATTTTTATCCACAATTACCAACACAAAATGGACTATTTGATGACGACTACCTAAGGGCGATTTCACCAGATGATCAACAACCTCGTTTTGATTATCATATGCAACAATTAGAGAAATTAAGATTTTCAGTAAACGAAATAATCTATTCATACCCGATTGGTAGTTATGAAGGAAAAGTTAAAAAATTACCATTTGAACTAGAAATGTACTTTAAAGAAAATGAAATTGAGGCGAGTGCATGGAATCTGATAGAGATCGAAAGAAGTAGAAAAAGAGAAAGAGCAGTGATTGATAATGAAACTGCCCAAGCTTTATACTTCAAGGATAATGAAATTCAGGGAAGCATTAGTACTTTTGAGAAATATTATCGGTGTCCATATCAGTATTATTTAGCTGCAGGAATGAAGTTATACGAACCAACCAGATATGGAATTGATAACGCGATGATGGGAACTTTATTACACCTGGTATTAGAAAACGGAATTATAAACCATAACAGAAGCTATGCCGATGTGTTACTTGGAAATGAAGAAGGTCTACTAAAACCATATTTCGATGATTTGAAAAGGCTTTTTAAAGCACAAGACAATGAATTGGAAATTATGCACCGTCGCACTGCAGGTTTGTTGAATCTGAGTCTGACTTTCTTAAGCGGACGGGAACATAGTTCAGTCTTTAATCAATACGAAACTGAAAAGCATTTTAATACAGTACTTGACGTAGGCAGCGATAAAAAGCTTCATATTAAGGGGATTATCGATCGAATAGACTTTAACTCTACTGGATTTTTGATCATTGACTATAAGAGTTCTACTAAATCTTTATCTGAAAGCCAAGTCATGGAAGGAGTCCAGTTGCAGTTGTTGACGTATTTGTGGATTGGAGACAAGGTGTTGAACTTGAAAACCCCCTATGGTGCATACTATTTCAGCTTAGGGCAAACCAATACAAAGTTAGCAGCACTGAAAATGTCTAAGCGTCCACTATCAGTCGTCCCTGCATCAAATGCTGAAACTGAATGGTTGAGACACAGAAAACTCAAAGGCTGGCCATTTATGAAACTAGATACTTTCGATAATCCTGGAGGATATTTCGTAAAACCACAAAGTAGAGCTGTATACGATATAAAAAAGGTGGAAAAGCACCTACAAGAAAAATATAAAAAACTTATAGAGGAATTAGAACAAGGCAATATTAAGAAGCAAAATATGGTCAATTCATGTTTGTACTGTGCGTATAAGCATTTTTGTCAACATGATCAAGAACCGATAAAGCTAGAACGAATATACCCAAGAGATTCAAAACTGTTGGAAGGTAACGGAGAAGATAATGACAATCAAGTGGAGTGAAAAGCAAGAAGCTGCAATCGAGATTTTAGATACTAATGTCTTGGTTAGTGCCTCTGCTGGTGCAGGAAAAACAACTGTTTTGATTGGACGACTAATGAAGCGTATGGAGAGAGACCATGTTGAGCTTAGTGAAATCATAGCAATGACATTTACTGAGTTAGCAGCTATGGAAATGCGAAAACGTTTGTTGAAAGAACTTACCAAACGCATCAATGAGTTAGATGATATGAATGAGAACAAACGTTTCTTACAAAAACAAGTCGTTTTGTTACCAAGTGCACAGATTTCAACCATCCATTCATTTTGTCTAAGTTTGATTCAAAAGTACTCATATGTTTTGAAGGAAGATCCTGCTCTTTCTCAAAACATACTTGATGAGGCGCAAAAATCATTACTTATGGATGAAACATTTAATGAATTGTTTGAAACTTGGTCATTTAAACATAAAGAAGCAATGTATGATCTATTGCTTCACTTTGACCCACGACCTGAAAGCAAGGCTGTCCTAAGAGAAAATGTTTATCGGTTGTCTGGAAAATTGAGCACATTGATACAACCAAAAGCTTGGTTAAAGCAAAGTTTTCTAAGCATGGATACAAGATCCTTTAAGGATATGAGCGATCATTTGAAATCGTATGTGATCATGTATTATCAATGGAAAATCGAGGATCTTATATCGAAAGCTGAAATTATCGAAAGAAGGATGCCCAACGAAGTAGAGTATAGAAATTTCTTAGATGATAAAGGAAGAGATAAAATTTTATACGTTACCAACGAGGTAGGTTCAATTAGAGTCAAGTTGGTGCATCTTATGAAACAGTTTAACCATTTTGATTATTTAACATTCAGAAAAGAAGTTATTGATTTACATCTCGAAAAGTTTACATCCTATCCAAAAATCAAAACATTTCCAAAAATTGAAATCTATGCAACTGCATTAAAGAAAGGCTACGATTCTCTTTTAGCTGAACTATATGATGAAGATGAATGGTTTAAGGATCTACCAATAATTAAGGCAAGAATGGAAACCATGGCAGCATTTACTGAGGAGTTTGGTGTTAGATACAGACAGTTGAAAATCGATGAGAAAGTCATGGATTTTGATGATATGGAATATTATGCTCTGAGGATTCTAAAAGATGAAGATTTTAAAGTCAGCGATGATTTTAAAAGAAGATATAAAGAAATCATGGTCGATGAATTTCAGGATACTAATTATGTGCAAAATGAAATCGTAGAATTGATCAGCAATGGTAAGAATATTTTTAGAGTAGGTGATGTTAAACAATCAATTTACCGTTTTAGAAATGCAGAACCAAGTATGATGCAAGATATGATCGTGAATACAAAAGAAGGCAATAAGACTCTATATTTAGACCAAAATTACAGATCGAAATTATCCATCGTTGATTTTAATAATGACTTATTTACGATTTTGATGAATTTTCCTGAACTCCCTTCACGATATGCATTTGAAGATCGAGTAACCATTGGAAACATTGCTAAGCAAACTGGAGGGCCAAAAGTAGAGTTGCACCTATTGGATTTGGAAATTGAAGAAGAAGTTATTGATGAACTTGATGAAAATGAAGAATCAGAAGTAGATTTCTCTGACTCCCAAGATTATGCACCAGATAACCTCGAAGAAATCAAAATAGAGCCTGATCCATATAATGAAAATGAATCTCTGGCAGATCCCAAAGCTAAACATATTACGAATCAAATAAGGGCATTGATGGCATCCAATAATGGATATAAATTCAGTGATTTTGTTATCTTGGTCAGGACCAATGACTTCAAGGTGCGGATGAAACGCATTTTTGAAGAAACCGGAATACCTCATCAAATTAGTGTAAAAACTGGATTCTTCAATTCTAATGCTGTTCAAGACGTGTTACTTGTTATTAACTACTTAATAAATCCGCATGACAATATTAATTTTGTAGGTCTTTGTTTATCTGCTTTTGTAGGACTCGATGAAACGGAATGTGCTAAGTTAAGAATCGAAAACATAAACTATGAGTCGTATTACACAACTTTTACTCGATGTTATCCAGATCTATTTAAAAAATTGTCTCAATTCGAGTCAGAATGTCATGATCTAGGTCTTCTCGATATCTTGCGATTGATTTATGGATTGAATAGTTATTACGATCAGAAATGCTCAAAACAACAGCGTGCTAATCTTGATTTACTCTTTGAAAAAGCACTTATGTTTGATGAAGAAAATCTTTCATTGTCTGAATTTCTTTTACTATTAAAACGCGTTAAAGATGAAGACAGTGGGGAAGCAATTCCATTTACTGAAGAAGACAATGTCGTAAGAGTCATGACCATTCATCAATCCAAAGGATTGGAGTTTAAAGTTGTGTTCTATTGGTCACAAGGGAAAATCCAGGTCAAAGACAACAAGGCTCCGCTTTTAATGGACTCAAAATTAGGCTTTGTTTTCAATACTATTAGGCATCCGTATCGAATTCATATTAAAAATCCAGTTAGAAAAGCACTAGAAATGAAGAGTAGTCTAGACGACGTCATGGAGCAGTTGAGGGTCTTGTATGTTGCGTTGACACGTGCCGAAGATAAGTTGATCATTGTAGACATCAAACCCAAATTTGAGACAACACGTTTCTATACCAGTATTTTGAATTCATTAGGACCGACAAATTGGATTCTAATGGCATTAAAAGGCAATCAAAACATTATTATTAAAGATTTTCCCAAACCTTCTGACCCAATTATTAGTCCGAAGTTGGAGGATAAGGATACAAGCATTGTGATTGCAGAGAAATCAAAGGATGCCATTGTTTTTAAGACACCATCATCAAAACACACAAAATTCACGCACTTTAAACTTAACTTTGATACCAACATTGGCTCAAATCATGGTACTTTGATTCATGAACTCTTTGAGAAACTTCCTAAGGATGGAGTCACTGAAGAACAAATCAAGACATTATCGCCAGACATCAAGGACAAAGACATTCAATCTATCTTGGCTTTCTATACAAATCCAATCTATGCGAAGATTGCTAAAGGTGAAATCCATCATGAATTCCCGTTTTA
>WSYG01000003.1 GCA_009773735.1 Erysipelotrichaceae bacterium
TTTTAAACATCTCTTCACCCATAATATACACCTGGATGACATTTTTTTCAAAAGTTAAGATGTCCATGATTAACTCTTAATTTCAATATACGAAATGACCATACAAAATGTAAAAGCCGGGAAACAATGGGAAAGGAATGGCTAGAATGTTCTTGAAAAATCGGCTTTTGAAGGATTGGTAAAGCCCTAACTCTCATCTCATGTCCTCCGCCATAGTGAACAAAGCTCTGATAGATTCAGAGCTTTTTTATGTCTAGAATTGATTTGCGTAAAAATCAAAATATACACTTTAGGATTTTCATGTATAAATATACCCATGTTATACAAAGACGTCTTTGAATATGACTATTATTGTTACTTGCTCATCTCAATAATAAAGCGTTAATCGATTTTGTTGACATAATCAAGAAAGTAATTTACATCAGCTTTTTGAACTTGATAGAGTTTGTATTTGTTTTCATTTTGATCGAATAAAACCAAAGAGGAAATGTAAACACTCTCACCTTCGATCAGGATATATATTTCTGTTAAAGGTAATGAAGTCCCGTTGAACCTAATCTGATAAGTGAAAGTTTTCGGTCCTCCCATTAGATCACCAGCTTCTCTTTTCTTTTCGACACTAAATGAATTGTTTATGATTCTGGTCAACTTCACTATGTCGTCAACGTTGACAATGTTGCTTCTATGTTTTGGTAAAGAACTATAATAAATTGGAAGATACTCAAAAATTGCTATTTCAGAAATAACGACAGATTTGCTGAATACATTATAGAGTTTCTGTGACGAACAAGATGTCATCAATACTACTGTGATAAAGGCCATCATTATTCTTTTCATGTAGATCTCCGTACGAAATATTACTATTTCTATAATTATCGTACTATTATAATAGTATATTGTCAAATTGAATTTACAAATTTGCTAAAAGAACAAAATAAGATACAAATATTAGGATGCATACTGCCCAAAATGTATACATTATGCTAGGTTTATAATTTAACTGAGTCTTAATCCGACGGAACAATGGATGATCTGAAAATCCAGAACCTAGTTGGTGTCCAACATCTTGATAAAGAAAAACCACTGTTTCAAAATACTTCTTTTGGTTTTGGTTTCCAATCCAGTCAATTGCTTTTCGATCTGCTTCAATTTCCATATCCTCCATGAAAAGTTTAAAACATATCCAAACCAAAGGATTAAACCAGTGAATTGAACAAACAATCAACCCTAGAAGTCTTTTGGGATTATCGAAATTAGCCCAATGAGCTTTCTCGTGTTGAATGACAGCCTCTATATAATCGTTATTGAACTCTTTGGGTAAAAGCACTACTGGTTTGAATAAACCAAACAGGAATGGACTTGCTACTTTACTATTTTCATATACATTTAAACCACTTAATATACCAAGATACTTAGAATGCTTGATTAATTTTCGTAAATTTAATGTTGATATGACATATGAGCCTAAAATGCCAATTGTTCCTGCGATCCATAGAAGTGACACAATTTTAAATATCACTAGAATCAGATTAGACTTGAATGTCAGCGGGTGATAATCCAGTACCTGACTAATCACATTTGAAAAGTAAAACGGATTTAGCCCTTGAGTAGAAGTGATATTGATTCCTAACAGCTTATAAAAACTGATTATACTGAATGAAGTCACATATGATGCTGGAATTAACAATCTCACAGCAAGTACAAACCATAACAAGTTATTGATGATTGGATTGTAGCGACTAAACTTGCGATAGAGCAGAATTAAAACAGCAACGAGGCTGCTTATTAGAGAAATATTGATTGTCCAATAACTCCATTCAACCAACATGACTAACACTAATTAATCCTTCGAGTCTCTAATAATATTGAGGATTTTATCTTTGTCCTCTTTACTTAATTTTTGATTGTTTACAAAATGAGAAAAGAAAGTGGCTGCTGAACCCTTATAAAGCCGATCGATCAGAGACTGAGTTGCATCCAATTGTTCTTTATCTCTGAAAACCATTGCTGAGCAAAAAAACTTCGGATCTGTTCTTTTAATATATTGCTTTTCAATTAACTTTTTAATGACCGTATAGGTTGTGTTCTTATTCCACCCATAGTGTTCCATCGCCTTCTTAGCAAGCTCGGACGCATAGGAGTCCCCAATTGACCAAAGTAATTCCATGACTTTCAATTCGCTTTCATAGAGCATCGTGTTCACCTATATCTATACTATCACGATAGTATATTAACAACAAGAGAAACCTCAGATATAAAGATATTTAGTGACCAATTAATAATATTCTTTATATCGATTGAAGTATAGTTTAAAATTTCCTGTCTAAAAATTAAGTTTAAATGGACGAATAATCAGAAAGATCTAGAAAGAATTAGAAATCAAAACCCTTATAGAATAAGGAAAAAGAAGAGATGGAAAGGTTAAGAAACCATTTAGATCCTCTCTCATGTCCTCCGCCACAGTGATTAAAGCCCTTATAGAAAAAGGACTTTTGATGGTTTATCTCGTTTGTGACCATACTATGAACACACAAATCTTAATTACATTAAACCAGAGTTATCCTAATGTATCCGATGAAGGGAATAAATTAATTCCTTGCTTCAGCTTTCCTGGTTTTCAAACACCCCAAAAATCAACAAATTCCAGTCTTAGAAATCTTTGTTTAGCCAATAAAGAATTACAGTCAGGGCAATAATGTCTCCAACAATGGACTTAAAACGGATTGGTCCAAGTTCTATGGATGTGTGCGAATTTCATAATTGCACTATGTAATCGTTTCGTTTTCTTACTTAAATCTCTGCACTCTATTATCAGAACGTACCACGGTCTTCGTATTCGCTCCTGGTGGAGCATTCTCCACATTCTAGTATAAACTGCTTAGGCACATCCAATCGTGTACCACAGCGAGTTTGTCAAGACCGTGGTCTGATCCAACTTTTCTAAAAAAAATTGGGGCACATATAAAAAGGTGCGATAAATTTACACCAGTGTATTCAGAAATATTGTAACCACTTCAGGATCAAAGTGTGTCCCAGAACAACGCGTTAACTCATCGATCGCTTCTTGTTGACTTCGTATTATTCCGTAGGTTCTTTTTGAGGTCATCGCATCATAGGCATCAGCCACCGCAATAATCCGAGATTCAATTCTGATTTGATCGCCTTTAAGCCCTTGAGGATAACCAGTCCCGTCCCATTTTTCATGATGCTCCAAAACGAAATTTGCGATTTCGGAAAATTCATTGACGGCACTTAAAATACGATAACCAATTTCAGGATGTTTTTTAATTTCTTGATATTCTAACCCATCCAACTTACCATCCTTGTTTAAGATTTTATCTGATACCCCAATTTTACCAATATCATGCAAGAGTCCAGCAATTTTCATTCGATTGATGTTTTCTTGATTGAATCCAATTTTCGCAGACAATTGAACACACAATTGACTAACTTTGCTCGAATGGGCTAATTCTCGACTACTTTTCGCAAATAAAGCACTGGTAATTAAATCAATCGTCTTACTCTTAATGCTTGCACTATCATAGATCTTATGTTGATACATTAAATCCTCAGTTATTTTAAAAAGTTCTTTGAAGGATTGGTTTTCAGTTATTTTCGTTGCACTTCCGAAAGATAGCGAAATTTCTAGTTCATTAACTTTCTCTCTTTTCAAGTGATCTTTTATGCGTTCTAAGATATATTGAGTAGCTTCAGCGTTTGTTTTAGGAAGGACCATAACAAACTCATCGCCGTCATAACGAGCCAGTAGATCGCTTTCTCTACAGACGTGTTGAATCGCTTTAGCAGCAATGATGAGCATTTTATCACCAATCTCATGCCCAAATGAATCATTGATTAGTTTTAAGCCATTGAGATCACCGATGATGAGACTCAGCGGTAGATTTTCTTTAATATCAAACTTAGATATTTCCTCTTCATATGAACGTCGATCAAGCAAACCAGTTAAATGATCATATCGACTTAAATACAACAACTCTTTTGTCTGGTCGGAGATTTTTCGATGATCAGCTTGAATCCTCTTTTTTAGGTAATTAATATACAGACGTAGACCAAGCAGTAAGATAACGACACCGAATAGTATTTTAATGATTGTATAGATATTGTTACTGTTATTCTTGTCGAAATATATCTTTGAATGAGCTGAAAAGTGTTTGATATATAAGATTTCATATTCTCCGGAAGCAATAATTTCTTTTAAACGTTTATTAATCGTAACGAGTAAATCCACTCGATCTTTTGCGACCCCAAACCGGGCATCATTAGAAAATATTCCATCTTCTTGCAAAATAATTTGATCTCCTAGATTCTTTTGCCGGATATAGAATTTAATACTTTCAATGGCATCGACAACCACGGTAATCTGATGGTTTGCCAACGCAATCATCAACTCATCATAACTATCGAAAAAAACAATGTCCTTGGCTTTGATGATGTCTTTGGCAATCGTTGCCCCATAATAGCCTTTAACTACGCCAATTTTATATTGACCAAAGTCTTTCATAGTCAAAACACCGGTATCTATAGTGCTAAATACCCCATAGTATCGAGAATAAACAACATTCGTTAATAACAAATCATTTTCAGTTTCTGGTGTCGCCACCAAAGGTCCGCAGATATCGAGTTCACCATTTTTGGTTCGCTCAACTACATCTGTCCATGTATAATCCATATTAAAATTCAAAACCACCTCTTCTTTAGAAAAAAGAAGCTTAATTAGATCATTTTCAGAGCCTTTTATATTATCATTTTCAACATAAGAAAACGGCGCAAAGTATTTATCATTCCCATATTCAACGATGCCTTGAGCGGCATAAGTAGCATGAGAAAAAATAAAACTAGAAATCATCAGCATAGTAAGGAATAAGTACGTTATTTGTCTAACTTTCTTCATTTCTAAGCTCCGTTCTTATTTCCCAATTTAAAGATTAGTGAACTAGAATTAACACAATAACAAGTATTATTTCAAGGGACACGAATGAACCTCTATTTATTTTTTATTATACATTGATTGACATATTGTTGTCCATAATTCAAAACTTTCTTTTCACAAAGAGAACATGGATTGGCTACACTAAACTGGATAGATTTTTCAGGAGATTTCATACCACTTCCAAAACTATCTAGTTTACTTTTTAAAATCAAATTAACACATTAGTAACAATCAACTACACATGTTAAAATAGTAAAGTGGGTATAAGAATGGGTACAATTTGAGAAACAAATAGAAACGATCAGAAAGCATAAACCCTGGATTTATATGGATTAGAACGAGTTAGAAACGATTAGAAATACTTTTGAGAGTATCTCATGTCCTTCGCCATAAGTACGCAAAACCCTGATTCTATCAGGGTTTCAGACTGTCGACAAAAAAAGTCGACAGTTTTTTTATGGGAAAGGTTAAGCTTTAAGGAAAAGCTGAAAAATGATAAAATAGAGGTAATAAACGAGAAAAAAGTCATCGATTTATTCAAAATCATAGAATATCGACACAACCGAAACTCTACGATCTTCTGTTCACAATACGACCCTGTAGAGTGGCATCGAAGACTGGGTGGTGATCCTTTGGCAGAATCCATCATCGATCGCATCATTTCCAACTTTCACAAAATGATTCTTTTGGGAGATCCTCTTCGCCTATAACCCCAACAAGAAAAAGTTCCAGTTCCAATCTAGGATTTGGCACTTTTTAGCGAATCAAATGGCACAACTCAAGCGAAACGAGCGGCTCAAATTTGACGCCGTAATCAATTGACAAGTTCTGTACTAAACACTCTATAGATAGTTCGTTGAGCTCGAAGGTATCCGTCACAGAAAAAAATCAATATGTCTTTTAAAATAGATCGGTAGCAAGATATATAAAGTCATGTACTCTAAAAATTGTGATTAAGACAAAATGCTATATCTTTGTAGATTGTTAGGTAAAATAATCGCATAAACCAAGATTATCCTGAGTTCATCTTTATGTGTGTTGAACATTTTTAAAGTATGAAATTTCGACTATTTTTTAGAAACGTTTAACTGTTCCAATAATATCCCGACATTGCTTGGCCGATCCGCAACCAAGGCTCCAGCCTTCGTCAACGCTTCGATTTTATCTTCCACAGCGCCTTTACCACCTGTGATGATCGCGCCGGCATGACCCATCTTCTGTCCTTTGGGAGCCGTTCTGCCACCGAGAAATGCGACTAACGGTTTGGTAAAAATCCCTTTTTCCATCGCATCCGCAACCTCTTCTTCCATCGTCCCGCCTAACTCGCCGATGATGACCACGGCTTCGGTTTGTTCATCCTGCTGATAATATGGTAGCATTTCCGAAAATCTGGTTGCGGGAACCGGATCTCCACCTACGCCGATAAGCGTCGAAACGCCGTATCCTCGTTTTACGATCATTGCAGTTACTTCGTTGGTCAATGAACCGCTGCGTGTCATGACACCGATATTGCCGCGTTTATATACGCGTTGGATCCAATAGGGGAAACTGCCCATCATCGCTTCTTCCGGCGATATGACTCCGGAGGTGTTTCCGCCGATGACCAGTGCATTATGCTCGAGTGCTGCATGGCGTATAGCAACCATATCAAAAAGCGGTATGCCATCAGCCATCGTAACGATCTTCTTGATTCCGTTGGCAAGAGCTTCAAATACGGCGTCTTTCGTGAGTTTCGGGGGTACGAAAATCATGGATGCATCGACTACATGATTTCTTAATGCCCGCTCAACCGAATGGTAAACCGGTATATCATGGATGGTTTGACCTTCTTTTGCAGGGGTAACACCACAGATGACCTGGGTCCCCAAATCAATCATGTGCTTTGTCCAAAAGCTACCCTCTGAACCGGTGATTCCTTGAACTAAAACGCGTGTATTTCGATCGATGAAAATACTCATATCTTCGTCTCCTTCGCTAAGGCAACCGCCAAGCGAACCGCTTCTTCCGTATCAAAAAGTGGATTCAATCCGGCTTTTCGCAGAGTTTCGACAGCTTCAACTTCATTGGTTCCACGGATACAAGTCACGATTGGACGATCCGGTTTTAATTTACTGATGGCTTCAACGATGCCTTGTGCCATAACATCGGCACGGGCGATCGTTCCAAATGTCACAATCAAGATGACTTTCGATGGAACTTTTAAACAGATTTCCATGGCTTTCATCGCTTTTTTATAGTGAGGTCCGCCAAATTCCAGATAATTCGCAATCGTTCCACCTTCATAGTGAACTAAGTCGTAAACGGTCGTGGTCAATCCAGCTCCTGCGCACATCAAACTGATGTCGCCATCAAACTGAATAAACGGTATGCCTTCTTCCGCCGCTAAGCGCTCTGCTTCGTTTTCAATATCCCCCAGCGGTATGGAAATGTCTTCATGTCGAAACATGGAGTTGTCATCAATCGAACACTTCCCATCCCCGGCAACCAACTCATTTGATTTGGTTATAAAAAGTGGATTGATTTCCAATAACTCACAATCATACTGAACAAACAGACGATACAGTTTAAGCAGTAATTGTGTAAATTTCTTTGCTGTTTCAGGATCAAATCCACATTCATAAGCGATGTGGTTGGCTTGATATGCTTGTAACCCGAGGTTCATATCGATTTTTGTCTGAAGGATCTTATGTGGCTGTTCAATGGCCAACGTTTCAATATCGACACCGCCGGCAGCGCTGACGATGGATAGGGCTGATCCACTGAGTGGATCAATCGTAAATGAAGCATAGACTTCATGGGCAATATCTACGGCTTCTTCGATGAGCAGGGATGATATTTTTTGAGGCAGGGCAAACAGTCGGGTGACTTCTTCCATCCCTTTACCCTCATTTTTTACAAACTGAATCAATCCGGCTTTGCCACGTCCGCCACTCAAAACCTGAGACTTGATAACACAGGGAAACCCGATTTGAACAAACGCTTCAGACGCTTGATCGACACGATGAATCAACTGACTTTTCGGAATGGCGATACCCGCAGTATTAAACAAGTCTTTTACTTGATATTCAAAAAGTTTCATCAGCGATCCTTCTTCCCGCTGGCGAAATAGGCTCCAAATATTTCTTCATCACTCGGACGGACTGGCGGAAAGAATTCGGAAACCCAGGTCGTGTTGATGAAATGTTTGTACGTGATATTTTCCGAGGTGATGTTTCCGCCCCAACTGCCACATCCTAAGGATACGGTCGATGGCATGCCGTTAAAGAATGCACCACCATTCCCTGCGGCTTGCGCCTGATTGACAAGCACCCGGCTGCTACGGATTTTTGATCCGATATGCTTAACATAATCATCGTTGAATGTGTGTATTCCACAGGAATGTCCGGTACCGTAATTATCGGTTAGTCTTTCGAGAATGCGATAACCTTCTTCAAAGGTTGCGTACTTAAAGATCGTCAATACAGGGGACAGTTTTTCTTGAGAGAAAAAATCGGATTCGATATCTTCTCTACCTTCAACGAGCAAAACTTTCACAGAATTGTTCACCGTCATCATGGCTCCTTGAGCAATGGACTGTGCGGACTGAGCAATGATTTTAGGGTTGATTGAGCGATATCCTTTATCGTTTAAGGGCCACATATGCATCGACAACTGTTCGCGCATGTCTTCGGAAACAAGGTAGGCACCCTGTGAAATCAACTGCTCAATCATTTGATCATAAATCGACTCATGAATAATGATGGAATTTTCACTTGAACACGATGTCGCATGATCAAATGCTTTACTGCTCATGATTTTCGTGGCAGCGTCTCTAACATTGGCATCTTCGGCGACGATGGATACTGAATTACCGGGTCCGACACCATAGGCCGGTTTACCGGATGAGTATGCGGCTTTAACCATCGCTCCACCTCCGGTCGCAAGTACGACATCGACTTGTTTCATGAGTTCTTCTGTGACATCGATGGATGGTTCATCAATGACTTGAATGAGATCTTCCGGAGCATTGACCTTGCGAAGTCCGTCTCTCATAAATTGCACGGCCATGGCCGTCGCTTTTTTGGATCTCGGATGCGGCGCAAAGATAACGGCGTTTCTGCCTTTTAAAATCGTGATACCATTGCTGGCAGGTGTCGCTGTCGGATTGGTTACCGGAGTCAATGCGCCGACAACGCCAACCGGTTTGGCGAATTTCCTGATTTTCTTTTCCTCGTCCACTTCAATGCAACCCACGGACTTGGCATGTTGGACATCTTTTAAAACACCGAGCACTTTATTTTTGTGTTTAGTGATTTTGTCTTGAACATTTCCCATCTTCGTTTCTTCGACCGCAAGTTTAGCCAGTATTTCAATGTTGTGATCATTGTATACTTCCCAACCGATCGCTACACAAACTTCATCGATTTGCTCTTGGGTGTAAAATTGGATTTGTTTCTGTGCAGCTTTCGCCCTTTTTACGTAGGACGACACATACTCTTTCGAACTCATATTTTCTCCTTTATTTTATAATGCCTAGCTGGTGAATCAGTCCTAAGAAAGTGGACACGAAGGCTAAGGCAATAAATGCTACGATATACATTTTTTTGAAAAGCTTCTTCTCATCTACTCCTGTGGGTAAGCTGCCCAAAGCTAGGGCTCCCATGACGGATAGCGGACTCATGGTGGTCATATGCGAGGCGACCGCTATGGTCATCGTCAGGACTGCCGGACTCACCGCAAAGTTTAAACTTTCTGATAAGGCGACTGTTGTGGGTATCAGCGTCGGCATGACCACGCCTACTGCCGAAGCGAAGGTCGCCATGGTTCCGGAAAGAATCGATATGATAAAAACTGCGGTTTGACCATTCGTTATCTTTGCTAGAAAATCGGTCATCATTTGAATGCCGCCGAGTTCACCGACAACACTGATCAAAACGGCTGCTCCGCAAATTTGCAGAATGGTTGTCCACGGAACTTGTTGAACGGCTTGTTGCTGATTGCCGGCTTTGAGAAAGAAGAGTCCGACTGCGAGGGTAAATCCAGCGAAACCGACATGGACTTTCCCGAAGATGACCCATAAAATCAAGACCAGAATACTAAGCAATGTAAGTTTTTGCTCATAGGTGAAGGGTAAAGGTGGTGAAACTTCCGTTTTCTGACCATTCATCCTATAGCCTTTCATCGCTATAAAAAAGAGCGTTGAAAAGATGATGATGCTGATCATATTTAGCAGGTAAATTGATATTCCGAGTTCTCCCACATTGTTTAATCGAGCCAGTTCCAAGGCGACGATCCCATTGGGGGCAATGGGAGACAAGCCGCCGGCGATGGATCCTTGAATGATTAGGACGCTCATCAACAGTAAGGACATATTGGATTGATAGGCAATGGCTAACCCAATGGGTAAAAGCAGGGCTGCTGCTGAAATATTCCCGGGTCCGATGGAAGCAAGTCCCAATGACAGTACAAAGAAAATAATCTGGATCTTGATTTTACTGCCCTTGCTGCGATATATGATCATGGTTGACAGGTTTTCAAGGGTTCCGTTGATTTTCGCAATACTGAAAAATAATGTGACTCCTACCGTGGTGAAGAATAGGTTTAACGGCCAAAATCCAATGATCGTATTGGGACTTAATCCACCTAGTGTCGTCCCTAGGAAGAAAGCAAATACTAGTGCAATAAAACCTACGTTAATATTCTTGGCTATGCCAATGATAATTGCGACTAAAATTGACAGTAGCGATACTATTTCAATCATACATATTTCTTCTTACTGACGATGAAAGCTTTCTTTCTCAATTTTGGCTACAGCTTCCTTGGCTTTAACTAAGTTTTTAGCCCTCCATTCTTCCAGATTTTGGGTAAATTCGGTATTTAAGAAGGTCTTGGTCATTTCGACACCCATGATCGGCGCAATGATCCATCCACCCATACATAGAATATTGGCGTCATTGATGGCACGGCATTTCTCGGCTGCATATACGGATTCGCAGGCTGCCCCGAATACACCTTCATGCTTGTTGGCGACGATGGACATGCCCATGCCGGTTCCGCAAATCAAGATGCCTCTTGTGTATTCTTTGGATTGAATTTTCAGTGCGCCTTTTAACGCAACATCGAAGAAAGGCGCAGGTTTCTCTTCATCGGTAGTGCCGATGTCCTCGACTTCATAGGCTTCGCCAAGTAAATATTGTTTAATGGCTTCTTTCAATGCAAACCCGGATTTGTCCGAGCCGATAAAGATTTTTTTCATATTACAACCCTTTTCTTTCTAGAACACGATGCACAGCGTCGACGATGTTATGTGCTTTGAGCCCGAATTTCTCCATTAAGAAGTCTTTCTTGCCGACTTCGCCAAAATGATCTTTGGTTCCGACGCGTTCCATAACGACCGGATAATTTTCAACAAGAACTTCAGCGACCGCACTGCCCAACCCATTGATGATGTTATGGTTTTCGGCGGTAACAATTGCCCGGGTCTTCTTCGCCTCAGAAATAATCGCTTCTCTATCGATCGGTTTAACTGTGTGAATATTGACGACGCTCGCGGATATGCCTTCTTCGGCTAGGATTTTGCGTGCTTCTAGTGCTTCTACCACCATAATCCCCGTCGCAAAGATACTGACATCGGTTCCTTCTTCAAGTTTGATCGCTTTACCTAAGGTAAATTGTGTTCCATCTGCGAAGACTGATGGAAATTCCTGGCGAAGAAGTCGGATATATACCGGACCGTAGTGTTCGATAATCTGATCAAACATGCCGGCTAGCTGTACGCCATCGACCGGTTCAAAGATGGTCATGGTCGGAATGGTTCTCATGATTCCGACGTCTTCAAATGACATGTGCGTGCCACCATTTAAGGTAGCCATGATTCCTGGATCTGATCCCACCATTTTGACATTGAGTTGAGCATAGGCGACCGATAGCATGACTTGGTCAAAACAGCGGCGTGTAGCAAACGGTGTGAAGGTGTGCGTGAATGGCAGTTTCCCCATGTTGCTTAACCCGGCTGCGACGCCGATCATATTGGCTTCAGCAACACCGACATTGATGGTTCTTTCCGGGAATACATCCGCAAAGCCAGTGGTTTTCGCTGCTTTCATTAAGTCAGCTTCAACGATGACCAGATTCGGATGTTTTTTTGCGGCTTCAATAAGTAAATCTACGTAAATATCTCTTAATTGTCGATCGTGTAATTTCATTTTGTTTCCAACCTCTCAATCGCTTCGTTTGCTTGTTCCATGGTTACAGGCATATTGTGTGAGCCGGCTTGTCCTTCACAGAAGAAAGCACCTTTTCCTTTAATGGTGTTCAGTATGATCATCGAAGGTTTCCCTTTGACTTCTTTTGCATGATCGATCGCTTCCGAAATGGCTAGCACATCATGCCCGTCAATGACTTGTACGTGCCAGTTGAATGCTTCCCATTTCTTGTCGAGCGGGGCAACATCATTGATATCACTAACGGCACCGTCGATTTGTAATTTGTTATAGTCAGTAAAGGCGATCAATGTGTCCAGTCCGCGACTTCCGGCGAACATAGCGGATTCCCAAATCTGACCTTCTTGGCTTTCGCCATCACCGATGATTGCGTAAACTGTTAATAGGGACCCATCCAACTGAGCCGCAGTGGCCATACCTACCGCAGCGGAGAATCCTTGTCCTAAGGATCCGGTGGTCATATCAACGCCGATGGTCTTGTTTTTATCGGTATGACTCGGTAAGGTGGTGTTTGACTGATTAAGTGTCAATAGCAGTGACTTGTCAAAGTACCCCTTGATTGCCAATGCTGCATATACGGCCGGTCCACCGTGGCCTTTAGATAAAACAAATCGATCACGGCTCAATAAGCCCGGATTCTTTGGGTCAATGTTCATTTTTTCGAAATATAGTACAGCTAAAACATCGGCGATTGACAGGCTTCCGCCGATATGACCGACGCCCAATGTACCGATGCACCGCAAGGTTTCTTGGCGGATTTCCTTCGCCTTTTCTTCTAAATACGCTCTTTTTTCCATCTTTTTTCTCCTTAGTATTTTACTACTTCACAAGCGAATAATTGAGCCAATATTTCTAGTTCTTCCTTGATATCCCCATAAACAACGACAAAGTGTGGTTCCCATCCATCTTGTACCATGTTCGTGATCAGCAGATTCACTTTAGGTTCTACTTCAACAACGACACTGGTTCCTAAGAATTGTTGGGGCTTGTCCAATACTTTTCCATCGAGGATTAAAAATCTGAATGTCCCATCCGGTTTACGACCGATTCGGAATATTGTGGCTTCTTTACATTCTTTAAGTCCAAACTCCATGGTTGGTCCGATTTTTCGATTGGGATGAACACCCACGGTTGCGCCGGTATCTTTTCTTGCCAATCCGCAGGCAGCAGTTCCACAATGCCAGAACGTAATGGTGTTTTCTTCTTCATCGATAGAGACGGGATCACCTAGATAGGTTGGCGATTTCGAGAGTTGTTGTCCGATATACATACTCAATGCGCCATAAGCATCGGCTTCACAGGCAGCCGCAACGTTTTGATCGTTGAGCATGGCCAGCACACTGCATACCGGGGTTCCGTAATCCGTAAAGAAGTCCGGCCAGCAGCGCGAAGCAATGGCTTTGATTTGGTTTTTATCGATATAGTCTTGATAAGCTTTGTACAGTTTGACAAAGTCGACACGGTTTTTGGTTACGGTTTTATCTAATCCGACCATCCGCCGACCAATTTCATTTTCTTCATTTTTTGCATCTTCTATCTTCATTTCCTGTGCAATCTTGGTCAGTTCTCGTGATTCAATGGCGAGAAGATTGACGCCGAAGGTCGAGGCCATTTCGAGATCTAAAGCACGGCCAAAGCCGAATCCCTGCGGGGTGTGTCCAATCATCAGAAGATTAGCGTTTTTCATTTCGTGTTTCAGCTTCGTAGCACGAATAATTTTTTTCAGTCTGTTTTGAATGCTATCTTCGCTGGGTGATCCATAAATGTAGAAAATTTTGTCTGTTCTCATTGCTTTGTAGGCATACCCTGCTGAGAATGCTCCGGTTAATGAGTTAAGTCTGAGTCTTCCGCCATCAATGACAGGTTCACGTAGCGTCCACAACAATACTGGTGCAGATATACGTTTCAATACTTCTGTTGCATAAGCAGAGTTGGCAAAGGTTACATTCTGTAAAATCACTAAGTCGGGATTCTTCCCATCAATATACTTAAGTAGCGTTTCGATAGACAATAGCATTTCACTGCTAACGGTAATCGTTTCGTCAATGCTCTTGAGCAAACTGATTGAATCCTCATATGCTTTTTGGGCGGATTCTAAGTGAAATGTCGAAACACCAATTGGTACATATAGACATTCAAACGGTTTCATATGTGTCCTGCTTTCTTAAGAATTAGGGTGCTACAAACTTTTATAGCACCCTGTATTGTATTATTTCTTAGCGTCTTTAAGTTTGGTTTCTAGTTCTTTTAATGCTTCCAACGGCGTTGCTTCTTTAGCAACAGCTTTACGGATGGCTTCGTTGATCATCGGATACATTCCCGGAACCATGACTTGAGTTAACCAGTCTTGAACATAGGATGCATCGGTTGCGGCGATTTCATCAAGGAATATAGCATACTCATCTTTGAATTTGCCATAGTCAACTTCTGCGCCTAAACGTGGTGTCAAGTAAGGAACTCCACCGGTATATCTGTCATGGTTTTCGCCTTTGGCTAACCAAGCAATGAATTTCTTGGCTGCTTTCGGAGCGTTGGAGTCCATAAACGCTGCGATGGACTTACCGCCAAGAATGGTTGCGCGGTTTGTTTCTTTCGGCATTGGGACGACAGTCCAGTCAAATGTCAAATTCTGATAACTGCTGACATTCCAGTTGCCTGACATATGGAAGCCGTATGCGCCTGTTCTAAACAGAGCGGCGGCTGCCGAACCGGCATAAACGGCATCGTCAACTAAACCACTTTCATAGAAACCGACGAGTCTGGTCAATGCTTTGACAGCTGCGGTTCCAGTTAAATTACTGGCAGTGTACGGTGTACTCCAGATTTTTGTTCCGTGTTGATAAACCATCGGGAAAAAACGGTGTGCTTGAGGATCGAAGACGCCTGGGAAGTTAACATCGGCACCGACACCGGCACGAAGTTTATTTACTTCGGTCTCGAATTGGTCCCATGTCCAGACGGCATCGCCTGGTTTCGGATAGTTTACACCATATTTTTTCATCAAATCAACATTGATGAATAATCCGTTGGCCGTAATGTCCATAGGTAGTGAAATAACTTCTTTTGCATCATTATAGAATAAGTTGGTGAATCCAGCACTGTCATAGACACCTTTTAAACTCTGAATTTTTCCTTTGAAGTTATTCAGATGTCCTTCGGTGACGCGTGCGAGTGCAGGAGCTTCTCCGCCACTGATCATGGTTGCTAAACGTGCTTCATAATCAGCGTAAGGAATTACGACTAATTCAATCTTAACACCTGTTTTAGTTTCGTATTCTGTAAGCAATGTTTGCATGACCGCACCTTCGGTGCCGTCGCTCCACCACAGCATTTGCAGTTCTTTAGGTTCTTGCTTAGCGCAAGCACTAAAGCCGGAGATAACTAATAAGATTAATAGTAGACTAAGTATTCTTTTCATAGACCCTCCCTTTCTTTATATTAATGTTAATTAATACCTGTGTTATTAACCCTTCATTCCGCTATCAACCGTTCCTTGAACGAATTGACGTTGGAATATCAAGAAGACGATGAGCATCGGAATCATGGCTAATGCACTCATCGCAATGACAGAGTTGTAGTCGATACCGAATTCACCCGAGAAATTAGCGATTGCCAATTGAAGGGTATATTTTTTTGGCGAGTTGATCGCAATCAGTGGCCAGACGTAGTCATTCCAGCGCCACATAAATGAGAAGATGGCGAGGGTGGCGATGGCTGGTTTGGCGTTGGGTAAGATGATGTTCCAGAAGATCCGCCATTCCGATGCGCCGTCGATGCGGGCCGCTTGAATGACTTCATCCGGAATGGTCAACAAGTATTGTCTCATTAAGAATATGCCGGTCGGTGTTGCGGCCGGGGGTATGATCAAGGCCCATAAAGAGTTGTACAGTCCGAAGAACCGTAAAACTGAGAAGATGGGGACCATGATGACTTCCAGTGGCAACATGATGGTTGACAGTATCAATAACATGATGACATTCTCACCTTTGAAGCGGAATTTGGACAATGCGTATCCGGCCATGGTGTTAATGATGACCGCGATGATCGTGCTGGATATCGCCACTAAGAAGGTATTGAAGATATACAATGAGAAGTTGCCTTTGCTTAGTGCGATGGTGAAGTTTTCCAGGGTCCAATTTTTGGGTATAAACGTCGGATTGGCGGAGAACAGCTCGGCTGATGGTTTAAAGGCGGAGAAGATGATGTAGATGACTGGGAGTATGAAGATTAAAGCAACCACGATCGAGATGACATAGGTTAAGAGGCTAGCCTTTTTCATACATTCTCACCTCTTTTTGATAAAAAGAAGTTTGCTGCCGTGAAGATGGTGACGATCAATAACACGACCATGGACATTGCACTGGCAGATCCGACTTGATATTCTTTAAATGCTACTTCATAAACGTATTGAACTGTGAAATAAGTAGCACGGTGCGGCCCGCCGCCGGTCAAGGTTGTGACCAGTGGATATACTTTGAAGATTTCCATGGTCGTCAAGATAAATACCATCAGACGTGCCGGCCGAATGGCCGGATAGGTGATGTACATGAATTTTTGTAACTTGCTGGCTCCGTCCATATCGGCGGCTTCGTAGAGGGGTTCCGGAATGCTAAGCAGGGCGGCCATAAAGATAATCATGTAGTAACCCGCTCTTGACCATACGAGTGCGAAGACGACGGACCACCAGGCAAACGTCGGGTCTGTGAGTGTCTTTAAAGATTGAATGCCGAGAGACTTTGCGAATGCATTGAAGATACTGAAATTCCCGGCCAATATCCAGTTCCACATAATACCGATTACAATGGCGGATATCATGACCGGCCAGTAATAGACGGCGCGAAACAGTCCTCTGGCTTTGAGCGGCTGGACGATGAGTATGGCCATTGTCAAGGATGCAAGGTACATGATCGGAACCACGACGATGACAAGCTTTATTGTATTCACAAAGGCTTTGATAAAGTATTCGTTGTCGATCAGTTTGATGTAATTTTTCAATCCGATGAAATTGAAGCCGTCGAAGGTAAACAGGGTAACATCGGTGAATGAATAATACAGTCCGATGAGCGCTGGCAGTATGATGAAAATTGAAAATATGAGCAAATTGGGTGCGAGGAACATATAGGGAACAATTTTTTGTTTGAATTCCACGCCACGCTCTTTTTTCTTCATTTTTGCCATCGTTTAGCCTCCTTTCCCATACTTCTTATAAATATCTTCGAATAAAGTTCGATAGGTTGATTGTTTTCGGTAAAATACCGGCGGATATCCGATGGGTGCATCAACCGTGATCTCTCCACCATCAAATTCTGATCCTGTCCATAAGTGAATCCAGGCATCAGATGGTAGATAACATGTCTGAGAAAGTTGAGACGCTCTGACGATCGGTTTTACATACAAATCCTGTCCAAAAAGGTATTCGTACTGTAGATCAAACACTTTCTCGTCTTCTGGATAATGCAAGAATAATGGTCGTTGCAACGGATAGCCAAGTTGTGTCGCTTCTTCAACCAAACTCAAAAAATACGGTTTCAGGTCGACTTTAATATTCGAGCATCGAGCCATGTGTTTCATGGTATCCACATCGTTGTAAAATTGGAAGTTCTGACTCGGACGATTTCCTTCGTGGCTTCTCATGTAAGAGGAGAATATGTTCATTTCACACCAGCGGTCAAACAACTCTTTGGTTCGGATGTTTCCGTGTAAGCTGGTATATCCGCCGATATCGCTGTGTGTATAGGGGTTTCCGATGATGCCGGTGGATAGTGCGGATGGAATGACGGAGGCAATTCCGTCATGAGTTTCCCAATTGACGCTTTGATCTCCTGCCCACATCGATGTGCAGTACTTTTGTGAACCAAAGCCACCGGCTCTCATAAAGTAGAAGACTTTCCCCAAATTCCCAGATTCCTTAACGGCTTCGTAATTACACTTCGCCCATAATACCGGCCAGGCGTTGTGCATGATTTTCGCACTTACGCCGTTATGTAGGACACAGTCGATGGGTAAATATTCCCCAAAGTCTGCCATCCAGCCTTTGATGCCCAAGGACAGAATATTCTTTTTAATAACATTTTTATACCACTCGAATCCCAGAGGATTTGTCAAATCGACAATACCGCAATAGAATTCGCCGAAATCTTCGAGATAGGGATTCCCCTCAACATCAAGGGCAAGATATCCAAACGATTTAGCTTCGTTGAACAGCGTTTCGTTTTCCAGTAAGAATGGGCAGATATAGGTCAGAAAGGCGATGTTTTCCTTATTTAGCTCAGCGATCTCATCCTTTAAATTGGGGTATAGTTTCTCATTGAGCACCCAGTTCCAGTACAATCGCTTTCCAAAAGTGGTAAAGCGGTGTCCGACCCAGTCTTGAACCCAAAGGCCGTTGACTTTAATACCATTTTCAAGAGCAAGGTCTTTGTATTTGCGTACGGTTTCCATGCCGCCTTGAACACCTAGGATGATACCATCGTGTAAGAAGTCAGGCAGCATCGGCGGTCGTCCTGTAAACTCGGTCAGGTCAGTCAAGAGTTCAAGGTAACTATCACTAAAATTTAGTGTCAGTTCACAGGGAACTTCCCAAAACATCAATTCATGAAAATCCGGTGATCGAAAATCAAACTCAGCATAGGCTGTCGATTCCACATGTAACCAGTATTTCCGGGTAGATACGAAGGTTGGTTCCGGATAATAGGTCGTGTAGTAGTCCCCACCGGCCTTATCCACTTTATCCGCATAGAATGTAGTCAGTGATGATTTATCGCGTCCAACGCCAGGCTCAGAGGTCCAGAGCGGATATTTTCTGTTTCTTAAGTTGAAGTAGGAGGCTTGTTCTCCACACCCGTATACTTTTTCACTGGCATCTGCTTTCATTCGGATCCAGAAGCGATTGACGTCGGCTTTGTTGCATGAGAATTTCATGGTCAACCGTTGACTCACAATGAGGAATTCAACGGTCAGAGACACTCCATGACTTGAGAATACACAACTGTTTTCAATTATCTGTGTTTCTGTCAGTGGAATCCGACTCTCTAATCGGTCTTCGATTTGATAGTTGCCACGATAGCTTTCAATTGTTTCATTTCCTCGCCCAACAAATACAAACGGTTGATCATTTGAATGTTCAAGGATGCACTCATCTTTGAACATCACACTCAACCGATCTTTATTCTTTTCAAGTATTAACATGTCTTCCTCCATTAATAGTAGATTTCAATGTTTTCCCCATGTATCGCGCTGATTGCATTGAGTTCAACCATTCGAGTGTTTTCCGGGTGATTTAGCAGCCATTTGTTTGTCTTAAATAGAAACTTACTATATTTTCCTTGATTGCCTTTGGCACTAACAAATTCCATATTGGTCCCATAAGGTAGAATGACCGCGCACTTAAACCCTGAATCAATTACTTTACAAGGAGAGAAGTGCAAAGTCGTTGAATAAACTTCGATTGCTGTATTTTGGGGAATATAGAATGCGGTCACTTTAGAGGAGTGAAAACTCGAATCATCAATATCCTCTATATGAGCAAGCAGTAATACAAGCGGTGTGACACATACATTGATTTCAGAACTTTTGTGGAATTCAAGGGCATTGAGTTTGGAGTTGTTCCCGTTGACGTAGCCGTATTCTAACGGCACCCTCCCGAAGGTGTTGTGTATGACGGAGATATCAGAAACTATATCTCCCAATTCAGCCCGATGCGGTACATATTCATTGCCCACACTAGGCACAGTTGTGTGTAACTCTAAATATCTAATCAAATCACCAAATTCACTGACATCCAGTACTTCCCCAAATCGATTAAACTCAGGATCGTATACGGAATGGATTTGGATGTGGGGGTTCTTGACCCGAAGATTCTCTAGTATTTCATTCATATGTTAGCGCTTACATCCTTTCCAAAAAAAATTTTCGGTCGATTGTGTAACAAGGTACCGATAAGTTAATGTATGTAGTAATTAATATCCTATTAAACTAATTGCATTAAATACATTATATATTTTCATATTCACTGAGTCAATGAGTTACGACTCTTAACAAAGGAGATTTCTTGCATGTCAAGTATAGCTCAAGAAATGAATTTTCGTCTCTTTCGTTAGTCAATGCTTGAATCTTCCTCATTATGATGTTATTCCTCCCTAAGTCCGCTGTAAACAAACAATAAAAAAGCAATCATACTTCCTTGCCTGTTTCTCTGTTTCTTTACAGTCTTATTAACTTTGATTCAAGTTTATCATAGCGCTTACATATGCGCAATATAATAATGAGATTAATTCTTGATTGGTTGTAAATCGATATAAAACAAGGCGTTACTTAACAGAATAAGACCTGAATCGTTAATGTCCTATTTGGCGGACAGTGATTTGAGGAAATTCAGTTAATAATGAACCAAGCACATGAGGTTCACATGATAAATCAAGACATTACATCCCGAATCATTAACTTACTTCCTTTCAAAAAGAGAAACGTTACCGTGAAATCCTCGATTTCATTCAATTCAATGAACACGTTTCTAACAGTTATAAAGGGATTAAACGAACCGAAGGACGAAAAGCACGTAAACATGGTGAATCCGCCGAGAAAAGTGGGTTGTCCGAAGAGAAACTGTGTATCTTCATGGGAACCAATCGGATCGGCAGCGAAGTAGCGCAATGCAGCAACCGGGCGAAACCCAGTTCACAGGAAGTGATTGAAGTATGATGGCTCTTCCATCAAAGAGAAATCGATGTTAATCAACGATGGACTCTTCTCAAACTATAAACTGATTAAACAGCATCAATTGACGAGCATGATCGTCTCGGATCACCATGAATATACAGAGGTACTTCATCTGAATACTGTGAACAATATGCATTCTGGATTCAAAAACTTATATCGATTTTATCGAGTGTTTCCTCGAAATATCTGAATCGCTATCTCGCACTCTATCTGTTCATGCGGCGTTTCATTGGGATGGATAACCAAGAAAAACTGATGGTATTCCTTCAGAAGACGAAAACCACGATTGCATCATTCACGAACCAAAACGTGAAAACGCAGAAACTGCTTATGATATAAAGGTTTGTGATCCATCAGGTCCTATTCTGTTAAGTAACGCCATTATTTTTAAAAAACTCCATTCTTTTCTATATCTCTCAAATAATGGAATATGTCCACTTTTGTAGAGTCACAATTTAATAGTTGTATAAGTACAATGATCAATCCGTCCACATCTTTATGCATAGTGTTTATTGGGTATAATAATGGGTACAATTCGAGAAACAAATAGAAACGATTAGAAAGCATATACCCTGATTTTATATGGATTAGAACGAGTTTGAAACGATTAGAAATGATATTGAGAGTATCTCATGTCCTCCGCCACAGTTAACAAACCCGTTAATAAGCGGGTTTTCTTATGTTTTAGAGTGTTTTGACCATACGTTGAACATAAATATCTAAATTATATAAACAGATTAATCCGATTGTATCAGGAATTAGTTGATTTTCCCAACTTTTTCAGGCTTTCAAGTATTGAAAATCAATAAATCCCATCAATCCTTCTATAGGAATAGTTCCAAATGTGTAGAGTCACTATTCCGCTCCTATATGTGAACTATGTCACCCCTCTATTAGATCTTCCCTAGATGATTAATTTATCCAATGATAACTAAGATCAGGTTGATAAGCAGTTCTTTGTCCTTTGGATCATATGCTGCGATTAGAATGGTCAATGCTACATGTGATTCTTTGTGATCAAATAAAGCAGATTTACCGCTTTCAATTCTAAAGTCGGATATAGTTCCTTCCCATCGAAAGTTTGATAGATTGTAGATATACTTGAGTTAAAAGACTGATCGCGTTCTCTAGCAAAATTATCACTTTTCCCAGAAAATTTGCTTCGATGAATGATATCGAGACATTCGATGTAATTGATCAGATAGGTATCATGAATTCCTTCAGGTGTTTCAAATGTCCGATGATCATAATCATCAAGAATAGAAAGACCTCTATTGTAGGCGATTAGGAATTGTAGGACATCATTCCAGCTTAATGGTAAATCACCATCAAATTGTCGGTGCACATCCAACATTTGAGTGATCTCGGCAAAATTAGGAATCCTAATCTTGGATTGGTTAATAATGTATCTTTTTGTAGGTAGACAGATAATATCCCGTTGGTCCATTTTCTAAATTTTGTTGCTTGCTTCGATTTTACTCGATAACCGACAGACAAAATGGCGTCCAAGTTATAGTGCTTTATCTGTCTCTTGACCTTTCTGGATCCTTCGTTTCGAACTACCGAGAAATCCTCGGTAGTTGAATACTCATCTAGTCAGCTTCATCAAAAATGTTTTTTAGGTAAAGCCCGACATTATCAATGCTTGTTTCAAAAAGATCAGCAATTTGCGTCTGCGTCAACCAAACTGTTTCATGAGCAGGATCAAAATTTACATCTAAGCTTTCGTGACCATCTTCACTTTTAAATCTAACTAGAATATTGTCAATAACGGGTTCTTTTATGTGTTTATTATAACAATCAAGATTTGAGGAATATCGTACACATTATGTATTATACAGATTATTGGACATCTTCATTTCCTTAAGTTTAATTGAAATTGTGGTTTGTTTTCCCGTCTTGTGGAATAATTTTGGTATTAACTAAATAGATTCGTTGACCATACAAATGGTCATACAAACTTAAATGCAAAAAGAAGAGCAATCCAGATGGATCAAGTGAGGGATTGAATTATTTAATCTCTCCAGCTTTTCCTGCCTTCAAGTACATTTTAAATCAACAAATATAATCAACTTCTTTATCATCTTAAACGTCTTGTATAATCGGAGTATTGCTGAAATTAAGGTGATAGTCTACCACTATGACATTTTACAAAGGGAGTCCCATTTTCTCAACATACTCCTAATCTGATTAGTTTATCTGAAAAATCTTTTCTGCATTTTCTCTTTCGATTTTTTTTAAAATATCAGGTGGTAATTGGCTTAGCAGTTTGAGGTGGTCTTTAACAAAAGTGAATTCATCTTCTCTAATACCAGCTTTGATATCACTTCCAATCATAAAGCGGTCTGGGTATTTCTTAAAAAGCGATATCCATTCAGGTGTTATTTGTTTATCACTATTAAAAATGCTGACATTGGAAGGTGTAGTTTTATCCTTTCTAATTTTAATGCTTGAGTACAAGTTAGGATATTTTTCCATCAGTTGACTAATCAATTGAGGAGTTGCCATATCTGTATTTCCCCAACCAGCATGATCCCATATAATAATCGTATTTTTGTTGTGAGCAAGAAGACTTTCCAGCCCCTTTACTGTTTCAGTCGTTGCTTCCATATGTACATCGATAGGCACATTATACTTGGCCGCAATATCACTCATAATAAACATCCAAGGATGATCACCAGAGATTGTTAAGTCGATAGCATCGCTTTCGTTTTTGGGAATAAAGTGCCGTAATCCGATTTCTCCGATACCTTTATAATTTCCCGAACTCATTGCCTGTTCCAATAATGAAGCAAACCTCTTTTCCTCAGCTTTGGTGTACTTACCAGTTGTTGCAGCTGTCTCAAGCATAGTAATTGCTTCACCACCATATAACACTATAAATCTATCAGGGTATTTTTCAGCTGCCTCTGGTACCCCATAATGCTCCTGGGTATCATTTTTACCTGCCGGAACACTCATTACTACCATTTTATCTATCCCTTCAGTATCCATATTCTTAATTATTTGCTCAAAAGACATGCCTGTAGGTGAAATATGGGTGTGTACATCTATATATTTACCTTCAAACTTGACAATTACATCGGGATCTTCTATGGGATCATCGATGTCCGATTCTTTTGGTACCTTTGAGCATCCTGTTATAGTAAAAGCCATAATGAAAAGAATGGTTACCATGACACAAAGTGTCATTCTTCCGATGGTATGATTCTTCACAGTATCCTCCTTTTTGCCTAATATGTGATAATTAATACCACGTGCATTTGTATTAGCAACAAAGATCACCTTTACGAAGAATATAGTCTATCTTTGAACATCTTAACATGTCTGTAGCAGGCATACAATTGCTTTTGATAAACGATTTTTTTGAGTTATTGAGATAAATGTATAATATACATAAGAATTATCAAATCGTAGGCTAAAATTGATATTAAATCCTATTTACAGAGGAGATTTTAATCAATTCTATGACCATACAAATAACAACATAAAGTGAAAGAGACGGGAAATAAAGGAACAAAACACCCTTGAAACACTGGATCTTGAAGGTATTGGAAGTCCATAACTCACATCTCAGGTTCTTCGCCTTGGTACAAATACCCGCCAAGTCTAAACTATTCCCATTTAAAGACGAATTGTAATTTAAACCTAACTTATTTCTCTTGAAGTATTGAAACGAGAAAAAAGGATTCGATATTTTTCGAGAAAATCGAATCCTTTTTTCTCACATATTTCAGTAATCATTGACTCTGTTATTCCTCGTTTCGACTCCATTCATTGATAAGGCTCAAACTTCTTTACCATTCAGCATTCAAAACTTTTTCAATAAAAACCCTTGCAACTTTCGGGTCAAACTGAGTGCCGGCGTTTTTCTTGATCTCATTGATCGCATCATCTATACTCATTGATTTTTTGTACGCTCTATAGGGTCGCTCAGAGATCATCGCATCGAAAGCATCAGCTATTGTGATTACTCGGGCAAAAATAGATATTGATTCACCTTTTATTCCACGTGGATAGCCTTTGCCATCCCAACGCTCATGATGAGAGTAAACGGCTTCTGCGATATCCAAAAATTCCGGAGCGGAGTTCAATATTCTAAATCCGATTTCACTGTGCTTTTTCACCTCTTTCCACTCATCATTAGATAATATAGTTTTACTATTTAAAATACTCTCATCAATCCCAATTTTCCCAATATCGTGCATTAGCCCTGCTGTTTTAATGTGATTGATCTCATCTTTCCCAAACCTCATAGCCGATGCAATTTCAACACAGATAGAACTTACTCGTTCAGAGTGCTTCTGTTCCCGTATGTTCTTTTCAAGCAATGTAGCCATGATCCGATTGATGGTCTTATATCGCAGACTAGCACTATCATTCAGTTTATGACGATACATGTGATCTTCTGTTTTCTTTATGAGTTTGTCGATGCTTTGTTCTGCTTCATATTTTGTCTCATAGCCGATTGAAACTGAAATATCCAACGGGCCAATTTTCTCAAGTGATAAATATCCGTTTATTCTTTGGATGATCTTTTCTGCATCTGCTTCGTCAGTTTTTGGTAAGAGAACAGAGAATTCATCACCACCCATACGAGCAATGATGTCATCCTCTCTACATGCTTTCCTAAGTACTTCTGCAACTTTAATCAATAATTGATCACCTATTTGATGTCCAAAGGAGTCATTAACCAACTTTAATCCGTTGACATCCCCCATCGCAATGGTTAATGGTAAATTTCTTGAGGTGTCAAGCCTCAGCAATTCTTCTTCAAAAAAACGACGATTATACAGACCCGTCAATTGATCATGGTAACTCAAATATTCAATTTTCTTCTCTTTAATTTTGATTTCTGAAATGTCCTGCGAAATGATCTGAACTCCTTTTACATTTCCATCGACATCCAGAATACAGGTATAAGTGCTAAAAAACCATAGGTCCCCGGTGGGAAGCTTAACCAGATCATCATAATTTTGAGGAGTCTCTGAAGAAATACATTTCTTAATTCTTTCAAGATAGTGATCCGCAGTTTCTTTAGGAAAAAGGTCAAATAAACTTTTTCCAACATACACATCACTTGAACCGCCCATATTTGCGGCAGCTTTTTGATTGTACGAAATAACATGACCATCGCTAGTATAATATACGATCCCTACACCGGAGAATTCATGCAACGCTTTATAGGTCTGTTCACTTTCAACAATTTTCTCCTCAGTCATTTTTTTCTCAGTGATGTCTTGAAGAATACAATGGGTTTTTTCAAAACTTCCATCTGATTTATAGCCAATTCTTCCTTCGAAACTGAT
The DNA here is from genome assembly GCA_009773735.1 of Erysipelotrichaceae bacterium. Classification (GTDB taxonomy): domain Bacteria; phylum Bacillota_I; class Bacilli_A; order Erysipelotrichales; family Erysipelotrichaceae; genus UBA2212. Next base: position 26,181 of record WSYG01000003.1, read on the forward strand.
AACCCTAAACGTGCCATCTTTATGTTTCATGATAAATTCAGAATGAATCTTACCTAAGCTTTTAAAAAGCGGAAATCTTTCTCTAAAGGGTTCAACATATGCGTCCGCAAGAAAATCACCAAACCATTTTCCGATAACCTCATCAAATTCATAGCCAAGGGTTGATAACCAAGCCTCATTCACTTCCAAGAAATTCCCATTTTCATCCAGTGATTGATATCCAAGTGGAGCTCTTTTGAATAAATTAGCAAACTTTTCCTCACTGTTAATTAACTGAATTTCCATTTCTTTTCGTTTTGTAATATCTGTAAAGGTTACAAGACTAGCCCAAGGTTTGGACTTATCGTCTAGTATTGATGTGCCGAATACCTCTAACAGTATTTCTGACCCATCAGGGCGTTCAACCACCATATCATCGATATATGAATCTGTGCCTTTCATCCCCTTTATTATGGGCATCTCTTCAATGGGATATGGATCTTTGTGCCCTTTCTTGTGTGACTTATAGACTTCAGAAAGGTTTTGTTGATTGGCATCAAAGAGGACTCCTCTTCCAAGCAATTCCTTCGCTTTTTCGTTGGCGAGAAATGGTTTACCATCAACAGCATCCACCATAAAAACACCCACAGGAAGGACTCTTAATAATGAAGACATTATCTCATTTTGCTTTCTAATATTTTCCTCGTTTTGTTTTTTTACGGTAATATCTTGGGCAGCACCCCGAAGTTCTGTGATTCTACCTGTTGAATCTTTAACAGCCTCACCACGCACCCACATCCATCCTGAAGGTTTACCTTTTATCGCCATTTCGAGTTCTAGTTCGTATGGGATTCCCGTTGTTCTGGTTTGCTCTAGGGAGGAAGAAAGTTTCTCCCAGCTTTGTGGAGTGAATATCTTCATGTGTTCCGTGTAGGGTGGTGGTGGGAAGGTTGGATCAAACCCTTGCATTTTATAAAGTTCATCCGACCACACAACCCGATTCGTCGCTAGATCCAACCTCCATGTTCCCAAATGGGCAAGTTGCTGTGATTCTAATAGATCATCCACAGTCTGCTTTAGTTGACTTTGACTCTCAAGAAGAGCTGCTTCTCTTTCTTTTATCATTTCTGTGAGCTCTAATTGATCTAATTTTTCAGCGGTCATCTCAATTATCAATTGTGTTATGTCTTTCAAAAAATTCATGGCAAATTCAACTTTTTCTTTTGAAACTACAGGTACTTCCTTAAGAGCCTTAAGATAAGGCCTCTCATCAAATCCGTTTCGTTTGGCTTGATCCTTAAAGAAAGAAATATCAGGCTCTTCAAAAAAGAATTGACCAGTAAAAAGATTAGCAATATGCTCTCCTCTTATGACTATAGGGATTGCGACATCAATCAATCCATTATGACACTTGTAAAAATGATATTTTTCACCTAGTAACATCTTGTTGGCTAATATCGTATCGCTTGCTATGCAACTCACAGCAGTTTTTGGATTCTTGCGATGAAATTCAGTGCAGATTTGTCTCCATCCTGATTTCGACAATACATTCCCATCAAGATCTAGAATGGCAGTTACAAAACCTGTTGATTTATTGAAACCTTCAAGTAAATCATTTGCCTTTTCAAAATCGACATAATCTAGAATTTTGGATCTCATTTACTATTTCCTTTCATCAATTATGGTTCGAGATCGATATTCTCGGATGATTGCTTATCCGATCTAAAGGTATTACTTCTGTACATTATTTGCACAGAAATCGATCCATCCAATTAACTTTCATTTATAACATTCGAAATATGTCTTGAAATAACCAACGCTACTTCAATTCCACATCATTATTTTTAAATACTATGACATCAACCTTAGCCATTAAGAACCGACCTATATTTTAATATACTATATCAATTAAAGATAACAGTCCAATCATATTCATATCAAATAATGAATGAGAAAGTAATCATTCGTTTTAAGTCACCCTAAAGTAAGATTTCACCAGGTGTGCTAATCAACGCAATCCCATGTCCATTAAGGATGATGTGGCGTGTATCATGAGTGATGATCGCATGTTCACCTTTGCTAAAAAGAATGTCATTGATGGTCAATTCCCCTTCTATACATCCAACAAGTGAAAACTCTCCTTCAAGTTCGTAATCTAACAAACCACGGTTCTCAATTTTCGTTAATGAGAAATACTTGCTTTTTACTAAAGTTGTAATTGTAGCAGAAGGAAGTTGTTTAATATCTGGTACAGGTTTGATTTGAGACTTATTTGATTGAATTACGTCCAATCCTTTTTCTAAATGAAGTTGACGAGGATTGCCTTGTATATCCACGCGTTCATAATCATATAAACGATACGTCACATCTGAATTCTGCTGAACTTCATACAAAATAGTATTGGCACAAATCGCATGGATCGTTCCAGCGGGAATAAAAAAGAAATCGCCCTTTTCTATCTCAATGACACTCAGTTTATCTAAGATCGATCCATTGTGCGCTGCATCAACCAATTCTTGATGATTTTCTGCATGATGGTCAATGATCAATGGTGTTTTTGGTGGACAATCCAAAATAAACCAGCATTCTGTTTTACCGTAAGATTGTTCATGAAGCAAAGCATACTCATCATCAGGATGAACTTGGATGCTAAGATTCTGGTTTGCATCAATGATCTTGACCAACAATGGAAACTTCATGTTGTCCCCATGGCCAAAAAGTTTGCGATTTTGTTTATAAACTTCAGATAAAGCTTGCCCGGTAAATTCACCTGTGGTAAACAAACAATCTCCGTTTTGATGAGCACTAATGACCCATGCTTCCCCTATTTGATTGGATGTGAAAGAAAACTCGAAATCAGTCTTCAGTTTACTTCCTCCCCAAATCATTTCTTTGAATACTGGAGCCAATTTATAGAGTGCCATTGTTTCTCCTCGATGAAGCATTCGTCTTATCTAAACAAACCTGATAAGACAGTTATTTCTGATATCAAAATTATAGCATGTTAGATACTTTCACTAATGATGAAGTTTTGTATGCATATTAAAACATCCGAGATTTTACTTATAGTCAATTTACTTGGAGAAACCTACTTTATCGCATAAACTAATCGTAGAGGAGGCATATTTATGAACACAATCACATTAAACACTGGAATAAAGATCCCATTGGTAGGATCAGGAACCAATACCTTTGGTAAAGAAAACCATGATTTTAAAGGTGCCATCAACAATGATACAACAGAATTAGAAAGCGCATTACGCGTAGGTTATAGTTTACTAGATACGGCTGTCGCTTATCGAAATGAAAGCGTCATTGGCTTAGCAGTTAAAAGATCAGGACTAGATCGTTCACAAGTATTTTTGACCTCTAAGATCCCTGGTTCGCCTGAATATACTGAAACAGACCAAAAGGTCGAAGAAACGATTCATGCAAGCTTAAAAGCACTGGATACAGATTATATCGACCTCTATTTGATTCATCATCCTTGGGACAATCTTGAGGATATCGTGCGAGTTTGGAAGGTATTAGAAAACTATGTTGATAAAGGAATATTGAAAGCCATTGGTGTATCCAACTTCAAAGTTGAACACTTAGCTTATCTTCTAGAACACAGTCGCATCAAACCAGCCATCAATCAGATCGAATCTCACCCTAGTCTTTGGCAAGATGAATTGATTAAATACTGTCAGAAAAATAACGTCGTTGTTCAAGCTTGGAGCCCAATAAAAAAAGTATCTGAAGAAGCCAAAGCACAACTTGAAAAGATCGGTGCCCAATACAACAAAACCTGGGCACAAGTCGTATTGGGGTATCAAGTTCAAAGAAATGTCGTGGTCATCCCTAAATCAACCGATCCAATTCGACAAAAGCAAAATCTCGAACTCTTTGATTTTACGCTTAGTGAAGCTGATAAAGCCATCATTAAGACGCTATGAAACCTAAAACCTAGATTCCTAAATAAAGACCCATTCACACAATTAAGTGGTATATTTGGTGTACGGGTCTTTATTTATTGAGAGTATTCTCTTATAGAATGCATAAACAAAGCGAGGTCCTAATGGATAAACTAAAAGTAGTATTTCATATCGACGAGATGACCAAATGGAAGTTGACATTAGGTAATGTGAGCAATTTACTAGCAGCACTTGAAGATCAATCCATCACGATTGAAGTTGTTGCAAACGCAGAAGCTGTTTTAGCTTATGTCAATAAGCCAAATAATGCAGAAAATCTGGATAAAATGGATACTCTGATTCAAAGAAAGGTATTATTTGTTGCCTGTAATAATGCACTGATTGCCTTTCAGATTGATCCAATATCTCTTTTTACAAAAATTCAGATCGTCAAAGCTGGTGTAGAAGAGCTTGTGATTCGCCAACACGAAGGATATGCCTACATTAAGCCATAAGGAGAAACATTACTCTTTTTTATGTCAATCTGCGAATCGTTTATTCTGAGTTACATTAGATGTAAGTACTACTTTACATCACCCGTTTGATGGAATGTTTGATTTATCTTTTTATTCCCAAATCTCAAACTCAATAGGAGAAACCATGAGACAACTACTTTATAACGGTCATATTTATCAACAAAGAGGACAATTTACTTCTGCACTTTTGATTGAAGATGGCTACATTCTAAAATGTGGTTCAGATCAAGAACTTCTGGCTCACCAAGATCAAGATGTCACATTGATCGATCTACAAGGTAAGACCGTTTTACCAGGGTTCAATGATTCACATCTCCATTTCTACATGAGTTCGGTTGCCTTTCAAACCGTTGAACTCTATGGTGCAACATCAATCGACATGATCATTGAACGTGCTCAACAGTTCATCAATAATCATCCTGAAGCCCAAGGTAAAGCTTTGTTTGGGAGGGGCTGGAATCAAGATTATTTTGAAACGGAACCACGTTTGATCAACCGTCTTGATCTTGATCGCATCAGCACAGACTTCCCTATCGTCTTCTCAAGGGCTTGTGGACATGTGGTATCCGTAAATTCAAAAACACTTGAAATCTTAGGCATCCATGCCTTGACCCCTCAAGTTGACGGTGGACAATTCGATCTAGATGCACAAGGTCAACCTAATGGTGTCTTCAGAGAAAATGCAATCGACTTATTATCATCTTTGCGTGAGCCTTTATCCAGCCAAGATCGTTTAAATTTACTGACCAGTATCAGTCAAATCGCCAATCAATACGGCATCACTTCTGTTCAAACCAACGATATCACAGTCGGGTCAGAAGAAGGCAGTGCCATTGAAGAAACTTATCGGCACTATTCTGCATTAAATCCAACGGTTCGTATTTATCATCAGCTTTGTTTCACAGATATTGATACCTTATATGCAAGAATTCAAAGTGGTTATCATCAAGGTGAAAATCAATTCAATCGTTATGGTCCACTAAAAATATTTATCGATGGTTCTTTAGGTGCTCGTACTGCTAAAATGCGTCAACCTTATCATGATGATCCATCAACTCGAGGCATTGAATGCATGACCTCAAGTGTTTTGGATGAATTTATTAATCTAGCAGATCAAAACAACATTCAAGTCGCAATCCATGCAATTGGTGATGGAGCCATAACACAAGTCTTAAACAGCTATCAAAACGTCATACAAACAGAAAACAAAAACAGACATGGTATCATCCATTGTCAGATCACAGACATGCCCATTTTAAATCGATTCAAGGCACTTGATATCTTAGCCTATGTTCAACCCATCTTTTTACATTACGACATGCATATCGTAGAAGATCGGGTAGGACAAGGTCTTGCATCAACCTCATATGCGTTTGGGACCATGGAAGAATTGGGATTGCATGTGGCCTATGGAACCGATTCACCAGTTGAGGGTCTCAATGTCTTTAACAACATCCATTGTGCCATCAATCGCCAAGACCTAAAATCTTTCCCTGAAAATGGATTCTACCCTAATGAAAAAGTCGACTTAGAAACCGCAATTGACAACTTAACCATTGGTGGTGCATATGCAAGTTTTGAAGAAGATCATAAGGGCAGACTGCTTCCTGGATATATGGCTGACTTAATTGTCATCGATCAACCCATCTTCCAACAAGACTATGCTCAGATCAAAGATGTTCAAGTCACGATGACCATGGTCAATGGAAAAGTCGTTTATACACGATAAATTACACTCAAAAGCCCAGATCATTTTCAAAGATTTGGGTTTTTTAATGGATTGATACAAAAAGATAAGTCTTGCCTAATTGGTTTCATAAGAAAACAATGCTAAAATGATGGTGTCAAGATTATTCTTTACTTTATCATTAAGGAGCCATATGAAATTTATTACTAAAGTTGGCATTGTCTTGGTTGCTTTAGCACTTGCAACAGGAACATATGCCTATTATGAATATAATCAAATCATTAAAAGTGAACCTTCGATTCAGGTTTTTACATTTAATGATCAAGCAATAGAATATAAAACCGCTACTGTTGAATACTCTGTCCTTGGTGGACTGATACCTTTTGATCATAAGTATAATCAAGACGAGGTTTTAACGTTTAATACCGATCAAATCGTAAATAACTTGCTTGTCAATCCAGAAACGAACGTCAAAGTGACGACACCAAGTCAAAAAGTAATCGTCTCCAGAGGCAGTCAAACCTTAGTTTTTGATGAAGATGGCAAATATAAAGTCGAAATCGATGAAAAACTAGACTGGTCAATTGCTCATTATGAATTCTTCGTAGATGTTAATAATCTGCCCAACATCACCATCAGTAATCTAACGCCTTATCAAGGAGAAGTATTGATCATCGATATCTCTAACATCAAACAAAACAGTACCATCGAAGTACAGAATCAATTTAGCCCTTCTGTGATATTACAACAAACTTATACAGCACGATTTTATCTACCAATGGAATTCAAAACTGAGGCAAAATCATATCCCTTAACCATTACCATCAACAACAAAACATATGTGTATACGCTTGATGTTAAAGCATATGATTTTAATAAACAATATTTCTCAATCGACGCTACAATCATTAAAAATACGACAGGTAATCCAGTCGCAATCAATGAATTCAGAGCCACGATCCATCCTTTGTATGCAACTGCTGAACCTGTTGAATACTGGCAAGGCAACTTCATCGTCCCGGTCATCAATGCGCGCATTTCCTCAAATTTCGGTGACATGCGTTTCATAAATGGGGCTAAAACTCCATCAAGACATAGCGGTATCGATTATGCGATCAGTTGTGGAACAGATGTTTCTGCCAGTAATTCTGGTAAAGTAGATTATGCAGGATTTTTGATTTTAACTGGAAATACGGTAGTCATTGATCATGGATTAGGATTAAAAACAACGTATCTGCATATGAAGGATCTTACTGTTAAAACAGGAGATAAGGTCAATAAAGGACAACTCATTGGTCATGTTGGAACAACTGGTGTTTCAACTGGGTGTCATCTACATTTTCAAGCCATGATAAAAACACAACAGTTTAATCCAAATTCTCTTTATCATATTGAATAAGAAAAATGAATGTCATTTAAAGAGAAACCTGTGATGGTTTCTCTTTTTAGCCTAGTTTTGAAGTGATAAATACTCCTAGCATAAATATATTGATGATGATCATCACAGGAACTCCTTGATTGAATAAGGGCTTCTTAGTTTTATGATGGAAATGCATCATTCCTAGATAAACACCGATGGCTCCTCCAAACAATGCGATTAGTAAAAGCGTCTTTTCAGATATCCTGTATGACTGTTTTTGAGCATAACTTTTATCCATACCCATTAAGGTATATCCTAACAAGTTGATCAAAACAAAGAATAAGATGATTAGAATTAAGTCTTGCATGTGTACCCTCGATATCATTAAAACAAAACCAGACAAGATTGATATCCTTTATAAATTTTTATCTTCCAAAAATCTTCTTCCACAATTGTTCGACTTTACCATGTCTTTTTTCGAGTTCTTGAATTGCTTGCATATCCCCTTCATAATACTTCATCATCCATTGTCCTTCTTCATAACACAGAGCGTCATGAAGCGGGAATACTTCACGTGTCAAATACAGAGTATACATCACCAGTTCAAAGGGACCCACAGGTCTGATTGATTCATTTGGTATGTTTTCTACAGCAACACTAAGACAAGACTTAATAGCCTCGATAACGTCATCACGTTTGTTTGATTTAGCGAATACGACAGTATAAAACCATCCAAAAAGTTCATTAAAACAGCCATGGGCATCAGATACTCCCACAATTGGAACAGTTTTTCCTTTCGCTCTTTCTTCATGGTATCGGGCAATTTGAAGGGTGTTTGATTCTTCTTCATAGGGACGATAGCCCCCAATGACTTCTAAGGCATCATAAGGTTGATGATCCATCATATAGGTATTGACTGCTTCTGATATGTAATACCCTGAATTAATCTGCCAATATGGATGACAAAAAATGGCCAAACCATGGCCTTCACGTATCTTATCGAATATGATTTCACTACATGCGATCTCAAAACGAGATTTTTCATCACCCACATTAGTGATCTTTGCCATCTTGGATTCAATCAATTCATTGAGTGTTTCTTGATGATCATGCATCCACTCGTTAACACTAAAATCTCCACCGAAATTGATGATGTGAACAGAATTGTTTTTGCCGTGAACTTCTTCTCCAGATTCAATCGACATGTCCAGTTTCAAACCATGAAAAGCAGCTTTAGCTTCTAAGGAAGGTGCATACTGACCATGATCTGTGATTGCCATAAAATCAAGACCGATCTTTCGACACATGGCTGTTACGAATGCTGGCTCTTCACGTCCATCAGAGCGTGTCGTATGCATATGTAAATCTCCTTTATAAGGAGTCAGTTTCCACAAATCTTCTGAAACAGAGTACAATCTAAATTCTATGGTTTCTTGCTTAGGGATGATCATTTCTATTTTGTGTTCTTGTTGATCTTTAAAAAATAATGTAAATGAAATGCTGCCTGATTTTGGATAACCCATTTGATCCACACAAGACTCATAGGCACCCATATTGGATATTCTTCTTAGTGGAGTATGACGAATCAAAACAAGTTCATCGTCTTTAAGCATAAAATCATTGTTTATGGATTTTATCGTAATTGAGGTTGAAGTATTGCTGATGATGATTTTGGGAAATATTTCAAAACTTTGATTCATACTTGACCTCATTATTTTGACTTTATTATACCATGACCTTATGACTTCATTTGTCGCCAACAAACTAGAATGTTATAATCGAGAAGGACAACTTAAAGGAAACTTGTATGAATGAACCACAATATCTGACTCCTGCAGAAATTACTGAGACTACAATTCAAATCGGTATTAAGAAGACACAGTATTCTGCCCTAAATTTATTCCTATTGGGCATTTTAGCGGGTGTGTTTATTGCTTTTGCATCTGAAGGATCAAATATGGCTGCTTTCAATTTGTTTGCTAAACCTGAAACTTATGGCTTAGGTAAAGCTTTGGCTGGAGCGATATTTGGGACAGGTTTGATGTTGGTTGTGATTGCAGGCGGTGAACTCTTTACAGGCAATACGTTAATATTTGCAGGTGTTTTAGCAAAACGAATCAAACTTAAAGCGATGCTGAGAAATTGGTTCTTTGTATATTTAGGCAACTTTGTTGGTTCAGTCCTGATTGCTTATATGATGAATGAATCTGGTTTGTTTAACAGTGGGGCCAATGATTTAGGAGCCATCACCATCAAGATCGCGTCCTATAAAGTAGGCTTAAGTTTTTCTCAAGCATTCTATTTAGGAATCATGTGTAATTGGTTGGTCTGTTTGGCGGTATGGATGGCAACTGGAGCCAAAGACATCTCCGGTAAGATCTGGGCTATCTTCTTTCCTATTTGGTTGTTTATTACTTCAGGTTTTGAACACAGTATTGCCAATATGTATTATATCCCAGCTGGAATATTCGCAAAAGGCAATCCACAATGGGCTCAAGCTGCAATGGATCTTGGGGTAAGTGCTGAAAAACTAGCAGCCTTGAATTGGAATTCGTTCTTGATCCAGAATTTATTGCCTGTAACCTTAGGTAATATCGTAGGTGGAGCTGTGTTTGTTGGAGGTGTATATTGGTTTGTATATCTTAGAAACTCAACTAAAAAGAATTGACTTGACCCTTCATAAACAGAAGGGTTTTTATGAGTTTATTTCTAAATGTCTGTCTTATTTAGATAAGTGATAGAATAGAGATAGAAAGATAGGTTTCTTGAGGTAAATATATGCGAACGAGTGGTAGAGCCACAAGTAGGAATGTTCAAACACGAGGGGGTTCTGGAGGTATGGTTGCGGGAGGCGGCATGGGTTTAGTCGTCGTCTTGGTGATTGCCTTTTTGACCGGAGATCCAACCATCTTGATAAATAGTATGTTGGGAGGCCAAGGTCAGGCAAGTTCACTCAGTAAAGAACGGGTTGCTGAGCTCACTGAGTTTGTATCGGTTGTTATGGCAGATACGGAAACCGTTTGGAATGAAATCTTTAGTACCTATGGTGAAGACTATAAAGAGCCACAATTAATCATATACAGCGGTTCTGTTCAGTCCGCCTGCGGTAATGCGACATCTGATGTTGGACCATTCTATTGTTCTGAAGATGAGTCTGTATATATCGATTTAATTTTCTTTGATGAATTGGAACTGAGATTTAAAGCCCCAGGAGACTTTGCGATGGCTTATGTCATTGCGCATGAAGTAGGACACCATGTTCAAAATCAATTGGGTATCCTACAAGAAGTTCATACTTTACAATCCAAAGTCAGTCAGACTGAAGCCAATGAATTGTCAGTAAGACTAGAATTACAAGCTGATTATTTAGCAGGTGTATGGGCACATTATGTCCAAGGCTATGGCTATTTAGAAGCTGGTGACGTTGAGGAAGCTCTGGCAGCAGCATCTGCGATCGGTGATGATCGATTGCAACAGCAAGGTCAAGGTTATGTCAATCCAGATACTTTTACCCACGGAACATCTGCTCAACGTTCGAAATGGTTTAACTTAGGCTTGACTCATGGTGATTTAGAACATGGAGATACCTTTGAAGCCAAAACATTATTCACCCCTGTTGTCATAATCTTTAGAGCATAAATTAAGGAGCACCTATGAAGAAAATCACTTGGATAGGAACTGGAGTGATGGGACATGCGATGGTCACCCATTTGATCAACGCTGGATATCCGATCACCATTTATACACGCAGTAAACAAAAAGCACTGGATTTAGCTGATAAAGCCAGACTCGTCGATTCGATCGAAGAAGCAGTTAAAGAGGCGGATGTCGTCATGATGATGGTTGGTTATCCAAGCGATGTAGAGTCTGTAGCCCAACAAATTTTTATGTTTGCCCCAAAAGGAACACTCATCATCGACATGACCACTTCTTCCCCTTCTTTAGCAATTTCTTTATATCAGCAAGCGAAAGCCGCTAAAATGAGTATGCTTGATGCCCCTGTTTCTGGTGGTGATATCGGTGCTAAAAACGCTTCATTGACCATCATGGTTGGTGGCGATGAATCAGATTTTAGTGAAGCCTCTGACATCTTAAAACACCTCGGTAAATCGATCAATCTTATCGGATCGGCGGGTTTTGGGCAACATTGTAAAATGGCCAATCAAATCGTTGTGGCAGGTAACACTGTCGCCATAAGTGAAGCCATTCATTATATGCTTTCTACTGGTCTTGATCCTATAAAAACATTGAATGCATTGGGAGGAGGAGCTGCCAGTTCGTGGCAACTGCTCAACAACGGTCCAAAAATGATCAACAAGAATTTTGAACCAGGATTCTATGTTCATCACTTCGTAAAAGATTTGGAGCTGATCGAAGAAGAAGCTCGTCAAGCGAGTATTGATTTACCTATGGTTCATCAAGTCCTAAATCTATATCGCCGTTTGATTGAAGATGGAGATCGTGAATTAGGAACCCAAGCCCTTATTAGAGCTTATCGAAAAGACTAAAGAAGCAATTGCTTCTTTTTTAATTCATCGCTTTACTTAACGGATGTTATTTTGCTCAACATGACCCATTTTCTTAACCATGGTTGATACATAAAAGGCAATTTCATGAGTTTCAACGCAATTGAGAAACGCAATTTCATACATTTAAGATCATAGACCTTCAATGCTTTTTCTGTTGCGCCATATCGCAGTAAACTTTCTGATAAGTAACGGGCACTTCTAAACGCATAACTAAAGCCTTCTGCAGATGTTGGACTGATGGTTCCCGATGCTTCCCCAATCAATGCAGCTTGACCACAATGATAATTCAATTCCTTGATTGATCTAGGGCGTAGCACTATGGCCCCTTCTGTTGACTTCAATTCATGGAGTTGTAGATTGGTGTTTTGTTTGAGTTTCGTTTTAAAAGTATCAAAATTTTGATGAACCTGTTTATCTATGCATAAAGCAGAGCCAATAATGATCGTCTTGTCTTTTTGTAATGCCCATGAATAATAATCGGTGATCGATTCATCAAAGATCCCATAATAAGAGGTTTGGACTTCTGAAGTAAGATAGTGTTCTTGCATACAAACATAACGTTGCGCATGTTGTCGTTGTGTAAACAAGGTTCTAGATACAATGGAATCTGCTCCGTCTGCTCCAATCAAGATCTTGCACTCTAACATTGACTTTTGTTTGTTATGAATCATTTCTAAGCGAAAACCTTGCTGTGTTTTTTTGATCGTTAACACTTGGGTTGAGTATAGTAGAGTTACGTTTTTTGGTATTAAACTAATCAACCAATTTTCGAATTTCCTGCGATCCATATTGATATAGGATCGTGGATAAAAGCGATGCAAGTGATTGCTAAAATCAGAGGTATTGACCTTATTGAGTTGAGGTTCAACTTTAATATCATCTGGTATGATTATGCCTTCTTGTCGAAGTGCTTTTTGAGCATGACTCGATAAAAGACCCCCACAAGCCTTGTGAGATCGATCTTGTACATTAAAATCACGGGCATCGATTACTGCCACCTCTAATTGTTTTTGTTGACCTAAATGCTTAGCACAGTGTGCACCAGAAGGTCCAGATCCTATAATAATCACATCAAACATAACTTCTCCTTGGCCCAACAGCCTGCGATTATTATCCCATACTCTAAGAATCTATGCCTTTTAAGATGTATAAATCATCAATGATCAAGCAAATAAAAAGCCCACAAGTGGGCTAGATTTCTTGAGATTTCTGAGTTTTTCGACTTCTTTTCTTTTCATAGAGTCGCTTATCTGCCGCAATCAAAATCTTTTCGAAATTTTCTTCTTGATCGAGTTGAGAAATTCCAAAGCTTGCTGAAACCAAGATGGCTTGTTTCTCAAACACAAGTTTGAGATCTTTGAAGGCTCCTTCAAGTCGATCTACTAAAGATTGTGCGTTTTCCATTTTTGTATTGGGCATCATGATGACAAATTCATCGCCACCAAAACGAGCCAATATGTCAAATTCTCGGACATTCTTCGAAAGCACAGACGCTACTTCTTTTAAAACATAATCCCCTGCGATATGACCATAAGTATCATTGATATTCTTAAAATCATCGATATCGATCATCATCAAACTGAGATCTGTATTGTATCGCTTAGCACGTTGAAATTCCATTTGTCCCAATCGTTCAAAATGTTGACGATTAAAGATTTTAGTTAAACCATCTTTTTCTGCCCATTCACGCATTCTTTGACCTTCAATTTTATCGGTCACGTCAATGCAACTTCCAATATAGCCAGCAAACACATTGTCATCTAGAAACACGGGTGATCCAAGATCATTGATCCAACGATATTCGCCATCATGGCGTTTTAAGCGATATTCCATTTCAAATGGCACCCTAAGCGCAAAAGCATCCAGATAAATCTTTAAACAACGCTCAAAATCATCAGGATGTACACCTGTGGCCCAACCATTCCCCATCTCTTCTGATGTTGTTCGACCTGTAAACTTAAGCCACGTCGCATTAAAATAGTTACACAAAGCATCTGTTCCAGCTCTCCAAATCATATTAGGAGATGCTTCTACGATTATTTCGTATTCACTGGTACTTAGATTCATGATTCTCCTTTATTGTTAAAAAAACATTATTATCAACATTGTAACATTACTTTTATATTTTAATTATGAAAATATAACCGGCAATAATAATTTTTGAATGGGCACTTCAACTGAACTTATGGATTTGATTGTGTATACTGTGCTTAATAAGAAATGAGGACTATTATGCTCCAAGAATATGTTAAAGCGACAAATAAAACATTTGAGTTGACATTATCTGATCTTAAAGACAGACTCGCCGAAAGAAAATTTGGTGTATTAGCTGCTATTTCACTCTCTGATAAATTCAAAGACAAAGGTATCGAATACTTAGGACAGTTGACCATTTTAGAGGTCTGTAATCCTTTTGAAGCTGCAGCTGCTTTAGCGATCAATCCTGTTGCTGCATATTTTCTGCCCTGTAAAATATTGGTCAGAGAAGTCAACGGCTGTACCTTGATCGAAATGGCGAAACCATCTTCTCTAATTGAAATTCTTCATGAGCCTAAATTAATTGATTTTGCCCGTAAAATCGAAGATCTCTTGATTGAAGCTGCAGACGCTGTTTGATTATTAGAGTTTAACGACTTATGTATCTCAAAATCCCTTCTAAATAGTATAATGAAATTGAGGTATGTGGTTTCATGAAGGAGGACCTTATGGGATACGAAATTAAATCCGCCTATGACCGACTCGATGAAGTCAAAACTTTATTTAAAGAGTACCATAAGATGCTTGGGGTTGATTTGTGCTTCCAGGATTTTGAAGAGGAACTGCTTACATTGCCTGGTAAGTATGCAACACCTGATGGTCGGCTTTATGTGATCACCCTAGAAGGAAAGCTTGCTGGATGTATTGGGCTTCGGCGATATGATGAAACGCGCTGTGAGATGAAGCGACTTTTTGTTAGACCGCAGTTTAGAGGACTGCGTTTAGGACAAATTCTTGCTGAAAAGATCATCCAAGATGCCAGAGACATCGGTTATGAAGAAATGGTATTGGATACTTTATCTTCACTTGAAAGTGCTGTCTTTATGTATCGAAAGATGGGCTTTGAAGAAGTTGAACCCTATTATGATAATCCACTAAAAGATGTCTTATACTTCAAATTAAAACTTTGAATAACCAAAAAACTTTGATACTGATGCTTTGGAAATAAATCTAAAGCATCTTTTTTAGTTGGCCAACTTGTTTATCGTATTATGTACCTCTCAAGAAGTTTCATCAAATTCACACGCACCACAACTGGATAAACGCTATCCTTAAACCTATACTTAACTTAAGAGGAGATCTTATGAAAAAAGCCATATACATCCTTATTGTGACTTTAATCTGTTTCTGGTTGATCAATTATGGCATGACCCTTGAAGCAGAACCTTCTTTGATCAATGGGATCTATGCCTTGGAATTTGTCATTCCTGGATTTGCGATTTTCGTAACCAATATTTTCGCATTGATGTTTGAAAAAGAAAATCAACCTTGGATCATCTTCATGATCAGTATGGCTGTCTGCTTGATCGGAGAATTGATTGCCTTGAGTTATTATCAATATAATGATCAATTATTGACACTGACACTGAAACTATTGACTTTAGCTCTGATCGTCAGCATGATCAACATCGTTTTATTGCGTTGCTTAAGATGGTGGATAAAAGGATTCCCAAAACCTTCTCAAAACATCAACAAGAATAACATCTAGTAAACATCACTCACAAAAAATCAACCCTTGGGTTGATTTGCGCTTATTTATGACCTTCTATAGGTACGATACAAATGAATTTGAAAGGTGTATCTCCTACATTTTTAAACTGATGGAGTTCACCCCCAGGAACAAATGCATAACCACCTGCTTCTACATTGTTTTCGATCCCATTAAGAAATAATGTCCCTTGACCTTCAAGGATCACGTTGATGTGTGGCCAATCATGAGCATGTTTAGGGGTAAAACCTGAAGGTGCAAGTTCAAAGACACGCATGACATGAGTATCCCAACCTTCTTGAGGTCCGACTAAAACTTTCATCATTGCGTTGTGAGCCAATGGGTTGGTAACGACTTGTCCTGTAATTTCTTTAAAGTTTCCTAACATAATGTTTCCTTTTGACCACTTTAGGTCATTTCTCGAATAAAGTATATCATGGATTTTTCTAGGAAACCTTGGCTTTGACCAAGTCTGCCAAATGTCCTTGCACAATGCGAATCAATGCATCCACTTCAATTTCCATCTGTTGACCAATTCTGCCTGCAGAAACCAAAACAGTTTCCATATGAGCAATTTTCTGATCAAAAAAAGTTACATAGTTTTTCTTCATGCCTATGGGACTGCAGCCTCCTCTGACATAGCCTGTCACACTTAACAATTCTGAAACAGGAATCATTTCAATGTTTTTTTCATGAAGATGGACTGCTGCCTTTTTAAGATCGATTTCATCAGCACCATTGATGACCAGTACGTAATACATATGGCTTGCCCCAATAACGATAAGAGTCTTATAGACCTTATCTATGGGTTGATGTAGACGTTGCGCAACTTCAATCGCATCAAGTGCCATCCCATCAGATTCATAAGTATGGATAATTGTTGGGATCTTAGCTTTATCCAAGATCCTTAAAGCATTGGTCTTTTCCATTAAGGTTTCAAGTTCTTAAGACTCAGGTCGATTTGTTCAATCAAAGCCTTGATGGTTGGATTTGAGGCATCGACTCCTGTAGACCAAGGTTTAGTTATGTTGATCTGACTAGAAAAATACAGTGCTTTCAAAATAATCTCAGGTCGGTATTCATAGTGAACCGTATCAAAATGATTCCACTTACCTCCCCAAATAAACATATTTTCTTCATATGCATGAACGATGGACTTTGGATAATTGATGATGCGTTCTTTAGCTTTGATAGGATCAGCCCATTGCCAGTAATCTTGTGCATTGTAATGCATATCCAAAGCGATCCCATAAGAATGCATACTTAATATTTGAGTTCCAGAAATGACTCGATAATTATACGTTCCACTTGATGGTGATATATAATCCAACAGACTTACATCTGATTTTGCCAAACCAAAAACACGATCAGCTGCTGCTTTGAAAGTAAGATCAGCTTGATTGATCTTAGTGAATCTTAAAGACTGTGTCCCATATGTTACTTTAACAGTATTGGCATAAGTAAGTTCTTTTGTATCACCATATACATCACTAAAAAAAGCATAAGATCTATACCGACCCGGATCAACATCTTTCTCCATGATTCCAGTAACGTCGCTCATCGGATAGATTTGACTAAGCATATCTTGTATATCTGCATTTTCTAGTTTTTGATCCGGTGTTTTAACCAATGCATCATCATATAGGATCTTTAATCCTGATTTCATGATCAAATAAGGTTCGGATTCAATCAATTCTACTCCTTTGACAAACTCAGGATATGCCAACATCATGATCAGCACATCTCTTTTTAAAGACACGGAATATTCCGTTTCTGGTTTTTGTTTTTCTGGAGTCGGTTTTACAATGCAACTTGACAAGATGATCACCAATGTTACACTGATCAGCATTCTTTTTTTCATCATTTCCTCATTAAGTGTAACTAAACAAAGAGAAGGCAAACTTCCCTTCTCCATTATAGGTCATTTATGATATAAAACAGGCAATATCTTAACTGATGGGCGATAAAATGGGTCTTTAGGATCAATGGAACTAAGCCCCAAAATAAGATTTATATAAGATCATTTCTAATCGGTTAAGCATGTACCACAATCCTTTCTTAGCAGCGTCATATGATTTCGCTGTTCTATGATTTTGAATCCAAGTTCTAAATACATACTGGTAAAACCTCGATAGGCTTTTTCTGGTGCTTGAGAGTTTTCAAATGGTAAGCCCAATACCGCTTCATAACCTTCTTCAATAAATCTATTTACGGCATGACTTAACAGTTTACTGGCAATCCCTTGATGACGATATTCAGGATGAATCACGAAGCATACAACACAACCCGTCTTCTTCGATGTTAAGTATGGCTTTATAAATGAAGTCAAACGTGGATAGGTATCTACATGATTCGCATTGATCCAACCGACCACTTTATCTTGATCATAAGCAAGATAGCCTTTCATTAAACCATGTTCAATGGCTTTGAGTGCTTCTGCTTTATTCTCTGCGGCATTTCGTTTTTTCCACTGGGCATCTGAACAATCATTATGATAGTATCTACAGAAACATCCTGCCCAATCAGGAGCATGATGAAAATCCATCTTTTCTAAATATTCTAAATATGCTGATGCATTTAGTGGACTCAAAGCTTCTATGTTCATATTGGCTCCATAATTATAATCTTACTTACATTATACAAGACTTCACACATTACAAGCATCAACTCTAGGTGTCGATTTAATCAAATAAAACCAAAAGCACAATACATATCCTTAGTGTAAAATCTGAATTACGAAATACCTAGCCATATGCCCAAAGCTTATCACATCATTTCCCAAACCATTTTGCTTTACTTTACACTCAGTAAGGTTTATATTAATTAAGTGTCTTAATGATTAACCAACTTAACAAGTTGAAGGAGATTTATGGAAGCCAGCAAACAAGAACGATATCATGACTTCATGGAAAAATACATGAATCTTCAAAGAATCATGCGTCGACATCAAAAGAATAAACAAAGATGCAATGCCTGGCTCTTGGTCGCCATTCATTCGATCAGTCAAGGACAAGCTGTCATGATTTCTCAAATCAGTTCTAAACTTGAAATCAGCAATGCAGCTACGACTCAAATGATCGACACTTTAGAAATTCAAGGCTTCGTTGAACGACAATATGATGATTCAGATCGCAGAATCACCTTAGTCAAATTGACTAAAGACGGAGAAGCTGCTTTGAAATTCGCCTTCATGCAAACTACCATTTATTTAGATGGTTTGTTTGATTACCTCGGTGAAAAAGATACGAATAATCTAATAAGACTGATCGATAAGATGATGGAATATACGCTTAAGACTATGGAACCTAGTCAAGAAAAGAAAAAGGAAACCCTATGATCCGTTTAAAAAAGTATTTAAAGCCTTTTATCGCAGCCATTGGTTTGGCCATTGGTTTGTTGTTTGTTCAAGCCTCAGCTGACTTGAATTTACCAAAGTATATGTCTAATATCGTATCTATTGGGATCCAACAAAAAGGGGTTGCCAATGCATCTCCTGAGGCATTAAGTCTAAGTGGATATGACCTTATTTATACGTTAGCGACTGCTGCTCAAAAGGAAACACTGAATTCATCTTATACCTTGATTTCGGATCCTAGCCAAGAGAATCTCAAGAAATATCCAAACATTGCTGGCAAAGACTTTTATCTGCTCAATAGTAACATCACAAAGCTTCAACGTGAAGCATTAGATGTAACTTTTGGCCAAGCAGTTTGGACCTTGATTTCACTAAACTCTGGACAGGGCAGTAATGGTGGACCGATGTCTATAGGCAGTTTAGACATCACGAAGTTATATCAAGCCATCCCTGGTTTAAAAATGCTACCTGCTGCTGTTTTAGGAGCTGCTCAAAGTTCTTCTTCCGACATCAGTGATACTTTGAAGAAACAAACGGGAGTCGTACTCGCTCAAGCTTTCTATACCGATTTGGGTGTCGATCTTGAATCGATGCAGATGAAATATATATTTAACACGGGACTAATGATGCTGCTGATTACTTTGATCGGTGCAGTCGCAATGATCTTGGTGGTCTTCTTATCTTCACGCATCGGTGCTGCTTTATCGCGCAACTTAAGAAAAGACATCTTTAAAAAGGTCGAGTCCTTCTCAAATGAAGAATTCGATACTTTCGCTTCATCTTCCTTGATCACTCGAACAACCAACGATGTGACGCAAGTCCAAATGTTGATCACCATTGGTATTCGTATCTTGTTTTATGCCCCAATCTTAGCCATTGGTGGGATTTATATGATCCTACAAACCAATGTATCTATGGTTTGGATCATTGCCTTGGCTGTCGTCTTATTGCTCATGATGATTGCTGGTATCTTTACAGTTGCTGTCCCAAAATTTAAGTTGACTCAGAAACTGATCGATCGCCTAAACTTGGTTGCCCGAGAAGGTTTAAGCGGACTCATGGTCGTACGTGCTTTTGGAAATCAAAAATTTGAAGCGAAACGTTTTGATAAAGCCAATCGAAATTTGGCTGATACCTTACTCTTTGTCAATCGAGTCATGAATCTCTTGATGCCTTTTATGATGTTGATCATGAATCTTACGGTTGTGTTGATAGTTTGGGTTGGAGCTCATCAAATCGCTGATTCCAATCTACAAATCGGAGATATGTTGGCTTTCATGCAATATGCGATGCAAGTCATCATGGGCTTCCTTATGATCTCTATGGTTTTCATCATCTTCCCTCGTGCTCAAGTGTCTGCTGTACGTATTGCGGATGTCTTGGCAGTTGAAAACAAAATCGTTGATCTAAAAGATCCAAAACACTTTGATGCTGCTCAAACAGGCGTCGTAGAATTTAAAAATGTTTCTTTCAAATATGCCAATGCTGTAGAAGATGTCCTCCACAATGTTAGCTTTAAAGCTCTCCCAGGACAAACAACCGCCTTTATCGGTTCTACAGGTTCAGGTAAAAGTACATTAATCAACTTGATCCCACGTTTCTATGATGTTACTGAAGGATCAATTACGGTCAATGGGGTCGATGTAAGACATGTAACTCAACACGATCTACATGACACCATCAGTTATATCCCACAAAAAGGCATGTTGCTTTCAGGTTCAGTCAACTTTAACCTAAAGTATGGTAAACGTGATGCGACTGAAGAAGAAGTCCTCAAAGCGGCTTCAATCGCTCAAGCTGTGGATTTCATCTCGCAAAAAGAAGAAGGTTTTGAATCCAACATCGCTCAAGCTGGAGCCAATGTCTCCGGTGGTCAAAAACAGAGACTATCGATTGCCAGAGCTTTGGTCAAGAATGCTCCCATCATTATTTTTGATGATAGTTTTTCAGCCCTAGATTTTAAAACAGATCAACGATTACGCGAAGCCCTTCATAAAGAACTTCGTCAATCAACCTTGTTGATCGTTGCTCAACGTGTATCAACCATCATGAATGCTGATCAAATCATCGTTTTAGAAGATGGTAAAATTGTTGGACAAGGTACACATCGTGAACTCTTAACAACTTGTCCTATTTATTATGAAATCGCATCTTCGCAGTTATCTCAGGAGGAATTGGCGTTATGAGTCAAAACACACAGAATCAAGCCCCTAAGCGTCAAGGTCCTGCAGGAGGACCAATGGGGGGTCCTATGGGAATGGGCGCACCTGAAAAAGCCAAAGACATTAAAGGAACACTTAAAAAACTACTTAAATTATTGAGTCCTTACTCTGTTGCGCTGTTCTTTGTCTTATTGTTTGCGATTGCTTCGACCATATTTACTGTCGTTGGTCCTAAGATCTTAGGAGAAGCCACGACGATTTTGGTTACTGGCATGATGAAACAGATTACCAATACCGGATCTATTGACTTTGATGGGATTGGAAACATCATTCTACTTTTACTTACTTTATATGTGATCAGTGCTTTGTTTATGTATATCCAGGGCTATATCATGAGCAAAGTTGCCAACGACATTACCTACAAACTGCGTAAAGATCTCAACAGTAAGATCGAACGTTTACCTTTAGCCTACTTTGATAAGCATAATTATGGTCAAGTTTTATCCCACATCACCAATGATGTGGATGCGGTCAACAGTTCCTTGTCTCAAGGAATAACACAACTGATCACATCAGGAACATCCATCATTGGGATCCTATACATGATGTTTTCCATCAATTGGCAAATGTCGATCGTCGGTTTATTGGTATTACCAGTCTCTGTTTTATTGATTGGTTTGATCATGAAATTCTCACAACGATTCTTCAAGGATCAACAAAAATACTTAGGTATGGTCAATGGCCAAGTCGAAGAAATGTATTCCAATCATGTCATCGTCAAAGCCTTTAACGGAGAAGCACAGGCCGTTGAAAATTTTACCCAATACAACGATGAACTTTATGACTCAGCTTGGAAGTCACAATTCTTTTCAGGGATGATGCAACCGATCATGGGTTTCATCGGTAACTTAGGGTATGTGGTTATCGCGATCTTAGGCGGTTATTTCGCTGCTCAAGGCACACTGACCATCGGTGCAATTCAGTCTTTCATTCAGTATATGCGTTCATTCACACAACCCATTGCCCAGATCGCAGCACAATCCAATGCTCTTCAATCCACCATAGCGGCCAGTGAAAAGATATTCCTATTGCTTGAAGAACCCGAAGAAGCACCAGATACAGAAAATGCACTGCCCATCGATGATATTCAAGGCGATGTTGGTTTTGCCCATGTTAAGTTTGGTTATAATCCAGAAAAGATCGTCATCAATGACTTTAGAGCCAATATCTCTGCTGGTCAAAAAATAGCCATCGTTGGTCCTACCGGAGCTGGTAAAACCACCATGGTCAAACTGTTGATGCGTTTCTATGATGTAACTGAAGGTGCAATCTTAGTCGATGGTCTAGATATTCGTCAATTCAAACGCAATGACCTTAGAACCTTGTTTGGGATGGTTTTACAAGACACTTGGTTATACAATGACACCATCCGTGAAAACATACGCTATGGACGTCTAGAAGCCACAGATGAAGAAGTGCTTCAAGCCGCTAAAATGGCTCAAGTAGACCACTTCGTTCAAACTTTGCCTAATGGTTACGATATGATCCTTAATGAAGATTCCTCCAACATCTCAACTGGTCAAAAACAGTTGATGACCATCGCCAGAGCCATCTTAGCCAATCCCAAAGTCTTGATCCTAGATGAGGCAACCTCTTCAGTCGATACCAGAACAGAAATCCTGATTCAAAAAGCCATGGATATCTTGATGGAAGGCAGGACCAGTTTCATCATTGCCCATCGTTTATCCACCATCCGTAATGCAGATCTCATCTTGGTCATGAACTTAGGCGACATCGTAGAATCTGGTACCCATGATGAACTGTTGGCCAAAGGCGGTTTCTATGCCAACCTATACAACAGTCAATTCGAAGCCGGAGAAGAAGAATTCGCATAAACCTAAGGGATGGATTTCAAGTGAATCCATCCTTTTTTTATGGGTTGTGGTATGATTTTAAGGAACTATGGAAAGACTCAACGTACTTATCTCAAGAACCGGTTTGTGCTCTAGACGCCAAGCTGATACCTACATCACAGAAAAGCGAGTCACTGTCAACGGTGAAATCGCTGTTTTAGGCATGCAGATCTCAGAAAACGATCTTGTCTGTATTGATGGATCAGTTCTAGGAAAGAAAGCACCTCATGTGTTATTGGCGTATCATAAACCTAAAGGCATCACCTGTACCACCGATACTGCCATTGAAGGCAACATCATCGATGCGATCAAATATCCTATTCGTATCTTCCCTATTGGTCGCTTGGATAAAGATTCAGAAGGATTGATCCTTTTAACATCAGATGGAGACATCGTCAATAAGATCCTTAGGGCAGAAAATGATCATGAGAAAGAATATTATGTCAAAGTCAATGCCCCTTTGATGGGAGATTTTAAAGAAATCATGGAAGAAGGTGTTGAAATCTTCAACCCGGTTAAAAATCAAAATACCGTGACTTTACCATGTAAAGTCAAAGTCATCAATGAACAGTCTTTCTACATCACCCTCAGTCAAGGTCTCAATCGTCAGATACGAAGAATGGTCGCAACTTTAGGATATCGTGTTGTTTATCTAAAAAGGGTACGGATCATGCATATTCATCTTGATAATCTGCCTAAAGGTGAATATAGGTTGCTTAGCGAATCTGAAACAGAAATCTTATACAAATCCATACAATAGAAAAGGAGCCCTGCTCCTTTTAAAATCCTCTGTTTTGGCCTCGATAAGGCGCTTCTTTTTTGGCCATATATTCATCGATGCCCGGACCTTGAAGTGTTTTCAAGCGCCATATCCCATAAATATAACTTAAGACTAAAACGATGATCGTGATGGGTAAACCCATCAGTGTATTGGCCCAACCCAATTGACTCACATCATTTCGAGAATACAAAGTCAACTGAATCAGGGTTCTCATCAAGAAAAATGCAGTCCAGATCCATGTCACTTCTCGATAAGCCGGTTTAATGGATTTCAACCAGAACCAATCTATTTTCCAACCTCGACTGATATGACTCGCATAAGCAGCCATCGGTTTATCGATCAACAATGAGCCAATCGCCAACACTAAAATGAAGGCATTACTGATGATGCCTGGTAGAAAATAATTGGTCGCATTATCCGCAATCAAAGCCATACTACCAGCCAAAATAACGCTTACCAAACCACCAAAGGCATAGGCAAAACTTTGTTTACGCAAGATGCGCATGACCCCAAAAGAAAATGCAGCTATCCCTGCCCCAATCACCGCAACACTTAAACCGAACTGCCCATTCAGAATTACAAACAACAATGCAGGCAATACCGCATCCAATATTTTGCCCGATAAAACAGTTTTTAACTCTTGAAATATTTCTAGACCCAATTTTCTCATATATCTCTTTTCTTAATCACGATGTCTATACTCTAAATAATTAATCTTGCCTATTCAACCATAACGACCATACTTGATTATATCCAAGAGATTTGAAAGAAAAGCAAGATGAGACCTAAAGCGAAACTGGCCATATTGGCTACCAAAGCATAAATGATCCTTCGACTTGTTTTCTTTTTCTTATCAAAGAAGATCCAACAGATTAAAACTTCAAACAGCCATATAAAGCCCTCACATAAAATTAAAACGAAGATGGCGCTGATTAAGCCAGCATTGATTAGTGTGGTTCCTAGTACAGTGGTCAAAGCAATTTGAGTCACAAGATTCATGACCAAGAATACCTTAAAATTGTGTTTCGTAAACAAACCAAACAGTAGCAAGATCAACCCTTCCAAAATCAAAGTAGGAATCAATGTGCTGATAAACTGTAATCCATAAACCACGACCAGATTTGGTTTGGTGATCTTACCACTTTCCGCATCAAACTGAATCGACATATAGAAAGAATCCATCGTTAAAGTTTCACTGATGGTGATCTTTCCATTTTGGGTAACCATAATGATCCTAAATTGATCTGGGATCCGATAACCAAACTGATGAACCATTTTCTTATCTTTTAGATCGCCAATCAAATCACCAAATAAAGGTACAGAGGTCCCATTAACCAAAGCAGGATACCAACCCTGTTCTTCAAGAGATTTCAAATCCTCAATCATGCTTTGATTAAATTCATCGAGATCTTTGTCATGTTGACCAAGATAAGACGATCTAACTAAAAGGTCCAAATAATAGAGCTCATCCGGGGCATGATTGACTGTAATTCTTAGTTCTGGTTTTGGGCCAGCATCTGCATAGACAAAGGTTGTTGAACCCATTAGGAAAATAAATATTCCACACATGATCCACAGTTTTTTCATCGTTTGCCTCTTTTGCGTTTACGCAATTAAAAACTACAACGATTCTTCAAACAATACATCCCATTCTATCCCAAATTCATCAAACACATGACCCATGAGTGATCCCCAAGGTGTTGCGCTTAATGGTCTTTTTATGATTCCGTTCAACTTTAATCCATCAAAGATATCTTGGGCTTGTTTTAAACTGTCGGCTTCAAAAGTTAGATGTAGGTTTTGGGCAAGAGGTTCCAGTGGTTTATCCAAATCACACATGTATAAATAGAATGAACCGATCTGAAGTTCCGCATGCATGACTTTACCCAACAGCTTTTCATTGGGACAATCTTTATCATCGATCCTCCATAATAAAAGTTTCTTTGCAGAGAAAATTTCCGCATAACGTTCATATGCTTGTTCACAATTCCCATCAAATTGAATGTAGGTTGCTAGTTTCATAATGATCCATCGATGTTTCATGCATATCTAGTTTTAGTTTAACATGAGATAAAGTTGTTGTCCCTTGTTTTTACCCCTTTTCAATCTCTTTCACCTAGCATATAATGGTAAAAACGGAGAAATCTATGAAAAATCATTATCTTAAGCCCAAGCTGTTTGCATTAGCGTTGTTGGTGATATCTTTAGGCATGATTTTTGGGGGATTTTTTATGGAAAGCGAAACCTTCGACACGAATTATTTTGGGGTTGCTTTCGTGGGGATCTTTTTATTTATTATGGCTTTTGTGACCTTTTTTGTGTATAACGGACTTCAGCGCAAACTCAATGACTTACTGGATGCAACACCTTTGATGGCCTTTGTTTTAACAGAGCAGCAAGCTCAAAGAGCCATTGAAGAAAACAACACAGCGCTAAAAAGTTACAACAAGCAGATCTGGTTGATCATTGTGTTTTTCTGCTTCTTGTTTGCAGTGACTGGACCTTTGTTTGTGGAAGACTGGGCTTTATGGGCAATGATTTGTTTGGCCATCGCTGTCTTTTTCACCTTTGTTTTTCTTATTGCGACAGCCTATCGTGTCAATCGATTTAAGAAAGCAGATCTTAATGTTGTTCTTAATGATAAAGGAATCTATTTTATGGGCCAATTTTATACCTTTAAAATGCCTAGTGTATGGCTATCCCAAGCTGAGTATGATCCTGAAAAAGCACTATTGACTTTGATGGTTACTGCTGCTACAACAGCTGGTCCAGCTGATTCAACTGTAATTATTCCGATTCCTGATGCGTATAAAAATAAGATCGAAACAATCTTAGCTGAATTACCAACTGTTTAATAATCATAAGTAAATCAGTGATGGATTTGATTTCTGAATCAAAACTCTTCAGTAAAAAACCAAGGCCTTAACTTGGTTTTTTATTATTTTTTTATCTGCTGAACCAATTGTGTTCAAGTTGAGGATTAAACAAGTAAACAAATAAACCTAATCCAATATACGCTAGTCCAATTACTTCCCACACTACATAACTCATCGACAATACGACCAAAGTCGCGATTAACCCTCCAAAGAAGTAAACCAAGATCGATACCATATACCATTGTACTTTCCACAATTCATCTTTATTGCCTTTTAAAACAGCTCCTAAACTAAATGCAGCATCGGTCAAATAACCTGTCATATGGGTTGTTCGAATCAAGATGCCTTTTACTTTAAAGTAGGTTCCATTTTGAAGTCCCATCCCAAAGGCAATAACGAATAAAACAATTTCATGTGAAGCATCCATGATATAAGCAAGCGTCAAACTTAACCCTAAAAAGATGGGAAGTAGTGTATATAGAACTTTTAAATGATGAGTTCGTTTATAAAACAAAAAACCAGCAATGACTGAACCCAAACCAAATAATCCAATAAAAAGAAGTAATACTGAAAATGGACGTAACTGTCCTGATGCGATCGCCACTGCCGCATGACTGATGTTTCCAGTATGATTGGTAATGGTCGTATCATACAACATGATTGCAGAAACGCTAGTAGCACCTCCCAAGAATGTCAAGCTTGTGATCCATATCAAGGTAAATATTCGATGTTTCGTTATTTTCACAGAGATTCTTCTTTCAGTTTTTTATGTTTCAATGAAACCTTTATTCCGACGAAAAGTATAGCACAGGTGTCTGTGACTTAACAGTGCAGACTTACTGATACAGCATCATAAACTCAGTCAATCTTTACCTTTACTAAAAAAGAACTGATAAAATCAGCTTAGCAATAACTAAAGAGGTCAAGGTATGAAGAAATGGATTAAACGCATTGGACTTGGTTTATTGGCGATCATGATCATCGCTGGTGCTGGTTTTTATGTGTATACCCTAGATTATTCAAAAGCAGATGCTCAAGCGAAAGAAGCATTTGCACAATCTGTTGAACAAAGTAAAACCATCCATGCTTATCTGACAAATAAATCTGATGTTGGCATCATATTTTATCCAGGTGGAAAAGTTGAAGCCATGGCATATTCTGTTTTAGGATTAGAACTTAGTGAACAAGGCTTCTCCACATTCATTGTTGATATGCCATTTAATTTGGCAGTATTTGATATCGATGCGGCAAATCGCGTACGTAAACTCAATCCCCAAATCAAAACATGGTTTATTATGGGTCATTCCTTGGGAGGAGCGATGGCTTTTTCCCATTATGATGCCAATACTGAAAAATATGCTGGATTGATCTTATTGGCCGCCTATCCTTTAAAAATCACTTCTAAACCAATTTTGATCCTTGCAGGATCAAACGACAAAGTACTGGATTCTTCAAATTTGGATGTTTTTGAGACAACTTGGATACAAGGTGGCAATCATGCTCAGTTTGGTAATTATGGCCTTCAAAAGGGTGATGGGGCTGCCACCCTCTCAGCGCGTGAACAAAGAGCGATAACCATTGAATCCATTTCAGATTTCATTCAAGTCTCCCTGTTTTCATAAAAAACAGATAAATAGTTTTATAATTTTTAATATATATTATATTAGTTCATATATAGACTGTTTGGTAGTATAAAATATCTTGTGTAAACGTACAAAGTAGAAAAGGACGAAATTTCTATGAATAGAGGAAGCACTCCGTGTAAAATATTGGTGTCAAATC
>WSYG01000070.1 GCA_009773735.1 Erysipelotrichaceae bacterium
AATTGATCATTACCAGTTATAAATTCTGTGATTCTGATCAATGAATCGCGGTCTTCTACGACCTTAACCAAATATTTCATGATCTCACGAACAAACAAAGATGAAGCGCCTGTATTACGTTGATGCATCTCATCGCCCATCGCCAAAGCTTTGGTGATCATGACTTTCATTGAGATCGGACCTGCTAACACTAAAGCTTTTTTCATCGCTGGTGCTAATTCATTTTCAATCCATTTTAAGCGCGCAATGACATCAGGTCCATTGGCACCAAAACGCATGACTTTTCCTAACCCTTCATTGAATGGGCAATAGGCAACATTCCCAAAGGTTGTATTTTTCACTTCCCATAAAGGCATTGAATACGTAATCATGCCTGTCATAGGACCAACACAGCCCATACTATGATTGGAAACCAGTTTGATGGTTCCATCTAAGACTAGTTTTTCTGCTTCTTCTAGTGTGGTTGCGACGCCTTCATAAACAATTGCACCTTTTATGGCACCCTGCAAAGGACCACACATGTCTTCCCACTTGAGTGGAGGACCAGCATGTCCAACAGTATATTTATCGATACCAGCAATGACATCTTTTGCGTATTTGACGTCAACTAAAGTTGGTTCACCTTGATTGAAGATTTCATAAGCTTTTTGATTGGCTTGATCGATACGTTCTTGATTCAAATCTGACAAAATAGCTGCCAAACGGGCATTGCCTCCAGCTGGTGGACGCCATTCTAAATGCAAAGCAGTAATGTTTTGATCGCGCATGGTTTCATAGAAAGTATCCAAGCCGACATTTAAAACATTTAGTTTCCTTTTAAAAAGTTCGTTAATTTGACTCATGATTATGCTCCCTTCTGACCAAGGACATAAGCAGCCAATCGGGCAGCTTGGGCATTGGTCGGCATCACGATGACACCAGCTTGTCTTAATTGTTCTTCTTGAGCTGATCTTCTTTGTGGATCAGCTTCAGTCCCACAAACAGATGCGATCAGGATGATGTTTTCATTGGTTTGGGTTTTACGACCTTCAATGATGGCTTCAACCAAAGCACCTGCAGGATCACTATGACTTCCATAACCTAAGACACAATCCAGC
Organism: Erysipelotrichaceae bacterium; assembly: GCA_009773735.1. Classification (GTDB taxonomy): domain Bacteria; phylum Bacillota_I; class Bacilli_A; order Erysipelotrichales; family Erysipelotrichaceae; genus UBA2212. Next base: position 1,098 of record WSYG01000070.1, read on the forward strand.
AGTAAGACTGCAGTATCCGCATCTTTCATTTCTTTTTTGATCCGTTCACTTCTTAAACGAGGATCGATCATAGGATGAGGCATCCCATCCGTGAAGTAATCTTCACCCATATCGATGATGGTGTGTTGATGACTGAGTTCCGGGTCCTTCAATAAATACTGTTCATCAGAAGCGATGTTTGAGTAAATTGAACCGAGCTGATGTTTCAAGATCAACATGGCTTCATATGCTAAAGTTCCACCGGTATATAAACCACGCAAGTATTTTCCAGATGTAGATCTGATCGACTTTTCATCATCCGTCAAACTTCCTGGTTTTAAACTCTGTTGAGTTGAAATGTTGACTAAGGCATAGGCAGCATCTTCTACAGTTTCACAGCCGATGATCTTTGTATCTGCGAATACATCCAGTGAAGCTCCTAAGAAGCATGCGACGACTGGTTTATCAAAAGTTGATACTAAGTTAACGATCTTATTTAAAACAGAGGGTGAAGGAGGTTTTGAGACGATACCAATCACATTGGTTTGTGGATCTTTACTGAGTGCTTCAAGTGCCAACAGCATTGTTTTTCCACCAACAGCATCTTTGACATCACGACCACCTGTTCCTAAAGCTTGTGAAATACCTGAGCCAAGTTTATCGATGATGACGGTTGCTTCTTGTAGACCTGTTCCAGAAGCTGCAACCAATCCAATATTGCCTTTTTTGACGACATTCGCAAAACCAAGGGCTACCCCATTGATAATTGCTGTTCCACAATCAGGTCCCATTAAGAGAAGTTGATGTTCAACCGCATAATCCTTGAGTTCATTTTCTTCTTCGATGGAAACATTATCACTAAATAGAAGTACATTCATTCCATTTTTTAGACACTTCATGGCTTCTGTTTTCGCAAATCGTCCTGGTAATGAAACGATGGCGAAATTAAGATCAGCTGTATTTTTTACGGCTGCTTCTACTGTTTTAAAAGATACTTTTTCACCAGAAACAGCTTTGGTTTTGTTTTCAAATTGCTCTTCTAAAGTCTTTATCGCGAGATCTAGTGCTTCTTGAGTTACAGCTTTGATCCCGATGACCAAATCGTTACTTTTTACACTAGATGCAAATTCAACGGTTAAGATGCCGGAATTCTTCATCAATTCTTTGTTGTGATCAGTTCCCATCATGACTGCAGCTTGCTGTACACCTTCGATGGTATTGAGCTTGCTTGAGAATAACATGAGAGTAACTGAATCGAAATAAGCGTTTGCTTTGACTACATTGTGGATTTTCAAGTTAATTTACCTCCTGCTCTTAATCCGAAATACATTCCTGTCAGAAAGTCAGAACCAGAAGAATGTCCTATGGTTTTGATTTCATTGAGGGTAGGCACAATATCTTTTCCTTTTTGACAATAATCGAATAATCGAATGACCCATTCATTGAACTTCCCTTCATGGGCATACATCAGATACTCACGACTGATGGTCGTTGTTGTATTCCACAGTTTAGGTAATTCCAGTTGATGGATTTGACGTATCTCATCTGCACTTCTAATCCCTTTGAGATAGAATAATGCTGCCGCAAAACCACAATTGAAATCATCACCAGACGGCGTAAGTCCTTCTCCAACCCCAATCAATTTAAGTGCTTGATGGACGATTTCTAGTGGAGAGGTCGAAATCATGAGATCGTTTATAACCCTTTCCATATGTTCACCAAAGACGGATAAACTCGATTTGGATTCGGTGATCACATTGTGTGCAGCCTTTACCATTTCTCCTTTTCCGTTATGATCAAACAATTGTTTGGTCAATTCGTCATAGAGGATTGTAAGTTCGGCATGAATTGGAACATGAGCCATCTTCATCTCACATTCATGAACTACCGCATCTTTTATCTCAAAAACAGATCCAAAGGCAACACAACCTTTAGGATTAAACTTGATCTCTTGGCCGATAATCGGTGTCAAATTCTCAAATGCTTTTCTAGAGATCTCAATCTTGATGCTTAATGGGGTTGAAGGCAAATCACTGTGTTGAAGGGTATAAATCCTGTTCCCGTCTGTCAAATTCACGGTTTGTTTGAAGACAGAGTGGACACGTAGAGTAACCTGATCTTCAAATAAAAATTGCAAATGACTGGGATATGCTTTGATTTGATAGATATTAAACAACCCCCTTCTTTAAAGCGCTTACATTTTCTCATATTGGGTATACCTAAACAATGGTGACCAAAACCGAACTTACTAGGTTTTCATTGGTTAAAGTGCACAATTATTACCATCGAAAAACACATAAAGATTAACTTTATGTGCAATATACATAAAATACACAACTTGATGGGTCAAGGATACACCAATGGGAATGACCTGTAACTTCAAGTATAAAAGAATCTAAGACCCAAGTTGAATCTGAGATTTCTTATTGTAGATCAAATATCTTTTGAATATGTAAGGCAACTTGATAATTGAAGTTTTGTTCTGAATCATCAAGATTGGTATTTAGGATCCTTTTTATTTTGTCCAATCGATAGATAAAAGTATTGCGATGAATAAACAAATCTTTAGCTGCTTCGCTTAGATTCCCATTTGCATCAAAATAAGCTCTTAAAGTTAACAACAGATCACTTTTATTGTTTTGATCATAGTCATATAAGTCTCCAATCATATATCTGAAGAAATCCATCAGTTTATCCTTCTCAAAAGAAGCATCCAATAAATAATAACCAATCAAATTGGTAAAGTAATAGATGTTAGAATCATTGGACAATTTGTTTGAAATTTTCAGGACATCAAGGGCAATATGGAATGATTTACTGATGGTCAAAAAATCCACACAAAGGTTACTGACACCAATTTGATATTTAATGTTTTTTAACTGCTGATTCAATTCGACATCGAGACGATCTAGATAAGTTTTAACTAAAGTTACGGTCTCAACATTATTGAGTTCTTTATTAAGTTCAATGAACTGTATGATGTTGTTTTGGCGCACGATGATTTGAACCCGCTGATTGACATGCATTGAGATATCTTGAACGATGTCTTTGATAAAACTGACTTTCGAAACAGCTTGATCATCAACACTGATAACGGCAACCACGTAATTTTTATCTGGATTCATACCATGTATTTTGGCCAGATTCTTGACTGCATTGACCGATACGATTTTACTTTGTAGAAGATCATCAAAGAAATCTTCACGTAAACGGTCGCGTGCTTCCTCCATCTGACGGGTCTTTATGCGATCTAGTGCAGCAGTTTGAGCTGCATTTTCCAAAGCAATATAATCTATGCTTTCAAGTTTACGAATGGTTTCCCATACAATGAGATATCCATAAAGATCATTAGAATGAGCAATGGGGATAATTCTACAAGTGATTGGACCGTTAACTTCGGGAAATTTAAGTTTGATGCTTAATGTAAAGGTATCCGTACTGGTTGGTATGGTTTCTGTAAAGGATCGAGGAAAACACTTTTCGCGCACTTTTAGCGGTAAGTTTTCGCTTAGTGGATACGTATTGGCATCTAGATCAAAATAACTTAAGAGTCCAAAATCACTATCCAACATTAACACTGGGTTTCCTACCAATTCACTGGCAATCTTGACGATTTTCCAGACATCACCACCTTCCAGTGAACAACGGCTAAACACATCATGAATGTTCCTATATCGTTTAAGCAGACTGTTTTCACGCTTATAGATTTCATTATTGATGAGGTTGGATACCTGAGCCAAACTATAGATGAACGGAATCTCAACAAGAGGTAGATCCAATTTATTCGCTTCTTCTATCATTACCGAGGGGATTTCATCCCAATATCGCTTAATTTTGATTCCTAGTCCTGCGCAATTCATCTCAGCTAATTCACGAATGACCTGTTTCTGAAGTTCTGGATTATCTTGATATATGTATCCTGTGGTCAAAAGAAAATCTCCAGCTGTAAACCAACCATAAGAGTCTGGATTATCAATAATATTGACATTGTAGATGATGTTGCTGGTTTTTTTAAAACCAGCCACAATACGTGCGCCTTTAACACTAGGATTTTCAACTAATTTTTGAATGGAAAAACTATTCATCACAATCTCCTTTGTTAGCACTCCTCTAATCATTTCATCAAGATTCTGAATCAATGTTAACATATGTAATCCAAAAACTCTAAGATAAGTATCTAAAAAAATACCATCAAATATTCTAGTAAATCGTCTATAGATCTATTTTTTGTTTAATTCTGCTATTTTTTGATGATTCTTCGCAACTGTTACAACACGTTGGATACGCCTTAAACGAGTTTCACTTTTTTTTGAGGTATTGATCCAGTAGATGGCTTGTAATTT
>WSYG01000004.1 GCA_009773735.1 Erysipelotrichaceae bacterium
TTATCTTTAAGATGATTCGCATTATAAATCATTTCTTTCCATTCTGTCATATCGGCAGGAGGAAGATTGAGGTTTAGTTTATGTAGTACATAGTCATCAAAGCCTTGTTCTTGAAAACGTAAAGGAACTTCGTATATATTTTCGACATTGACGGATTCAATGATCGCATTGAATCGTACATCGCAAAACAAGGCAATCTTTTTCTTCATTTCATCGGTAATACGCTCTTCACAACGGGTTACGATCACATTGGGTTTGATCCCCAATGACATGAGTTCTTTATAAGAATGCTGAGTCGGTTTTGTCTTAAGTTCACCGCTTCCAGGAACTTTCGGAATTAAAACCATATGAACAAAGACGACTTCATCTTTATCGTGTTCAGAGTGAACTTGACGGGCAGCTTCCAAATAAGGCAAGGATTCGATATCCCCAACGGTTCCCCCAATTTCAGTAATAACAACATCTGCCCCTGATTCTTCCCCCGCAGCATATACTTTAGCTTTGATCTCATCGGTAATATGTGGAATTACCTGTACTGTAGCCCCTAGGAAGTCACCACGACGTTCTTTGGTCAACACATTCATATAGACACGGCCAGAGGTTATATTGGCGTTTTGGGTCAATTCTTCGTCAATAAAGCGTTCATAATGACCTAAATCTAAGTCTGTTTCAGCGCCATCTTTGGTCACAAAGACTTCACCGTGTTGATAAGGAGACATGGTTCCTGGGTCAACATTGATATAAGGATCGAATTTCTGCATGAAGACCTTAAGCCCTCTGTTTTTAAGCAAGCGTCCTAAAGAAGTTGCGGTAATGCCTTTACCGATTCCGCTGACGACACCGCCAGTTACGAATATGTATTTGGTCAAAGAAATTCATCTCCTCTCGTGGGATAAAAATAAAAGATGCCCCAAATCTTATGGAGGCATCTGCCCTTTATTATTTTACACTATGAACGCATACTCTTCAAACCTAAAATTATGTGAGTTTTGTGAAAGGCGAGATTATACACAGTCTTTTGAACTACTTAACCTAGTTTTAATAGAATTTCTAAGAAAAAAGGGCATTGCCCTTTATTCGTCATCTTCTTGTTCTTTTTTAGTTTTGTCGAAATCGACTTCATCTTCATTGACGATATAATCATCATCGTCATCAGAATTACCGAAATCTTCTTCGATGATGATCTTAGAGGTATCCACATGGACTTCATGATACGTCCTTCTGGTCCTAAGATCCCATACATTGCCTTCAAGCGGGGCAAATCGTACATCCAGCATCAGTGCTGAATAAAACTGTGCGATTTTGTTTTCTGCTTGGGATGGCGTAAACCCCATCTGTTGAACGACGTTGCTCCATAATTGAACAAATGGAACTTCGCCGGTCTTTGACGATAGAATTTCATATGCAACATCACACATTGATCGACTGGTCATGAACCCTCCTACATTTTTTCTAAAGCTTCAACTCCAATTAAGTCTAGAGCGTTTCTCAAAGTGATCTGGGTGGCTTTCACCAGGGCCAGTCTTTGAGATCTTAAAGGTTCTTCTTCTTTTAAGACGACACATTCTGAATAGAAGGCATGGAAAGCAGTGGCCAGTTTTTGTATGTATAAACATACTTTATGCGGAGCTCTGCTTAATGCACATTCCGAGATCATTTGGGGGAAATCAGCCATGAGTTTGATCAATTCGATTTCTTTCTCATGGGTTATGCATTCAAATGATGATGGGATGGTCCATTCTCCTTGTCTAAGGATCGAACACATCCGGGCATGCGCATACTGGGCATAATAGACCGGGTTTTCACTGGATTGCTTCGCAGCCATATCCAAGTCAAGGTCCATATGCGTATCACTCGCACGAGAAACAAAGTAATAACGTAAGGCGTCGACTCCGGCTTCATCGATCAGATCTTTGAGGGCCACAGCTTTGCCTGTTCGTTTACTCAGTTTAAATTCTTCGCCGTCTTTGATCATGCGTGCCATCTGGATGATGTCGACGCTGAGATCTTCTTTTTGATAACCAAGGGCTTGAAAAGCCGCTTGGAGACGGGCAATATACCCATGATGGTCTGCCCCCAGCAGATTCACCAATTTATCGTAACCTCTTTGTTTCTTATTGAGGTGGTACGCAATGTCGGGAAGAATGTAAGTATAGGAGCCATCTGATTTGATTAGGACCCGATCTTTATCATCTTCATAGTCAGTGGTTCTTAAGAATAAAGCCCCTTCTGAAGTGTAAGTATGCCCGTTAGTGATAAGTGTGTCAAGTGTTTTTTTAACTAGTCCTTGATCATATAGTGATTGTTCAGAGGTCCAAACATCAAATTCTACTCTAAATTTCTTTAAGTCTTCCTTTAATTTATTGGTTTCGGCTTCTAAACCATAATTCCTAAACAAAGGTAAACTTTCGTCTAAGGGTAGATCTTTATAGCTTTCCTGGACTTCGATTTTAAGGTCAGCCGCAATTTCAATCAGATCTTTACCATGGTAACCATCTTCAGGAAGCGCTGCGTTGATTCCACAGGCCTGTAGATAACGGGCTTGGAGTGAACGTGCCATATTGTTGATTTGATTCCCTGCGTCGTTTAAATAGTACTCACGAGTCACTTTAAAGCCAGCTTTACTCATGATCCGAGTTAAAGAGTCACCAATGGCAGCACCACGAGCATGTCCAGGATGAAGATCACCCGTTGGATTGGCCGATACATATTCGATGTTGAACCAAAGAGGATCTTGTTGAATGGTTTGACCATAAGTTAGATCGGCTTCAAGAATCAATCCAATGATTTTCGATAGAAATTGCTCATCCATCTTGAAGTTAACAAAACCTGCACCCGCGATCTCTGCACTTTTGATTCCTGCAACCTTAAAATCGATCGCATCGACCAACGTTTGAGCTAAGGCTCTTGGATTTCCTTTTATGATTTTGACCAGTCTCATCGCAAGATTGGTAGAATAATCGCCGTGTTCTTTTAGCTTAGGCACTTCAATGATGATGTCATCAAGTGGTAAGTCCAATGAGAAAGCTTTGTATACCGCATGCTGAAGCTCTGTCTTCAAAGCTTGTTCAATCATGTTCATGCTTGTGCTCCCTTCATGGTATATGTCAACGTTTGATACGTGATCACAGAATCTTCCATGATTAGTTTGTAGGTAATGGAAAGTTGATGGGCATCGATATGATGTTTAAGGATCTTGACTTGTCCGCGCATTTCACCTTGATCACTGATGACTCTAAATGTTCCAGAGCCATTAAGTTGAAAAATAATGTGGGTTTGCCATTGCGCATCTCGATGAAGAATCCATTCTGTTTCATTTAGAATAAGGTTTACTTTTGTGGTTTGATCCTTCTCAAGATAACTTAAAGATAAGGGTTGGTCATGATAAAGGGCTGAGCATTCATAAGATTGGGTCGGTTCACGATCTAGATGATCAATAATTTGTATATGGACAACGATTGAGTGACTCCCCATTTATTAACCCTTTACCTGTAAGCATTATAATTAAATCACACGCATTGTCAAGTTAAAGACGCACATTGATTTAAGTTTACTAAAACATGCCCACTATTAGGACAAATGGTTCTTATATGAATGGTTTTATTGAACAATCAGTCCTATAAAATAAAAGCGTACTTTTAAGTGCGCTAGATTTAGATCGTCAAATCTCGTTTAGGATAATAATAAGCACTGGCAACAATCGCAATGACACTAACAACGATGGTAAAAACCAGATAGAACATATTTATATTGAGATCTAAGAGTTCAGTGACCCTAAAATATTGGAAAGGCACAAATATCCTTAAGAAATCTGTGTTATCAATGATGCCCATGATGACCCCCAACATATAACTGGTCAACATCACTGTCAGTGACAATTGTGAAGACTTCTTGGCATCTTTTAAGAAAGCAGCCATAAAAAATGATATTGAAAGATAAAACATCATGATAATGAACATCGCAATCATCATATAAGCAAGTTCCATCGTGATTGGTTCATTGGGTGAAACCGTATTGATGATGGCAGCTGATGTGCCCCAAGTGACCCCTACAAACACAAGCACGAGGGTCGTTGCGGCAAGTAACTTAACCAAAAGAATTTTCATTCGACTTATGGGTTTGACCATTAAGAATTCAACTGTTTTATCGCGTTCTTCTTTCGCTAAGATGCCTGATCCAACCATGATCGCAAAGACTGCCCCCATAATGGTGACATAGGCATAGATCATCCCATAGAATCCACCAAAACTATCGATTGGGATTCCCGCTAAACCAAATATCGCAAAGAATGCTTTAGGCAAGGTATCCATGATTGCCCCGATATCTAAATCACCACCAGAAGAAAAGGCCTCATATTTACCGATCCCAGCCCCTACCATAAAAACAATCCCTAAGATCCAAAACAACATTGTTTTTAAATACGACTTTAACTCTTGAAGATATAGGTTCATAGGTCCTCCTATACCGCATGGATGTCTTTACGTGTAAAGATCACGTAAGCACCCACCAGTGATACACCAGTCACCAAAGCCCACATCCCAAGCATTGGCCATTCATATGACGTGTTATAGAAGATATAGTTCTTATCGAACCATTGGAAAGGACTGATGTATCTTAACCAAGGTTCTTCTAAGATTGCCTGCATCAAATTCATAACGAACAGAGTAAAAACAACAGACATACTGACACCTACAACTGATTTTAATTTTCTAAGTAGGACGGCAATAAAGACACCAATGCCTGCGAATAAGATTTGAATCAAGGCCGTGGATAGATTTAATATTAGAAAGGCATTAAAATTAAGCGTTTGATTCTCTACACTACTCAACATGATGTAAGACAAGATGGAGACAAATATCCAAGTGATAAACAAATGTGCCCCAATGGCCAAACATTTCTGGATCAATACCGAAGATCGTGACATCGGCTTCGTTAATATAAAATCAGACATCTTTAAACGTACTTCTTTCCCTACGATCCCTAGTCCTAACATAATGGCTTGAATGGATACGATCAAATGCAGATACATCAAGATAAACGAATAGAAACCTAGAGCTGTAAACAAGGTATCGATGTGTACACCTAAGCTTCTTAGTACGATCTCAGGTAATCTTTCAAAGATGGGTTTCATGATTTCGATTTCTTTAAAATAAACAGGAAAGAAACTCATAAAGATCCCAATCAACAAAGCCAAACCAAAACACCAAGACAAGGTCGACTTTATGGTTTGTTTGAACTCAAATCTAAAAACATTCATATTAAGCCTCCTTCTGATAATAGTGAAGGAAGATTTCTTCCAGCTCAGCTTCGTGAACGTTGACCCTTACTAGATCCAAAGCAGACAGCTTTCTCATCAATAAGTTGATGTCCCCTTTGTATAAGAAAGATACTTCGTTGCCCGTTTGAGTCAACTCATTGAGTTTACCTAAACCTAGATCTGTGATATCAACAGGAACTCTGCTTTCAAATCCAACTTTAAGATACGCTTCTTCTTTCATATTATGAACAGAGTCGATTTTTACAATGCGACCTTCTTTGATGATGGCAACGCGATGACACAATTTTTGGACTTCAGATAAGATGTGGGATGAGAATAAGACCGTTGCCCCACGTTTGTTTTCTTCAGCCAAGATCTCAAAGAAGATGTTTTGCATCAAAGGATCTAAGCCTGATGTTGGTTCATCCAAAAGGATGAGTTTTGGAGAATGAAGTAAACCTTGGACAATGCCTACTTTTTTCTTGTTGCCATAAGATAAATCATCGATTTTTTTATTGAGGTCTAAATCTAAACGTGCTGCCAATTCTTTGATGCGTTGACTGCAGTCTTTTTTATAGAAACTTGCGGAATAATTGAGCAGTTCCTTAACTTTCATATTGTCGTAATAAAATACTTCAGACGGAAGATAGCCAATTTCTTGATGGATCTCTTTCGCATGCATGATCACGTCTTTCCCAAAGATCGTAGCGGAACCTGATGTTGGATGAATCAGAGCCAACAATGTTCTGATGGATGTTGATTTGCCTGCCCCGTTGGGTCCAATGAATCCAAAGATTTCGCCTTCTTCAACAGTGAGATCAACTTCGATGATGCCTCTTGATTTTCCATAATACTTCGTTAGCTTCTTGGTTTCAATAACAGCCATGATCTTCTTCCTCCCTATGGTTTTAGTGATAACTTCACAAAATTCTCTATATCAATAAGTATAAACCTGCTCCTATAAAAAGCGTATAAATTTTACGCTTTGAATTGATTCATAAAATTTTCAATATCTTCGATCGACTTTAGGATTTGTGGTGATAAGATTTCGCATCCGTTCTCTGTCACCAACACATCATCTTCAATTCTAACCCCAATGCCTTCTATGGCACTATATAACCCAGGTTCAACTGTAATGACCATGCCTGGTTTTAAACTCAAACCTTCAATGTGTCCCACATCATGGGTATCTAAACCCAAGAAGTGAGATACACCATGATAATAGACAGTATCGATCTTAGAGGCATCTTCGATGATCTTGGCTTCAACGCAAGATTTTGCATAGATTTGTTTAACAACCATATTGAGCTCACCTAATGATAGTCCAGGTTTAATCGCTTTGAATACAGCTTGTTGAGCTTCTAGGACAATTGAATAGAATGTTTTTTGACGATCTGTAAATTTTCCATTGATGGGGAATGTACGTGAAATATCTGCACAGTAATGATGATATGTAGCCCCTAAATCCAATAGAATCAATTCTCCATCAACTAAGGTCTTTTGGTTACTGACATAGTGTAACGTACACGCATTCTCTCCTGAAGCTGCGATGGTATCAAACGCATTGTCGCTGTTTTCTAAAGCCAAGGTGTGATTAAAGTCAGCGACGACTTCATATTCCTTGCGTCCTGCTTTTAACTTGGATAATGCATTCTCTAAGGCTTTATGGGTGATTTCGATGGCTTGTTTGATCGCATCGATTTCTTCTGGGGTTTTGATACATCTGAGTTCATTGATCCTGTGATTGAGATTGGATACTTTAAGGCCGGGGTATAGTTTATGGATCTTTCGACCAAAAGCTTCGCCTTCCATCATTCTGCCATTGAGCGAATCTCTTTCTGTGTCAACATACAAATGAATTAAGTCATTGCGATCAATTGTTCTTGCTAGTGTAGATTCATAGGCAGACAAAGACAAAACTTGAGTGATTCCACTGATGGTCCTAGCTTCTTCTGATTTGATGGATTTCCCAACCCATTTCTCCATAAGAGGATTATCATCTTTGATAAACAAGAATTCTTTTAGTCCAGACTGTGTTTTTAAAAGAACCAAGATAAGGCTATCTTCATCTAATCCTGTTAAGTAAAAGAAATTACGATTTACACTGAAAGGATAGGTTGAATCCGCTGAACGTTTAATCAGATCACCTGAAAAAAGCACAGCGATACTTCCCATTTCCATTGATTTTAATACATCTAAACGTCTTTCTACAGCTCTGTTCATAAGATCTCCTTTGGGAAATAGACTTTCTTATCGTCTTTTGGTTTGGCCGCTACAATGGCTGCTACAATATTGGATACTTGAGACAACTCTTTGATGGTGCCATCTATTAAAGTGATGTAAATCAAGGATTCATCTTCTTGGTAAGGACTATAAGGCCTAGAAGACATCTCATCTTGGTAGAAATAATAACGACTGTCATACGTTTTTTCAACTTTTTGACGTATGACGTTTCGTTCATCTTCGTTTTTAACATCGACATAACCAAACAATCTTCGATTCAATAAACGTTCAGCCAGATCTTTTAAGATTGGATCTTGTTCAACACTGGCCATATGAAAGCCCGCAAAGCACGTTGATTCATCCAAGTGATAGAACGGATCGAGTTCAACTTTTCCCAGCAAGAATCTAAACATGGGGTATCGTTGTGTGATCGAAGGATCACTCTTGGTTAGATCGACCCATCGTTTAAAGAAAGCGATCAAGATGGCTTCAACAGCTCTTCCTACCGGATGATAATAGACTTGGTAATACATATGATATCTGGCCATGATGTAGTCTTCTATGCTGTGTATTCCGCTTTCTTTGACAGTTAACTTATCCCCATTGACCACAAAGGTACGTAAGATTCGCTCTAAGTCATATTTTCCGTATGATGTTCCTGTAAAATAGGCATCTCTTAAGAGGTAATCCATACGATCCGCATCCAATTGACTGGATACAAATTGACTTAGTACAGCTTTAGGATGAGTATGACTCAAAATAGAAGCCACGACTTTTGATAATCCGCTTTGAGCTTTCTCCAACACACGATGAACTTCTGAATCTTCAAGGATGATTTTTTGGGTGATGTCTTCATGGTGAACCTTTGAGATTACTTCAAAGATATGACTAAAAGGACCATGTCCGATATCGTGTAGTAAAGCAGCAGCCATGACTGCAATCTTATCTTCTTCATTTAAGATCTCATCGATCCCATTGATCTCATTGACCATTCTACGTACGATCTCATACACACCTAATGCGTGTGAAAAACGTGAATGTTCAGCAGTATGATACACCTGGTACGTGGTTCCCAACTGATGGATACGTTTTAGTCTTTGAACTTCTCTACATGCTAAAAGGTCCCAGATGAGCTGATCTTCAATATGGATATATTCATGGATAGGGTCTCTTAAGACCTTAGATTCACTTGTTTTATTTAGCATATTTCTTCCAATAAAACCACTGCTTGAGCAACGACCCCTTCTTCATGACCAATAAAGCCCAGTCCTTCACCACGCGTTGCCTTGATGTTGAGCTGATCATTTTGACACTGTAATATGGCACATAAGTTTTCTTTCATGGCCAATATATGAGGCGCCATCTTTGGCTTCTCAATGAGGATCAAAGCATCTATATTACCAACCTTATAGTTTCTTTGATTCATCATGAGCACTACTTCTTGTAGGATCAATAAAGAACGAATGCCTTTGTATTTAGGATCAGTATCAGGAAAGTGTTTCCCCAAATCACCTAGAGCCAAAGCTCCTAAAATCGCTTCAGCGATCACATGAGTTAACGCATCCGCATCAGAATGTCCTAAACAACCTTTATTGTGCTCGATTAAAACGCCCCCTAAAATAAGGGGTCTGCCTTCTACCAAAGGATGTATGTCTGTTGATTGTCCAATTCTCATAGTGGCCTCGCCTTATCATTATACCATCTCATCATTATGCTTTGTTTGTTTGTGATTTGACAGCACTTTTTATTATGCTTTATTCCTGTGATAAAATATGTCCATGAAAATCATGACCTTTAATCTACGCTATGACAATGAATCCGATGGATTCAACAGTTGGTCACTTCGAAAAGAGCCTTTATTAAAGATGATTCATAAACACCAAGCGGATGTGATAGGTACTCAAGAAACCACCGATCGTATTTATGCCACTTTAAAAGATCATTTCCATGAATATGAAATTATTGGTGATGGGCGAGAAAGTAATCGTTTGGGTGAACGTTGTAGTGTCATGATCAAAAAGGACAAATATAAAGTACTTAAGAGTGAAACTGTTTGGTTAAACGGAGATTTTTATAAAGCAGGAGACAAAGATGAAGAAGAAGGATTTCCTAGGATCTGTACGATGGTTTTGATTCAAGATAAACAGAGTTTAGAAAAGACAAGGATCTTTAATACTCATCTTGCCTATCGATCAGAAATAGCCATCGTTAATAATGGTAAGTATCTTCTTAAATACATCAAACATTTTGAACATACCAAGATTCCTTTTGTCTTAATGGGAGATTTCAATGTTGAAATCGACCATCCACTTCATAAACTTTTGTTAGAAAACTTCAAAGAGGCCTATATGACCCTTAAGATCAAACGTCCCAATACTTTTCATGGATATCTAGATCCTTTAGGGATATCTCCAATTGATTTCATTTATACCAACTCTTTAACTTTTAAATCCATTGAAACAGATCAATCACTTATAGATGATCATTATCCTTCTGATCATTACCCATTGATTGCGGAGCTCCAATGAATATCACTTTACGTCAAGCTAAGCCATCAGATACCCCAATCATTCTGTCCCTAATCAAAGCATTGGCACAGGTTGAACGTCTCTCTGATCGTGTCTTTGCGACTGTTGAAGAACTTGAAAAAGCTTTGTTTGAAAGACAAGAAGCTTATGTCATATTGGCTGAACTTGATCAACACGTCGTTGGGTTTGCCTTGTATTTCTATAATTTTTCAACCTTTTTAGGTAAGAAGGGTTTATACATGGAAGATCTGTTTGTCTTAGAAGAAGCCAGAAATAAAGGCATAGGTAAAGCCCTCTTTCAACAGTGTATCCACATCGCTAAAACAGAAGGTTGTGGAAGAATGGAATGGTCAGTTTTAGATTGGAATGAACCTTCAATTGAGTTCTACATTAAACAAGGTGCACAGCCTATGCAAGATTGGACTGTGTATCGACTTGAGTTCTAAACACAAAAAAACCGAAATTTCGGTTTTTTACATGAATTCATTATTTATGGTTTTAATCTTATGTTTTTACGATCTAAATAAGGTACTAATATACTCTCACACTCTGTTGCACTTAGATAAGGTTTCAACTGTACGTTCCTGCCATCTTTATACACTAAGATAAAATGATCATAATCGATTGCCTCTCCTTGAGAATCCGTTAATGTTTCACGATAAGAGACCTGAGCCAATTGATTATAGAACTGATCTTGAGTAGGGGGAAGCCATAAGAATGATGGTTGAAGTGTAAAATGGCCATGGTAGAAGACAAGGATGTTGGTTCCATTCCAAGAGCCAACCAGAAGCATCAATAAGATGGCTATGAAGGAAACAAGTTTAAGTCGCTTGGTGTTTGAACTGTGCTTGTATCGATAATCATAGCCCTTATAGAGCTCATGATCATCTGGATAAATCATTTGATGAGATAAAGGCAAGCCCCAAATTGCCCCAAATAAAGTCGCAATAAGTACAGGGATGACCCCAATCCATAAGTTAACGCCAGTTTTATATTGGCTTTCCAAGGTAATGATCCAATGTGAGAAACCCATCGCAAAATATACCGCAATCGCCATCATAACTACCATGAACAGATAAGACAAACCATAGCTTGCTTTCATCTGTTGATGATACTTATCTTTTTTAGTTGAATCCTTATAGTGATAATTCTGGTTGATTAGACGAGGAAGCACATCGAATTGCCCATGAGACCCTAAACTTAAACGAGATTTTAATTCGTTGATGATGTTTTGTTCATAGTCACTTAATGGGAGCTTTGTTTGTTGATAAGCATCTAAACTTTCTTGATTTTGTCTCAATAAGAATTGCTTGTAAGCAGGTAACATCATCAGTGTCATTTTATAATCTAAAACTGCTTTATTGACACTGGGTGTTATTTGATCGATGGATCCAACCAGAGACTTGTGATCTTCAGTTAACTTACTTAAAAACTGCTTTGTCCTATTGGGATTTGATGCTATTTCTTTTAAGCGAGATTGATAATGTCTAAATAGGCTTAATAGAGATTCAATGGCTTCTATAACCAAGTTATCTGATAAGCAATCCATATAAAGGAAAGGTGTAAAATCATCTGAGTCCATCATCGCATCAAAAGGAAATACCCAAGTTTGACCATCAACTTTTAACGTAAAATCCATTTTAATGATACAGGCTGGTGAATCTGATTTTTCTAGTTGTGGTATGAAATTGATATCTAAACCATATTCAGAATAATCAATTTTTGCTTCGATCTTAATTAAGCCATCTGCTTCATTTTGAGGTGAACGATAAACTCTTTCTCTAGATTTGACACTGCCTTGAGTCATTCTCGCAAAACGTATGACTTCAAGTTCATAAGCTTTAAATATTCTTTCAAAATATCTTTCATATTTTAGAGATGTTTTATTCATAGTGCTCCAGTCAGATCTAGGTTGATGCGTAAGGCGAAATTCTACAACACCATTATCACCCATAAATGCATGGGTTGCACTATAAAAAAGATAATCTTGCCTAAAAATAATACTTGAATATAAAGAAAAACCCATACGGGTTTTTAGACTTTAATGAACTTTTCAATATCGACCACAAAGATGGTGGCTCCCCCAATACTGACTTCTAGTGGGAAAGAGGCATATCTTCCTAAATCGTAAGAAGCGGTGGAAGGAACGATTTCTGTTCTGGTTTGACTTTCTTTTTTGATGAGGTCGATACATGCATCAACACGATCATCATCTGTCCCAATCAGGAAGGTCGTATTGCCTAGTTTTAGGAACCCGCCTGTTGTGGATAATTTTGTTACTGAATAGTTCGATTTGGTCAGTTGACTCTGTAATGTATGGCTGTCTTCATTGGATACAATCGCGATGATGAGTTTCATAAAACCTCCTTGTATATCAATTATACAACAAACCTATACGTTGAAGCGAAAATGCAAGATATCCCCGTCTTGAACCATATATTCCTTGCCTTCGATCCTTAATCTACCCGCATCTTTTACAGCTTGTTCAGTGCCATACTTCATGATGTCTTCATAATGATAAGCTTCGACTTTGATGAATCCTTTTTGGAAATCAGTATGAATGACCGCAGCACATTCAGGAGCTTTCATACCTTTTCTAAATGTCCATGCACGACATTCATCAGGACCTCCAGTTAAGAAAGACCATAGACCTAATAGATGATAAGTTGCCTTGATGATTTTATCGAGACCACTTTCTGTATAACCCAATTCTTCTAAGAAAAATGCTTTTTCTTCATCCTCCATCTGTGAGAGTTCTTCTTCGATTTTCGCACATATGGCGATAACGTCACTGTTTTCAGATTCTGCAAACGCCTTTACAATCTTATAATACGCATTGTTTTCTGGATCTTTGACTTCATCTTCAGACATATTGGCGATATAGATGACCGGTTTGGCAGTTAAAAGATGATAACTCTTTAAGATTTCTTGTTCATTTTTATCTAAGGGTATTGTTCTTACTGAACGACCTGCCAATAAGACTTCATTGACTTTAGATAATAAAGCAAATTCAACCAAGCCATCTTTATCTTTGGCTTTGGCTTTACGTTCTACTTTACCCAGTGATTTTTCTATGGATTGCTGATCGGCGATGATGAGTTCTAGATTGATGACTTCAATGTCGTTGAGGGGATCAATCGTCGCATGCACATGCGTAATGTTTGGATCATCAAAACACCTCACCACATGACATATCGCATCTACTTCTCGTATATGCGATAAAAACTGATTTCCCAGACCTTCTCCTTGAGAAGCTCCTTTGACCAGTCCTGCGATATCCGTGAATTCAAAAGTCGTATAAATGGTCTTCTTAGGTTTGAAGATCTTAACTAAATCATCAACACGATGATCTTTGACTTCGACGACTCCGACATTGGGATTGATCGTGGCGAAGGGATAATTAGCGGCTTCCACTTGAGCGTGGGTGATCGCATTGAAGAGGGTAGATTTCCCTACGTTGGGCAATCCAACGATTCCGGCGGTTAGAGGCATTATTCGTGTGTCTCGCTTTCTGCTTTTTGGACAATTTTCTTTAACTTCTTTTCAAAATCGCTGCGATCCAGCATAACTGCAGCACCACAGCCTAAACATTTGATCTTAATATCAGCCCCCATACGTATGATCTTCCAGGTTTTGGCTTTATGACAGGGGTGTTCTTTCTTCATCTCAACGATGTCGTTTAAATCATAAAGAGCCATGTTTAGTTTCCGTTTCTTAAATGATAAGCATCAATTGTATTTTGAAGTAAAGTGACAATGGTCATTGGACCAACTCCTTTAGGAACCGGTGAAATGGCTTTAACCAAATCCACCACGTTTTCAAAATCAACGTCTCCTACCAATTTATCATCTACTTTATTGATTCCCACATCCACCACGACTGTTTTTTCGCTTAAGTAATCACGGGTAATCATTTTAGGTCTACCGATGGCCGCAATCACAATGTCTGCCATACGTGTATGTTTAGGCATATCAACTGTCTTGGAGTGACATATGGTGACCGTACAGTTCTCGTTAGACAACAGTTGAGCCAATGGACGTCCTACCAACTGTGATCGTCCTAAGACGACCGCATGGGCTCCTTGTAGAGGAATATTGTATGTCTTTAGTAAAGTGACCACGCCTTTGGCTGTACAAGGTACAAAACCCTTCTCATTCATAACGAGTTTTGTGACGTTGACAGAATGTAAACCATCCACATCTTTATTCGGATCGATGGCTTCAATCACTGCCTTCGCATCAAGACCCTTAGGTAAAGGCAGTTGAACCAAGATGCCATCGACTTGATCATCGTGATTGAGTTTTTCAACTTCTTCGATGACAGACTCTAAAGTACTGTCTTCAGGCAACTGAATGATCTCGGATAAGAAACCAACTCGATTGCATGCTTTTGCTTTATTGGTCACATACGATAGAGAAGCTGGATTGGTCCCAACTAAAATGACCACCAACTTAGGCAAACGTTGGTTTGCGACATTGATCAGATCGATCTGACTTTTAAGTAGATTCTCAATATCCAATGCGCACTGCTTACCATCGAGTAATATGGACATAGTTGTCACCTAGCTTTCATAGAGGATACTGACAGGACCATCATTGATTTGATGGATCTCCATCAGGGCTCTGAATCTTCCTGTTTCGACATGTACTTTTTCACTTAATAAACGATTAAAGGATTCATACAACTTTTCTGCTTGAATGGGGTCCATGGCTTGTGACAACGAAGGACGATGTCCTTTAGACGTATCTGCCATCAACGTAAATTGTGATATCGATAAGAGCGATCCCCCAACATCCATCACCGACAGATTCATTTTACCTTGATCATCCTCAAAAAGTCGGGCCAAAGGAATTCTACTGGCCATCTTGATGACGTGATCAAGTGTATCGTCTGTGGAAAACCCCACATATAATACACAACCTGTCCCAATCTGTCCAACAGTCACTCCATTAACATAAACTTTAGCTTCTTTTACTTTTTGAACAAGGACCTTCATACTTTCATTTTACTCTACTCTTGGATTTGTTAGAATAGGAATGAGGTATTTTAATGAAACAACCTTTGGCTTATCGCTTACGCCCACAATCTTTAGATGAAGTTCTTGGTCAAAACCAACTTCTAAACGATAAAGGATTACTAAAACGCTGTATTTTAGAAAAGCGACTTTTCTCGATGATCTTTTTTGGACCTCCAGGATCAGGTAAAACAACGGTCGCAGCCATCTTAGCGAAAGCTGTGGATTTGCCTTTAAAGGATTTCAATGCGGTAACCGGCAATAAGAAAGATCTGGATGAGATATTTTCAGAGTCTAAGATTGCGGGACAACTGGTCGTGGTGATCGATGAAGTCCATCGTTTAAACAAAGATAAACAAGATTTATTATTGCCTTATGTGGAAGACGGGAAGATCATCATGATTGGACTGACCACTACCAATCCTTACTTCTCAATCAATCCTGCGATAAGATCACGATGTATTTTAGTAGAATTCAAAGCGTTAAGCGATGAAGAAATGATCCAAGCCATTGATCAAGCACTACTTCATCCTAAAGCTGATCTTAAGGGAATACAGGTCAACAGCGAGGTCAAAGAAGCTTTGGTTAAGATGTCTAACGGAGATGTGAGAATCGCTTTAAACACCCTGGAAGTGCTCAGTATCGTATATCCTGAACAAGTGATCACACCCAGTGATCTACAAACACTTCATTTATCAGCCAATCAGAATTTTGATTCAGGAGATGATGGTTATTATGATGCGTTAAGTGCATTTCAAAAGTCGATCAGAGGATCAGATGTCGATGGGGCACTTTATTATTTAGCCAGATTGATTGTTGCAGAAGATCTTGATTCGATCGAAAGACGACTTTTGGTGACTGCTTATGAAGATATTGGATTAGCCAATCCAGCTTTAGTGGGCAGAACTTTAGCAGCGATCGATACCGCAAGACGAGTAGGTTTTCCTGAAGCCATCATTCCACTAGGTGACATCGTCATCGATCTAACATTGTCCCCGAAATCTAAGAGTGGTGTCAATGCGATCTCAAAGGCACTTGATGAGGTTAGAAATCATCCTTTATCAGTACCACCTTATTTACGTTTGACTCCAGTCAATATGGAAGATGATGATAAGTATGACTATGGAAGACCTGACATATGGGCCAAGATCCAATACTTACCGGATGGGGTACAAAATCTTCCTTTCTATCAGCCCAATGAAAGTTCACCTTATGAGAATACACTCAAACACAATCTAGATGAGTTGAATAAAATCAAACGCACTAAAGACATCAAGTCATTGAAATAAGAAATCCAATACTGGGTTTCTTTTCTAGATAATATATATTGATATGAATCGATAGTTAAGATACAATATATACATCGACAACTATCGATACATGGAGCTTTATGGAACTCAATCTTACTCAGCAAGTCAATCTTTATAAAACCTTTTGCGATGAACAACGTTTGCAGATCATTGATCAACTCACCTATGGGGAAAGATGTGCCTGTGATCTTTTGGATAAACTCAACATTGGGCAATCTACCCTGTCTCATCATATGCATCTCTTGGTTGAAAGCGGACTTGTACAAGCGCGTAGAGAAAGTAAATGGACCTACTACACCCTTAATGAATTGGTATGTACACAGGCCTTGAATCAGCTTAAACTCACGATGACCAAGAAAACTGATCAAGCCACAAACTGTGATTGTGAGAACTAAAGTATGAAATCTACACAAATCGAAGGCATCAATTTCTTTCAGAAGTATCTGACTTTATGGGTTGCCTTATGTATGGCGTTGGGTGTATTTATTGGCCAAAGTTTTCCTGCCTTTGTATCCTTTTTTAATCAGTTTGAGTTTGCGAATATTTCTATTCCGATCGCCATCTTGATTTGGGTCATGATTTATCCCATGATGATGAAGGTTGATTTCCAAAGCATCAAAGATGTGGGGAAGAATCCTAAAGGATTATATGTGACTTGGGTCGTCAATTGGATCATCAAACCTTTCACGATGTTTGCGATTGCAGCATTTTTCTTATCCAGTGTGTTTGGTCAATGGATCACTCCTGATTTGGCTCAACAATACTTAGCTGGAGCCATTCTATTAGGGGCTGCACCGTGTACTGCCATGGTGTTTGTTTGGAGTACCTTAACCAAAGGAAATCCTGCTTATACCGTTATACAAGTTGCTACAAATGATTTGATTATTCTGATTGCTTTTGTTCCACTTGTTAAATTTCTACTGGGTGTCAGTCAAGTGAGTGTTCCTTGGGATACTTTGATTTTATCGGTTGTCTTGTTTGTGGTCATTCCTTTAACAGCAGGTATATTGACCAGAGTCTTTATGATCAAACGAATAGGCCTAGAATCTTTCAATCAAAATTTCTTGCCTAAGTTTGATAATATGACAGTCATCGGACTCTTATTGACTTTGATTTTACTGTTTTCCTTTCAAGGTGAAGTCATTCTACAAAATCCTTTCCACATCCTATTGATTGCAGTTCCTTTGGTGATTCAAACCTTCCTCATCTTCTTTATTGCTTATTTCGCAAGTAAATGGTTGAAGTTGCCTCATGATATCGCAGCACCAGCTGGTATGATCGGTGCTTCTAATTTCTTTGAATTGTCGGTTGCGGTTGCAATCGCTTTGTTTGGGACAACATCGCCAGCTGTATTAGCCACTGTTGTGGGGGTATTGACAGAAGTACCAGTCATGTTAATATTGGTGAAGATTGCCAACAATACAAAACATTGGTTTACCACATAAACAAGATCGAAAGATCCAAGGAGAAAACGTGAAAAAAGTATTGTTTATCTGTATTCATAATTCCGCAAGAAGCCAAATGGCAGAAGCCTTCCTTAATCGTTTGGGAGAAGGCAAATATGTGGCTGAAAGTGCCGGTCTAGAACCTGGTAACTTAAATCCTTTTGTGGTTGAAGTCATGAAAGAAATTGGTTATGACATCAGTCAGAATCTTACCAAATCTGTGTTTGATTTTCATCAAGCCGGGAAAAAATATGACTATGTCGTCAAAGTCTGTGATGCGATGAGCGGTCAACAATGCCCCATCTTCCCAGGTGCTTTGCTAACCCTTAACTGGAATCTGGAAGATCCTTCTTCACTCTTTGGAACTCACGAGGAAAGATTAGTTAGAACAAGAAGGATTCGTGATCTTGTCTTAGAAAAGGTCAATCAATTCTTAATAGACCCTAGTAGTAGTGAACAAAAATAAACTGGCATATTTACCATTACTTTAAGCTAACTAAAAGGTCCAAAATTGGACCTTTGTCTTATTCTATTTCGAAATCTCCACTGATGCTTTTTAGATTAACTTTTGATGTACCATCACCGATGGTAATGGTTTGATTGTGTCGTGGTGTGTCATATTCTGCATCGCCAATGCTGAGTGAACCGCTATTGGAGATGAAGGCAATTGAGAAACCTTTATTTGCGATGTCCAATTCTAGTTCATAGTCACCACTGACGGTATTGATATTCAAGGCTTCAATGTCTGAAGCTTTTAAGCTTCCATCACCTGAAGTCGTGTTGACCCGCATTTGTTTCGCGGTTCCGTCATATTCAATGTCTCCACTCACGGTTTCGATGTTGCACGCATCCCCAACATGTTCAAAGATATTGATGTCTCCGCTTACAGTTTTGATTTGTATGTCTCCAGTAACTTTGGTAAAATCGATGTCGCTGGATACCCCAACAACTTTGATCGCTTTCGCTTTAAGGTCATCCACACCGATATCTCCGCTCATACTATGAATATCCAAATGCTCCACAACAAAATCATCGATCCTAATGTCTCCACTAGCAGTCTTACACACCAATTCTATTAAATTCTTAGGCAACAAGAGATTTAGATCAATCGGATCAACGTTGTGCCAAAACAATCGATTTGCGTTTGTGACTGCAACCAATAGGGTATTACCTTCTTGTCTGGTTGTTACATCGGTTGATAATTTACCTAGGATACGTTTTGAGACTTCATAATCGATGTGAGTTTGATCATCTTGAGATGCAATGATGGTGACATTCGCATGTACCCCATCTATGATGACGCGTTCTATTTTTGTATTAAATGTTTTTCTGAAATCATGGGTGTCTTGTCTTTGTGTTTCTAATCGTTTCAAGTCTAATGATTGAACCAAATCATCAACAGGTCCTAATGAATCTATGATGTCTTTCTCTGATTTTCCTTCACTGAGACCGATATCAAAATGTTCTTTGAAATCAGCCATCAGTTCATCTTTATCTTGCGGATCTAAAGCATCCAAAGCTTCTTCTAATTGCTTTAAGTAATCTTTCTGTGTCATGATGGTCCCCTTTCTATTGGATCAATCGATCGACTTGCTGAATGAAATCCAACCAGCCATGTTTTAATGCTTGAGTGTAATCTAAACCTTTTGTGGTCAGCTTATAGTACTTACGGGCTGGTCCTTCCGCGGTTTCAACCAAATAGGTTTCTACATACTGTTCATCTTTAAGACGTCTCAGCAACAAATACAAAGTTCCGCTGGCAACACTCATTTCCTGAGAAATAGTTTCTGTCAATTCGTAACCGTATTGTTCAGCTTTGGCCAATTGAGCCAACACACAGAGTTCCAACACGCCTTTTTTAAATTGTGCATTCATAGGTTTTTCTCCTTATGCGATAAATATATCACTATGTATGTAGTAATGCAATATATATTGTTTAATATTTCAAATAAAAACAGCTTTAAGGCTGTTTTGTTGGATCTGGTTTATATTGTGGATTAAAGGGTTCTAAGTGTGTGATGACTTGAACCATGGATTCTTCGAAATGATCTTGGAGTACCCTTTCAATCGTATGAGATAAATAATGGGCATCGATAAGACTCACTTGCGCATCAGTCAAAACATGAAGATCGATGAACAAATTGGACAAGGTACCTCGTGATCGAACATGATGAACCCCTTTTACTTCAGGTAAACGCAAGACGACTTCTGTGATGATTGCTTCATCAACAACTTTAGAGTCAAGTAAAATAGCACTGGCCATCTTAAAGATCTCATAGGCTGCAAATAAGATCACCCCTGCGACAACTAAAGAAACTAAAGGGTCAATCCAAATAGGTAAACCAAGTTTAATTAAAACAAGGGATAAAATAACGCCTAAAGTAACAAACACATCACTACGTGTATGCATCGCATCACTTATAAGTAGAGTTGAATGAAGTTTCTTGCCTTGTTTATATTCATAGGTCGTCACAAACAAATTGATGACTAACGTTGAAATCATAACCACAAAGGTAATGACATCGATGGTAGGAACAACAGGATTATAAAACTTTGAGATGGCTTCACTGATGATTTGAAAACTTAAGAAGAAAAGCATCCCGACGATGAGTAAAGAGCTTAGGGTCTCATATTTACCATGACCATATGGATGATCTTCATCAACAGGACGACTCGCTAAAGACATCCCAACCAGTCCTATGACATTACTGGATCCATCGGTCAGTGAATGATATCCATCTGCCAAGATTGAAGCAGAATTGCTTAGTGCTCCAAGTCCGATTTTTGCGAACGCTACCGCTAAATTCGCAAACAAGATGACCCAAAGAATACGTTTGATTGATTTAACGGATATAGGCATATTTTTTCTCCTTGAGGGTATAAAAAACCCACGAAACACATTCTGTCCCGTGGATCACTTGATTTTCCACTGCCTTAACGGCCCAGCCCCACAAACCTTATCGGTTCATCGCCTGCTCAGTATGCCTATTTTAGCGTTTGAACAGAAATTTGTCAAATGAGTAATGAATATCACGTTTATTCAATCATTCCCAGTAAGATTTCATTGAAATCAGTTTCGGTTTCGTGTGGTGTATGTCCAGCTTCATCAAACACATAAGTTTCAGAAACTTCAACTGTATCTTCAATGATCTGCATGTTTTCAACAGGGACCCATGTATCTTTTTTACCCCATATCAAATTGATCTTAAGATTGAGATTTTTTACTTCTTCAATGGTCACATTCTTTGATGTCTTTAAGAATTGAAGTAGGCCATCGATGGTTCCTTTGGTTAATACTGGTTTTAGATATCCGTCCACTGCTTCTTGAGGAACCTCTTTTTGATACACATCCTTCAATAAATTCTTAAAGTTCTTCTCATTCAACATAAAATAACGCAATGCTACTTTTAACCATGCCCCAACAGGTGTTCCCATTAAAAAAGCAGTAGAGTTAGATCCTTGATTAACAGCCCCTGCAATCATTGTGATGTCGATGATCTTGGATTGATTTTGTAAAGCCATCGCCAAAGTCGTAGATGCCCCCATGGAGTGACCCACAAGATGCCAATTACTTTGACTGCTATGTTGAATATCAAAATCATCCAACATTTCCCACAAGAATTTCGCAAAATTCTCTTGAGTGTACTTTAAATGAGAGGGTTTATCACTATAACCAAAACCAGGCAAATCAACTGCGATCACGGTATACCCTTGTTCACTCAAAAATGACATGTTATTTCGATAAGAAAATGTTGAAGCCATTAATCCATGAATCAATAAGATCTTTCCTTTTTCTTCTCCTTGGGCATATGTTACTTGGGCATGAAGTCTTAATCCACTTTCAGTCGTAAAAAATACCGAATTCTCATAAGGTTTTTCTGGTGCTTTCGTTGAATAATCCGTAGGAATAAAATACGGAATGATCAACAAGAATATAACGATAATAAGTAAGCCTTTTAGTATTTTCTTGATCATGCATCTTATTTATACCTTAAGAGCAATCTAAAATCAAAACGAACGCTTTTTAGGTATAATATTCTCATGAAGAACACACTTTCTAAAATCAAACATCCATTTCAACTTCAAGGATCATTAAATAAACCCAATTATTTCGAAGGCTGGTATTTTAAACAAGTTCATCTTGAGCAAGATAAAACCATCAGCTTCATTTTCGGGATCAGTACTGGTAAACAAGATCCACACAGCTTTGTCCAAGTCATCCAATCAAATCCTTTATCCACAGCTTATTTTAAATTCCCTCTAGATGCGTTTAAAGTCGATGGGCAAGCGTTTGTTTTAGATAAGAATCGTTTTAGTTTAAATGAACTAGAACTGCACTTACACCAAGAAGGTTTGATCATCGATGGGATTCTTTATTATACAGATCATCAACTCTTAGAACACCAAATCATGATGCCCAACATCATGGGTCCTTTTGCATATATCCCCAATATGGAATGTAATCATGGGGTCATCAGTATGAATCATCACGTGAATGGAACCCTAAACATCAATCATCATCTTTATACCTTTAAACAAGAACGAGGTTATATCGAAAAAGATTGGGGTAGATCTTTTCCTAAAAAGTACATCTGGATCCAAGGCAATCATTTTAAAGATCCCAAAACCAGTTTTATGGCCAGTATTGCCGACATCCCTTTCTTAGGTCTCTCTTTTGAAGGGCTGATTTGTCAGTTGGATACACAACACAAACGTTATCGCTTTGCGACCTATACCTTCTCCAAGATGACTTCTTTAAGAAAAACAGAAGATGGTTTTGAATTGGAAATTAAGAAAGGGTCGTCAACTTTAAAAGTGACAGCCCATATCCCAGACAGTGGTGAGCTCAGATCTCCTCACTTGGGCAGTATGATCAAAACCATCAAAGAAGGACTTGGGGGAAGTATCGACCTTATCTTGACTCAAAAAGGTCAACCTGACCTTCTTCTCACTTCTGATCATTGTGGAATTGAGATCGAAGGTTATCTTTAATCGTTTAGATTAGTGTTTTTAAGATACTAGAAAGGGGATCTCATGAACAATCTGCTTGGCATCGTTTTATCCTTTGTGTTTGTATTCATGGCGATTGGGATCTCTACTGTTTTAAATAAAAAATCGATTCTTGATGATGAAGGAAGTCGTAAATTTATTCACATCGCCGTTAGTAATTGGTGGATCTTAGCGATGCTGACTTTTGATGATCCGCTTTGGGCTAGTTTTGTTCCTTTGATGTTTGTTTTCATCAACTACATTTCGATGAAGCAACGTGTTTTTACAGCCATGGAACGTAAATCTGGTAAACAAGAATGGGGAACTGTTTATTATGCGATCTCCTTGTTGATTTTGGCTTATGTGACATTTGCGACTGATATTGCGTATATCGGAGGCATTGGCATCTTGATTAT
Organism: Erysipelotrichaceae bacterium; assembly: GCA_009773735.1. Classification (GTDB taxonomy): domain Bacteria; phylum Bacillota_I; class Bacilli_A; order Erysipelotrichales; family Erysipelotrichaceae; genus UBA2212. The sequence goes on from WSYG01000004.1 coordinate 23,183, forward strand.
GGGCTATGGAGATGGTTTTGCGGCTCTAATTGGGACAAAGTATGGTAAACATCGCTTGTGGTTTGGGAAAAGCATTGAAGGGGCCAGTATTGTGTTAGGTTTTGGGATCTTAATCGCAGGGATATTCTTTTATCTCTATTCACCAAATTTGTGGCTCATGAAAAGTATTATTGTAGGTATTGTAGCCATGGTTGTGGAGCTTTTTTCACCCAATGGATTTGATAATCTGAGTCTTCCTTTAACAGCAAGCTTGGTCAGCTTTCTTTTGACCATTTTATGAACTTTACACAACTAGTCATCGGATTTCTTTTAAGTTTAGGAGTAGCCTTTATCGCCTACAAGAAGGAAAAACTGACAATCAGTGGTCTTTTTAGCGCAATCCTATTAGGAACGATCGTTTATGGCTTGGGATCTTGGATCTTCTATGTTTGGTTGATGATTTTCTTTATGTCATCCCTGTTGATTCAAAAGATTGTTGTTGTATTGTTGCCACGAAAACAAACTGAGAAACATAGTGCTAGAAACTGGATACAGGTTTTCGCAAATGGTGGACTTCTAGGACTTATCAGCATCATTTACTTTTTCTATCCAACAGATTTGATTGTCTTTGCGACCGCTTTATCTATGGCTGCTTCCACATCAGATACATGGGCTTCTGAAATCGGTTCATTGAGCACAGATATTCCATATGGATTGATCAGTCGCAAAAGTATAACCAAAGGATTGTCGGGTGGTGTTACGAGACTAGGTTTATGGGCTTCATTTTGGGGCAGTACTTTTATTTCATTTACTTATTTAATCTTGGTAACGATGATGAGAGGAGTTCAATTAAACTTACTGTACATGGCGCTACTGTGTTGTTTGGGAGGATTTATGGGTTCGATTGTTGATAGTATTTTAGGTGAACTTGTACAAGCAAAATATCTTGATGATCATTTAGAAGTCGTTGAATCAAAACATAACCATCAAGAAAAACTGATCCATGGCTACTCTTGGTTGGATAATAATATGGTCAATCTGTTAAGCAATTTGATTGTTGTTTTACTATTTAGTGCACTCTTGTCTGTGACGGGTTGGATTAAATGATGAATGAAAACCGCATTACACACTTAGAAAAACAGTGGGCTGTTTTTAAATACGAAGTGTTGGAGAAAGATCCAGCAACTTATCAAAAAATTCGTACATTACTTAAAAACAAAACAGATCCTGATGAATCCATGTTTCTTGAACTCATTCAACATGCGAAACAACAACCCATTCATAAAGGTCATCAACAAACAGCTCTTGAGCATGTGTGGGGTTACTTTAAACGTATCTGTACTCCACAAGAAAAGACAAAGTTCGAGAATGAACTTCGTCTTTGGCTAAATAATGACATTGAACTCATAGAAATCAAACAATCTTTATATTCACTAGCCCTTAAATATCAAGTGACTTATTTGCTTGAGTCTTCTTATTTTGATCAGGTTAAATTCTAATTGTTCTCAATGATGTTTCTCAGATAATCATTCGCAAATACAAGATCATCTTTCCACGTTGGACTTCCGATATACCAGAATTCACCCACAAACAAGGATACGCCTTGTTTTTTAAGTTCACGTAAAGCTTCTTTGTAGTTTGTATCTCCTGTAGAAAACGGAATATCACGGTAATGGCCTTCGATAATTTCTTTTAAATGAGCTGCGACGATATGTCCTCTACCAATGACTAAATCATCTTCTACACTTGTTTTTGAGATGCGTGATGCGTTGGTTAAGTTACCAACATCAGGATACACTTGAAGATATGGAGAGTTGTTTTGATCGACATACTTCATGGCTTTCTTAACGGTATCCATAAACAATGTTTCCATGGTTTCAAAAGCTAAAATTACACCATATTTTGAAGCCAACGCAACACATTTTTTTAGATTCTTTTCAAAACTGAGTTGGGTAGATTCATCATGCTGTTCATAATAAACATCATAACCTGCCAATTGGATATAACGTACGCCTATCTTTACAGCCAGAATACACGCTTTCTCCATGATTTCTAAAGCTTTGACTTGAATACTTTCATCATGCGATCCGATGGGATATTTACGATGACCACTTAAACACAAAGAAACGATTGGAATCCCTGTTTTATGGATGGCAGCTTGTATTTCTTCAACGATATGTTCATCATCTAATCTTGATAGTTTATCTTGTGTTTCATCAATACTAATTTCCAGATAATCAAAACCACTTGCCTTAGCAGCACCTAGTTTTTCTTCCCAACTTAAAATGGAAGGCAAGGCTTTTTCATAAAGACCCAACTGATACGACTTATTTTTGTCCATAATAGGCATTCTTTCCATGTTTTCTTAGAAAGTGCTTGTCGATCAGGACTTGTTGCATAGGTGTGATCTCAGGATTCATCATTTGGACATGCCAAGCCATCATGGCGACTTCTTCCATAACGACTGCTTGATGAACAGCATCAAGTGCAGATTTTCCCCAAGTGAATGGACCATGGCTTGCGACAACGACACCACTTACAAAATTGGGATCGATGTTTTCTTTTTTGAAAGTTTCTACGATAACGATTCCTGTATTCAGTTCATAATTGCCTTCAATTTCCTGGGATGTCATCAGTCTTGTGCAAGGAATTTCACCATAGAAATAATCTCCATGAGTAGTCCCATAAGTAGGTATCCCACGTTTGGCTTGAGCATAAATGGTTGCCCAACGAGAATGGGTATGTACGACACCTTTGATGTCTGGGAAATTACGATACAGTTCTAGATGTGTGTCTGTATCACTGCTGGGTTTATAATGGCCTTCTACGACCTTTCCAGACAAGTCGACCAGTACGATATCCTCTACCTTTAATGCATCATATTCAACCCCAGATGGCTTAATGGCGATGATGCCTGTTTCTCGATCGATGGCTGATACATTGCCCCATGTAAAAACTACCAATCCCGATTTAGGTAAAAGTAAGTTGGCTTCTAAGACTTCTTGTTTAAGTTTTTCTAGCATCTTTTCTCCTAGTCTGTGATCACGTAGACCGCAGCTTCATTTTGGGTATGATTACTGGAATGAATCAAATCACAATCCTCTAAATTAACCACATTAAGATTGGCTGGTCCTACACCTTTATCGATCAGGGTTGTTTCAAATTTTCCGTTGATGAACTGAACCATGAATAGATCGGAGGCTTCACGGCGAACGCCACCTACAAAACTATTGATCCCTTTTATTTTTGCGCCAACCAAGGTATGCGCAAAATCAATCACATAGGGATAACTGTACACATCTTTGTAAACCCCATTGATCTTCTTATAGATCTTGATCACATTTCCGTGAAATGGCTCAATTGTCATCAATTCTTCTTGACCATCATTGTCGATATCGAGGACCGCAATTTCTCCGACAGGTTTATTGAGTATCTGTTCAACTTTCCAGTTTCCTAAATGATCCGGAACTGTTACTTTAAAAATACCTTGATCAGATGTAAAATAACCACCATCATTTTGCAGACTGCGGGTATATCCATGATTGCGGAACATTCCTTCTGCGATTACTTTTAAATGCAGTTCTTGATTAAGATCTTGCGGCAGTTCTGCAACATAAATCTTTCCTGCTTTACTCCAGTCTTCTTTATGTTCTTTGCTTTCCGCAATGGTTGCTCCGATAAAGTAAACTTTCCCGTTTGATTCATAAAGATCAAACCGATGTAGATAAGGCAAATGTAAGATGTCTTTTAATATAAACCCATTATGTTTATCATAAGTGACCCAAGTTAAATGAGCACCACTCGGGGTTTCTTTTAAATAGAATCCATTGACTGCCAAAAACTGATTCTTGCGTCCAGGGAGCGGAATCATCGACATGGTTCCTCCGCCTTTTTCCCAAACTACTTTTTTATCTTTAAAATCCTTACCGCTATAAGCAAAGCAAGGATAATCTTTTTCTTCGCTGGCATAAAAGAGATGAAGTTGATCGTCTAAAGTGATGGCTGAAGTCGCATAACAGCGATACATCTCATCTTGATAGAAAAACAAATACCGGGTTTTAGCCCGGTATTTGTTACTTTTTAAACTTTTCTAGAAGTCCGCTGGCTAAGATTTTCTCTTTGGCTTCCGCATCGGAAAGAACATTTCTCAAACCAATGATGATAACCCCTTTAGCTTCAGCGTCTTTAAACATCGAAACGAAATTTAACGGACAGAAGACAGCATCGTAGGTTGTGGCAGAACTCTTGCCTTCCGAAATGGAACAGTGATGGAGTTTGGTGATGTGGACATTCAAATCCTTGAAGGCTTTCTCAACTCTCATCTTCATCATTAAACTTGTTCCGGCACCGTTGGCACAGGATACTAACACTTTCATATTTATTCCTCCTTTGTTGTCATTATTATAAGACTTATTTGTTAACTTTTGCTAAGTAAGCAGGATAATCTTCTGTAACCAAGAAGTATGTGTCTTTATGACGAGCATACTGGATCTGAGGAATAGCCAACATCCCAATTACGATGATGCCAACGCCGACGAATCCAACGATATCCCCGTATGAAGCCATGAAATCTAAGAAGAAGGTGAAGGCTGGCCAAACAACTGCCCAGTCCCACATACCCAAGTAACCGCCGTAAGCAGTCAAACCAACGAACGAAGCAATGATTGCAGATCCGTAAACTTGGCATAAGCCAGCGATAAACGGCATCAACATAGCTGCTTTAACTCCGCCTTTATTGTTGGCGAATACAGCGATGGTTGCATTGTCAAAGAAAACAGGAACGAAACCGGCAACGATCAAGACTGGGCTCTTCAACACAATCAAGCTCATGATCGCCAAGAATTGTCCAACAGCACCAAACAAGAATCCAATGGTAACGGCATTTGGAGAACCAAATCCGTAAGTTGCAGCAACGTCAATACCAGCAACAGCTCCTGGCAATAAACGTGTTGAGATACCCTGGAAGGATTGAGTCAATTCGGTAACGAAGGTACGAACGCCCAACTGTAAGATCGCCAAGTAAACAGCGAAATTCAAGGATGTGGTTAAGATATAGAACGGGAAGGAAGCAGTAGCTCCTAAGAATTTCTTTTCTACCAAGTATGGTTGACCTAAAACCAACAAGATAACTCCGAAGAATAAGGTCATCAAGATCGCAGTAGCAACCATATTTTCATTAAAGATCGATAAGAAACCTGGTAATTCAAGATCTTCAAGTCTCTTCTTGTTTTTACCAAACATCTTCTTGGATAATTCTGAGAATAACGCGATCCCAAACATTTGTTGGTGAGCGACACAGAAGCCGGCACCTTCAGTTAGATCTTGTGTATATTCAACGGTCAAGTTCGAACCGACTGCCCAGTAAACACCCAAGACCAAACCCATAATGATAAGGTATTGTGTTTCCTGTAATTCAGGGAAAACGAACAAGATGAGCCAGAACGCGGTAGAAGCTTGTTGTAACTGAACGTGTCCTGTGGTGAAGATGGAGCGAAGTTTGGTCCATTTCTTCAAAGCAACCAATATGATATTCAAAATGAAAGCGATAAGTAAGAGAACCATGACGGCTGTGAATGATTTCCCCATTACTTTCAAGCCTTCTGTAACAGCTGCTTGACCGAAGTATGGGTCAATGACAGTCGCTGTCAGATTGAAGCGGTCTTTCAATCCAACCAAGATTGGACGGAAATTATTGACCAAGCCCCCTGAACCAACCCCCAAAATCAAATAACCAACTGTAGCTTTGATGAATCCAGCCAAAACTTCATACCAAGGTTTTCTCAGTAGTACATAGCCCACAACTACAATCAACCCGATAAAGTAAGCCGGAACAGTTAGGATGTTCGTTGCAAAGAACGTCCAACCCTTTAAAATAATATCCATAAGTAATCTCCTTTCCTTTTTTCTTATTTATAAAGAACAAATGTTCTTATAAATACTGTTTTTGGATACGCAAGAGATCTTCATCACTCTTGGCATCAAGTAATGCACTGACAACATCATCATTCATCAACATTTCAGCTAAAGCCATCATGTTTTCTAAATGTTTGTCATGATTGACTGAAGCTAAGACAAAGAACAAGCGAGCATCTTTTTCAGGATCATTAAGATCGAAATGCACTGGCTCTTCGACTTTCATAAAACTGATGGCTGTATCATTCACCCCATCTGCACCCTCAGTCGAATGAGGCATCGCAATGTTTGGGGCGATAACAATATATGGTCCATAATCTTTAACACATTTGATGACCAGATCAACATAAGTTTGAGTAATGGTGTTGTCGTTCAACAATGGAACACAACTGGCCTGAACGGCAGTTTCCCAATCTGGAAAACTTTGATGATAACAAGTATGCTTCTTTTCAACAAAGGTTTTGAGCATATTACAAGATCGATCTGAACGGTACGTTCGGCTCTTCTGAGAAGGCATCTTCGAAGCCTCTGCGGAAGTGGAATTGGCGTTTGTCGATATCATCTGGATATATGAATTTACCGCCTACATCCCAAACAAACGGTTTGAATTGATACTGCAGCGTATATTTCTTGAAATCATACAGCATCAGGATTTCAGCAGGATCAGCTTTGAAGTTGGTCCAAACATCATAATGCAAAGGTATAACGACTTTTGTCTGTAAAGCTTCAGCCATTCTTAGGATATCGATGGAAGTCATCTTGTCTTGATTACCGACAGGATTTTCACCGTAAGATCCAAAGGCCACATCGATCTTATGATCTTTACCATGTTTCGCATAATAAATTGAATAATGGGAATCTCCAGAATGATAAACATTACCACCTGGTGTTTTAATCAAGAAGTTGACAGCTTTATCATCCATATCGGTAGGGCATACACCGCGGATGTCTTCATCGGCAGTGACTAAACAAGTTCTGTCGAATGAATCTAGGACTACGATTTCAGTATCTTTTATTTTAATGACGTCGCCTGGTCTTACGGTGACCAATTGATCTTCAGGGACACCCCATTTACGCCAAATCTCTACACTTTTCTTAGGTCCAATAAATGGAACTTTCGCCTTAACGTTTTGTAAGACAGCTGCAGCCATATTCATATCGATATGATCCGCATGATAGTGAGTAGATAAGACCGCATCGACTGTTGTTACTGAGAAAGGATCATAAACGATCTGTACGCCTCTCAAATTAGGCTGAAGCAGTTTCCCACCGGTCATGTTTCTCATTTGATGGAAAGGTGCCATCTCTTGAACTTTTCTTGTACGCTTACCATTACCGAACCATGCGTCTATGACGATGTTGGTGTTATTTTCAGTTTTAAACCAAATGCCGACACAACCCAACCACCACATGGCGAGTTTACCCTTTTCAACGACTTCCTGATCGATTTCTTCATTGAGCCACGTTCCCCATTCAGGAAATGAACTTAGGATCCAAGATTCACGAGTGACTTCATCTATTTTTGCCATAGTTAACCCCTATTCTTTCGTTTATGCACCAATAATATTCTAAAGATTTCATTTAAACAAGGGGATTTTATGAATCATACAACCTTTATATGAACACTTAACTTTTTGTCAGCGTTTTCATTTGATTATATGAACTTTTAATTGTATATTAATCATATATTTCAAGGAGACTGAATTATGAACGCCATTAATCGCTATTATACAAAAAGAGAAAGAACAAATTTCTATATGAACGTGGTTGTTTTGACGATTTTTATTGGTTATTCGATCTCTTTGATGTTTGAGCAAACAGAGTTTATGGGTGTTGTTTTTTTGCTCATTATTTTGGTTTTCTTTGCGGGTTCCATGATTCTTAAAGAAATATTGAATTTCTTTTTCCAAAAGGCAATCTTTCAGTTAACTGTTGAATGTGATCCATACACTGCCCAAGAATCCATGAGGATCGTAAGAAAATATGACATCTTTAAAGGATATAACGTTCCTTATGTAGCTTTTAGTTCCTTGGTTTACATTGATACAGAAAATGCACAAGCGATTCTTGAGCTCTTCTCAGAAGACAATAAATTGACCAAGATTGGTAAAGATATGATCTTGATTAAAAGCTATTCACTCTATAAAGCCTATGTCATCTTAAACAATAAGACTCAAATCAAGAAAGCCTATGCTGATCTGATCAAGCTCAAAGATTTTATAGGTAAAGGAAAGAAGCTAAGTCCACTATATGCATGGTTTGACATAGAAGCCGAATACGCCTTACTAAGCAATGATTCAAAAGAAGCCAACAGTATCCTTTCAAAAGCCAATACGACCGCGCTTAACCCTCGGGAACAGGCTCATCATTTATATTTAGTAGCGAATGTTGAAACCGAAAGAGGTAACATTACGGAAGCATTGGCCCATTATGGAACAGTCATCAAAATCGCCAATAAAATGGTGATTAAAGATAAAGCACAACAAAGAAGTAAGGAGTTGAAACATGAAAAGACACAAAAAACTCGTCGATGAGCGACGCAACCAACTCTTGTTTGAGTTATCCATCAGTCCAAATATCAAAGTTGATGAATTGGCTGACCGATTAAAAGTCAGTCCTTTGACCATCCGCAGAGATCTTCAGTTTTGGGAAGACAAAGAGCGTATTTCACGTCATTATGGTGGCGCGACTTTGATTGAAACCTTTCAGAAGTCTTGTAATGTAAATGACATCAAAGAACTCAGGAAGAACGCAATTGCAAAAAAAGCAGCGGAATTCGTTGACGATGGGGATACCATCTTCGTCAATACGTCTTCCACCGCTTTGCTTATTCTTAAATACATCAAACACAAACGAGTCAACGTCATAACCAACAATGCAAATGCGATCTTTATCCAAAAAGATAATTTGATCAGTGTACTATTGACTGGTGGTGAACTTAGAGAACCAAAAGAATCGATGGTTGGTGAATTTGCCTATAATAATCTTTCTCGTGTAAGTGCCAATAAAGCCTTTATCGGTTGTAGCGGAATCAGTGCTCAAGTAGGTATGACAACGGCTGTATTGGCCGAAGTTGCGATCAATGAAGTTATGTTGAGACAGTGTACCGGGCCACGTTTTGTATTGGCAGAAGGCGCTAAAGTAGGTCATAATCATAGTTTTGTTAGTAGTTCTATCAATAAAATTGATTACTTGATCACAGATAGCGCAGCATCCAAAGAACATTTAGATCAACTGCGAGAGAAAAACGTTAAGATCATCCAAGTTGATGCGGAAACCATATAACACTTACTTAAAAAGTAAGTTACTAAATAAAAGACCGATTCATCACGAATCGGTCTTTCTATTAATTTAACTTTTATGAATTATTTAATAACGACAGTGTTAGCTACAGCTTTGTCGAATGCTGGGAAGAAACTGCTGATACGAACAGTTGTTCCAGCTTTGATTGCTGTGTCTTTAGCATAGCCTTCAACCACTTCAATTGCTTTAACTTGAGCAACAGTCTTACCAACGATGAAGTCAGTAAAGAATTTTGATTGAACATTCCATTCTTTACAGATTTGACCAGTTTGGCAGTTTGCAGTCATACCGTATGCTGCACCCTTTTGAACTTTTGTCTTCATTACGTAGGTAGCCAAATCAACTTTTAGCGTACCAGTTGCATCAAAATTCAATCCTCTGGTTTGAGCAACATCCCAAAAAGCACTAATGACTTTGTCATTCTTGTCTAACAAGACTGTAACTACATCAGTATTGATTGCATAGTTACCATCTTTTGCAGCAACTTCGCCTGCAGCAGGAACTACAGAAGCTCCAGTAACTTTAATATCGATACCAACGCCGAATTTAGCAACTTTTTTAGCTTCTACAGCATTAGCAACAGCTTTTTCGAAGGCTGGGAAGAATCCACTGATTGTGACAGTTGTTCCAACTTTGATCGCTGCATCTTTAGCTTTGCCATCAACCATTTCAATTGCTTTAACTTGATCAACCGTCTTACCAACTAAGAAGTCAGTGAAGAATTTTGATTGAACATTCCATTCTTTACAGATTTGACCAGTTTGGCAGTTTGCAGTCATGCCGTATTCTGTACCCTTTTGAGCTTTTGTCTTCATAGAATATTTTGTCAAATCAACTTTTAAAGTCCCAGTAACATCGAAATTCAATCTGCTGGATTGAGCAACATCCCATGTAGCACTTACAACTTTGTTATCTTTGTCTAAAACAACGGTAACGACGTCAGTGTTGACAGCATAATTGCCATCTTTAGCAGCGACTTCGCCTGCAGCAGGAACCGCTGAAGCGCCTGTTACTTTAATATTGATGCCAACACCATACTTGTAAGTCTTCGCTGTGGTGCAGCCGGTCAGAGTAACGGCTAACATCGCGATTGCGAGTAAACTAACTAATAACTTTTTCATTTCATTTCCTCCTTGAAACATACTTATTATAAAAAATTCACAAGTAACAATCAAGTTAAACATCTCACTTCTTTCACTTTTAACGACTTAATTTTCACACCTCAAACATATTTCACTAAACTATATGTCAATAAATTAGATTTTTCACAAGTGATGTTTATTATTCATTTACCAACCCTTTTCTATACCAATGAAAACCACAGAACATAATCCCAAACAGCGTTAGAAATGAAATCAAAAGCGAAAGACTCAACTCATCATGTGCAACATTTGTACTTAGTATTCTCATCCCCATCATCAGCATGGAACTCACCGGGACATAAGATAAAGTTCGACCTAAATCTGATGAAAGTTGCTGCGGTGAATTTAAGACAAGACTCACATAATAGATCGCTAGTAGTCCTAAATAGAAAGGTCCTTGAATTGATGCCGCTTCTTCTATTGTCTTCACTCTTGAAGAGAGAATCAGAATCATAACTTGTAGAATCAATAAGCCAATAATTAGAAATAAGAAGGCAAAAATCATCTTTACGAAAAAGTTTGGCGATAACTTCAAAACATGTGAAATCATTTCAAAATTTATCCCACTTCCTTCCAAATTAAAATACTTATTCGCAAGCATAAACAGACCCCTACCTTGATCCATATTCAGTCTTTGAATCAATAAGCATCCAAAAATGCCCATACTTAACCCAATTTGTACCAAAACAGTGATCAATCCAGATAAAATCTTGGCACAGAAATGTTGAAACGGCGTAATACTGGTTAAAATGAACTCTAAGACATTGGATGTTTTCTCTTGAATGATCTCGTTTGAATTCACAGAAATGAAGTTCAAAATCATGAAGTAAACTGAAGTCAATATCGCAAACACAAGGTTACTTTGAATGGCTTCAAGTGGATCAATTGGGGCATCAAAAATAAGTGGAACCGAGTTATAGTTCATGATAAATTCCGTTACAGAAGGATGGCTTTCATTGAGTATTTTTTGTTGATGAGATTGAAGCAGTAATGTATAGATTTTGGCTTGTAAAGTCAAAGATGCAGCCCCTTTTACTTCATAAATCCCCTCGCGATAATCAATGATGAGATCTGCCGATTCTTCAACTAAAATGAATCCTTGTTTTTCCCAATATTCGATGGGTAACAACTCGTTTATTGTTTCGCTGGATACTTGAATTGGATAAGGTGTGCTGAAATTTAGATTTAAAGCTTCACTGATATGGTCCAAATTAAACAAAATGATAAGTACAAGGGTAAAAAGAACCTGTAAAGAAATCGCAACCGGATTTAGAAATCTGCGTTTGAGCGAAAAAAGGATCAATGCTCGCATACTTGGATTAGTTCGCTTAATGCGACCATTTCTAAGTGGATTGACTGAACACTTTTGTCTTTAAGAAAGATGCCCACTGCTCTTTTTGCTTGATTTAAAGTCGTAAAACGAACTTCAATCCATGAATCAACCGCAGAAAGCGATTCATAAGCGAAATTGAAATCCTTCCAATTGCTATCTGCATTGACTTTGACCGAGTATTGTTGATGTTGTTCACGCAAGGATTGTAAATGACCTTGCTTGATTGTCTTCCCATGATCTAAAATCAAAATCTCATCGCATAATCCATCCATATGTTCCAATTGATGCGATGAAATCAACACAGAATTACCTTTTTGAGCGTAGATTCTGATCCATCTAGACAGTTCAATTTGACTTAAATAATCTAAACCATTAAAAGGCTCATCTAGAATGAGCACTTTAGGACGATGTATCATTGATAAGATCAATTGCGCTTTCTGTTGATTGCCTTTAGAGAGTGTTTTTATTGGTTTACTCGCCATTTCTCCAAAACCAAAAGTGTTTATCATCTCTTGTAAAGACAGCTCTGTTTGAGTCTCATTAAGGTTTCTTAATTTGCCTAACATTTTCGCTTGTTGCGTCAGTGTAAGATCGATCAATAACGATCGTTGTTCAGGCATATAACCTACTTTATCTTTCTCTACAATGACTGCTCCGCTGTCAGGTTTGATAATGCCACAAATGATCCTAAATAAAGTGCTTTTTCCGCATCCATTATGCCCAAAAATACCCATGATTTGATAAGGCTCACAAGTGAAACTACATTCAAACAATACTTTTCTGCGATGATAACTTTTAGAGACTGATTTTACCTTCAACATAACTAACCTCACTTCAATGTATGTTGATTTCTTGCTTTACCCTAAATAAAAACCCTTACGGGTTTAGATTTTATCCTTCATTTCTTCAGGTTTGATCAAGCGCATGTTGACATGACAATAACCACCTGGGTTTTTGATCAGATATTTCTGATGATAAGTTTCTGCATCATAGAAAATCCCTGTTTTTTCAACCTCAAGAACAATCGGTTTTCTGTAACTGGCTTGTTTTTCTTTAATCACATCACGAGTGATTTGCGCATCTGCTTCATCTTCATAATAAACACCGACTCGATACTGAGTTCCGATGTCATGACCTTGACGATTGAGGGTTGTTGGATCGATGAATCTGAATAAATGTTCAAGGATCTTGTTTAGAGAGATGACATTTTCATCATAAATCAACTCAACAACTTCCGCATGTTTAGTTTTGCCTGAACAAACATCTTGATAACTGGGGTTTTCACTGATGCCTTGAGCGTAACCAACTCTGGTTGCTTCTATGCCTTTTAAGCGGCGATAATATTCTTCTACGCCCCAGAAACAGCCTCCACCGATAACGATTTTTTTCATGTGTTCTCCTTGTGTAGCCAATGGCTTATGTCTTCCATGACTTGTTTCATGGCTTCTTGATTTGTAGGATCTGCCCATGTAGCACTGAATTGATGTCTGAACCAGGTCAACTGTCTTTTCGCATATTGACGGGTATGGGTGATGATATCAGACTTGGCCAATTCAACATCTTTGTTTTCATTGAGCACTTCCCTGAACTCTTTATACCCTATTCCAAGGAAACTTTGAAAGCATTGTGCATCTTGAGAACTAAAATAAGTCCTGACTTCTTCTTCTAAACCTTGTTTAAACATCAATTCGACTCGATTTTCAATTCGTTCATACAGAAGTGCTCGTTCAATATCCAACACAACCATATAGACATCATAAATGGGCCGATGGTTTTGAGCAGCTTCTCTTTCTGATTTCAAAGTTCCGCTTAAGCCCATATTTATGGCCCTTATAACACGTTTACGATTGTTAAGATGGATCTTTTGAGCTGCGATTGGGTCAATGTTTAGTAACTGTTCATAGAGTTCTTCATCACTGATAGAATCAAATGTTTCTTGTGGTGTATCTTCTTTAGGGAAAGCATAATCATAGAGTACAGATTTTAAATAATGGCCAGATCCACCACATAAGACAGCTAATTTATGTTTGTTTGAGATGATTTGTATGCTTTCTCGACATATTTTTTGAAAATCCGCAACACTATAAGGCTGACTATAATCCAGGATGTTTAAAAGATGATGAGGAATACCTTTTTGATCCTCTTGCGTGATTTTAGCAGTTCCGATATTGAGTTGTGTGTAGATTTGTTGGGAATCCCCATTGATGATTTCCCCATTAAACGCTATGGCACATTCTATCGCGAAGATGCTCTTTCCACTCGCAGTAGGACCTGCGATGACCAGTACTTTTTTCATCGTTCAAAGTCTCGCCATAGGTCTTTGGTGGCGATTTTGATTAAGGTTGGACGGCCATGGGGGCAGTGATACGGTTGATCACAATGACTCAATTCTTCTAAGATCTGTTTCATGTCTTCTGGGGTCAATTGCTGGTTGAAACGGACGGATTTATGACAGGCTGTGGTCGCTAAAGCTGCTTTTCTTAAGCTTTCTGTACTGATGTTTCGTTCATCTTCATAGCGTTCAAGAAGATCGTTTAGGAAGGCTTCTTGTGTGCCTTCTTTTAACCATAAAGGTGTACTTCTGATGATCACTTCGCTTTCTGAAAACAGTTCAATATCGATTCCTATCTTTTGAAGTTCAGTGCGTATTGATTCAAAACGAACTTTTAAACTAGGTTTTAATGCGACTACAAGAGGCATTAAAAGGGTTTGTTGAGTTGAGATCTTTTTATCAATCTGTTTTAGTATCTTTTCATAATTGATGCGTTCTTTAGCGGCATGTTGGTCAATAAAATATAAGGTCAAAGGATCACTGGCAATGATATAACGGCCGTGGATTTGTCCTATTAGATCTAAAACAGGGAAAGTTGGATGTTTACTAGATGATTCTGGCGGTGTTTCTTGGATATCCCATTGGGGATTTGTTTTTACTTCGGGATATATGGGCGATTGGGCTTGAGGATAATGAGAAGGTTCAAAGAGTTGTTGCTGGGTAGATAAAGGTTCTATGGATTTAGGTTCAAAATCCTTCACATTCAAAGAATCATGAATGGCTTTAGACAATGAATCTACGATCAAGTAATAAAGTTGTTGTTCTTTGGATAGTTTAACTTCCCATTTAGAAGGATGAACATTCACATCTGCCAATGAAGCATCAGCGGTGATGTTTAAGATCACCATAGGGTAACGATGAGGTGGAATATAGTTTTGATAGGCTTCGGTAACTGCTTTTTGAATGGGATAAAAACGTATGACACGTTGATTTAAAAAGATCAAGATTGCTTTATTGTTGGACTTGTTTTCTTGCGGATCAAGCCACAATCCTTCGACCTTGAAGTCATGATCAGCACAGGTAAAAGGATGAGCCAAACGCGCCAAACGATTCCCATAAGTCATAGCTAAAGTCTCTAACCAATCATTACGACCTGTCGTTCTTAACAAGACTTGTTCATCTGCAATAAGCTTAAAAGCTACGTCTTTTCGACACAAAGCCATTTTTTCAACGAGATCTGTAATCAAAGCACTCTCATAACTCACTGTTTTAAGATGTTTCAAACGAGCTGGAGTCCTTCTAAACAAACCTTCTACTAAAATGCTTGTGCCTTGGGGTCGATCATAGGATCTTTTTTGTAAGACTGTTCCATATTCGATGATGATTTGATTGGTACTAAGCCCATTTGAACTTGTTGCAGTTACTTTCGCAACCGATGCGATGGAAGGCAAGGCTTCACCACGAAAACCTAAGGTCTTAGGAGCAAACAATTCTTTGGCTGTTGATATTTTACTGGTCGCATGACGTTCAAAAGCCATAGATAAATCACTTTCATCCATGCCTTCTCCATCATCACTCACTTCTATGGATTCTATACCACCTTGATTGATACGGATCTCAATTGAACTTGCGGAAGCGTCCAGCGCATTTTCAATCAATTCTTTGACGACGCCCATGGGTCTTTCAACAACTTCTCCAGCTGCGATCATGTTGGTAAGATGATCATCTAAACGCTTAATTTTTCCCATGTTTTTTATCCTTCAGGGCTTCTTTGAAGTCATTGAGATAACGCAAAGCTTCGATTGGGGTCGTTTCATTGATGTCTAGGGTATTGAGTTGGTCGATGATCTCTTGGACTTCTTTTGGGGTCCTTACGATCTCTACGATATCTAGCGTTTGTTGAACGATGCGTCGTTTAGATTCCAGTTCTTTGAGTAATACACTGGCTCGATCTAAAACAGATTCAGGAAGATGAGCTAAACGAGCCACATTGACCCCATATGATTTATCTGCTTTTCCATGTTTTACACGATATAAGAAATGGACTTCATGTTTGTCTTCGATGACTTCAACATGCATGTTGATGAGTTTAGGCAAAGGACCTTCTAAATTGGTCAATTCATGATAATGGGTTGAAAATATGGCTTTACACTGAATAACAGTCGCAATATACTCCACCATCGCTTGAGCCAAAGCCATCCCATCATAGGTTGAAGTGCCTCTTCCAATCTCATCAAACAAGATTAAGGCATTGAGACTGGCTTTTTGTAGGGCATTATTGGCTTCAATCATTTCTACCATAAATGTTGATTGACCTTCTAGGATGTCATCACTGGCTCCCATACGGGTATAAATCGCATCGATCAGTGATAAATCTGCCTTTTTGGCTGGAATATACATGCCCATTTGAGCCATGATGACCAATAAAGCCACTTGACGCATATAAGTGCTTTTACCCCCCATATTTGGGCCAGTAAGCAAATGAATGGGATGATTCTGGGTAAAATGGGTCGAATTGGGGACATATTTGGTTCGTGTTTCTAGTATTGGATGACGTCCTTCGGTGATGTTCAACTCAAAACCATCATGAAATTCAGGTTTGATGTAGTTGCCTTGATGACTGACGGTTGCCAAAGACTGGAAAACATCAAGTTCAGATAATGCTTTAGATAGAACTTGTAATGATTCAAGTTTTTTACTTAGAATCTCAACCAATTCCGTAAATAAGCGTTGTTGAAGTCGAAGTGCCTTATCGTTAGCCCCTAAGATATCTTCTTCTTTCTGTTTCAAGATGGGATTGATATACCGTTCCCCTGTACTTAACGTTTGTTTGCGATGATAATCAAATTCAGGTCGCACAAGATTGACATTGCCTTTAGATATTTCGATATAGTAACCGAACACTCGATTATAACCTACTTTTAGATTTTTGATTTGAGTTCTTTCTTTCTCAGAATTCTCAAAATCAATCAACCAGAGGGCACTGTTTTCTTGAAGTTCACGCAAAGCATCCAGTTCCGAATTATAACCTTTCTTAAAGACGTGGCCGTCTTTTAAGATGGACGGGGATGTTTCATCTATGGCTTTGTTTAAAAGGTCTCTAAGCTCATCCAGTGGATCAATTGAGACATAGGTTTCAAAGATCATGGAATCACAAGAAGCCATGATGGGATGAACTTGATTTAATGTTTTGGCTAAACGTAAAAGATCTTGAGGACCTGCAGAACCATAAGCAATCTTACCGATGATGCGTTCGATATCATACGTTTGTTTTAAGGCAACCCTAAGTTCTTCTCGCTTTAAAAAGCTTTTCACAAAATAACCGATTTGGTTTTGACGTGTTTGTATTTGAATTTTATCGATTAAAGGACGTATGATCCATTTTTTAAGTTGACGTGACCCAGCAGCACTTTGACATTCATCTAAAAATCCAAACAAACTCTCTTTTTTTGTCTTGGCACGTAAGCTTTCAACCAATTCTAGGTTAAGAATGGTTGCCATATCCATATTTAGACATTGGTCTTGATCTTCATCGATGATGGGTTGAAGATGTCTTAAGCTTCTTTTCTGTGTTAAAAGTAAGTAATTTAATAGACGTCCAAAGGTTTCCAAGCTTATTGGATCACTGATGGATCGGTTAAGTAATGCATAACTCTTATCAATTTCACTCGCATCACAGATCGAGATGGTTTGTCTAGCTTCACGCAATATTTTTAAACATGTTTGAGATGTTTTTGAAGAGACGACAACTTCTTTGACTTGATGTTTATACAAGATTTCTTTTAATCGGGTTTCATCTTTTAAACAAGTGATGGCTTTTAGTTCACCGGATGCGAGTTCAGCGCTGACCACAAAGTATTTTGAGGCAAATTCTGTGACCGAAGCGATCGAAACGACCGCTTTGTCATCATCGATCTCATCCATGACGGTACCAGGAGTCACCACTTTGACCACATCGCGTTTAACTAAGCCTTGGGCAGTAGAAGGATCTTCCATCTGTTCAACGATCGCTACTTTATGGCCATTATTGACCAGTCTTTGGATGTAAGAACTGACTGCATGATAAGGCACCCCACACATTGGTGCTCTGCCCAATTCACCTGCAGCTCTGCCTGTTAATACTAAATCCAGTTCATAAGATGCTATTTTAGCATCATCAAAAAAGAGTTCATAAAAATCTCCGAGGCGAAACATAACCAAAGCATCTTGGTATTCTTTTTTGACATCCATGTATTGTTTAAGCATTGGCGTAAGCTTTTCCATAAGTTCCCTCTTCTAACTTAACAAAACAAAGTGCTCAGGCACTTTGTTGATAGGACAATTCTTTGAGTCTGTGCTGGATTTCCATCCATAAGATGTGACTACAGGCCCCATAGGTCAACGAATACCCTGCTTTTGATTCAACGATACGCGTGATGTAATGATGATTGATCTTTAAGAAATCGACCACTTCTCGATCGTAAACTTGTATCGTAAGGTTAAAAAGACTTGAATTGAATAACTTTATGTTTTCTAAACCACCTAAACAAGCCAACAATTCTTCAATCATGCTATCCTTTTCATTGACGGTAACAAAATTAACAGCGAGTCTGCGATAATAATGAGTGCTCATCGCCAAATAAGCCAAGAATGTCACAATACCTACCAGCAGTAAAACCAAAAGTGATTTCTGTAAAGCAGGGTTACGAACATAGATCATCAAATCAAACAAACTGCCAGGGGTTGCCCCTATGACACTTCCTGTATAGGCATATCCGATCTGTACTTTAAGTGACGTAAATAAACCAAACAGGATACCCGTTATCCCCAAATGGAAGACATACAACAAAGGTGCAGAGAATAACAAGAACAATTCGATCGGCAACAAGGTTCCAAATAAGATCGACGCTAACGCAACAACGACAATAAAGGCGCGCATTTTAACTTTTTCAATCTTATCGGTATACGCTTGATAAATGGTGATCAAATAAGCCGGCATCGCAAAGATGTTTAAAATATAGTAAGGCGTAATCAATCTTCCACTACCTAAACTAAATAAACTGCTCTTGATTTGACCTGTCCACATTCCGACATCGCCTAAATGGTAAACACCAAAGGCATCTGACCAAGAACCACCCAATTCTCCAAACCAAAACAGCTTTCGGACCCACAAATTGAGCCCTAAAACATCACTGATTCGATCTACGATTCCATATACGAATAAATTAATGGGGTTATTGAGGTCCCTTGCGACAAAATTGAAAATCGTCATAACAGCTTGAACCACAAAGGGCCATGTAAAGGCAATCAGTATCCCGCCTATGGCCGAAAAAGCCACACTCCAAAAAATCAATGCGGTTTGTTTGTCAACAAAATTCCACACACTATAGGCAGATCTACCACTAATCATTTTGTTGGCCATTCGGGTCGTAAAAAATACGATGAGCGAACCTGCTACTCCTGTATAAATTGGGTTAACTGCCAATAATGTATTGTTTCCAAGCGCTGTTGAATCTAAAATAAGACCCATTGTAGAGCGAAATACCGTTGAGTTCAACTCTGTAGAATTGATAAACATCGTAAGAATGTGTAAAGTAAAATAACCTACCAAGGCTGCTACCGAAATCATAGGGTCATCTTCTCTTCGATTTACAATTCTCATTAAGAAAATCAATGGGAAAGCACCAATGATGGAAGATGCGATATATTTGAGGACCCGAGCACCAGAACTAATGGCCTCAAGTGATCCAACCAAGGTTATGAAATTTGGGTTAAGAATCAAGGTGCTTAAGCCAAGCATAATTGTGGCTATAAAAAGAACCTTTATGGGAAAACTGGTGATCTCAATGTAACTGCGCCATCTTCTCATAGGAATACCTCCTTTCTATGATAACATTATAGTGTCAACTGTTCAACGAAAGACAAACATGCCCAAAAAACTACAGCGACCCAGTAAAATAGCTTTCCATCCTGACTATATCCTAATAATCTTACTAAGTACTTTAAGTGTGCTTAGTCTTTTAGCCATATATGGTTCTTTGCCTTTGCTATCAACAGGGCGTAGTGGTTTCGACTTGATCATCAAACAGATTCTTTGGATCATCATTGCGATAATTATGCTGGTAGGATTGATCATTTTAGGTGTAGATCGCTTATTTACATCGATTAAGATCATATATTGGGTATTGTTTGGGTTGTTGGTCCTTTTATTGGTTGATAAATATATGATCGATTTACCCTTGATTTCACCAGTCAATGGAACAACTGCCTGGATTACTTTACCTGGTTTAGGGACCATACAGCCCAGTGAATTCATGAAGATTGCTTTGCTTATTTTATGTGCCAACATCATTCATGAACATAATCAAAGCAAAGTTACTGCTACTTTTACCGATGACATCAAACTTTTTGCTAAAATTGCTCTCTATGTCGTTCCTGCTTTGATTTTGATCGTTGCTCAACCTGATACTGGAATTCCCATCATCATTGCGCTTGGTATTTTAGTCATGTTGGCAGTCAGTGGGATACGTAAAGAGTGGATTTTTTATAGCGGTTTGTTTTTAATCATGAGTGTCAGTTTATTTCTATTCCTGTTCTTTAATTTTGAAGCAGTTTTGATCAATATCGTTGGGGCTTCTTATCGGCTCAATCGTTTATATGGTTGGTTACATACTGAACAATATATTTCATCTTATGGACTTCAGCTTTATCAATCGTTATTGGCTGTTGGATCATCCGGACTTTTCGGTCATGGGTTACAATCCGTCGTCATCAATATGATCGAACCTCAAAATGACTTCATTTTTGCGGTATTTGCTCAAGATTTTGGCTTTATTGGGGCTAGTTTCCTGATTCTTATACAATTGCTATTGGATCTTAAAATCATTTCGATTGCCATGAAATTTAAAGGCCGACGTGAAAAATATCTGATTGCTGGTGTCATTGGAATGCTGTTGTTTCAACAATTTCAAAACATGGGAATGATTATTGGGCTCATGCCTATTACAGGTATTACCTTGCCTTTCATTTCTGCTGGAGGCTCTTCACTATTATCTTATGTACCTGCTTTGGCCGTCTTGTTTGTGATGAGTTCAAACGTTATAAGAAAAAGAACCTTTTAAAACAGGCTCTTTAAGCGATCTATGTAGGATTTTTTGTCTCGGATCATCAGTTTTGCTTTTCTTTGGGAATAAGAAACAGTTAACCGAGTTTTTTGATTTAAAGGTAAGGATAAATAGTCGTAACATAATATAGCTTGATTGAAGTTATCACTTTCTAAGGTGATGATGCTTTTTTCGCTTAGGATCAAAGGCGATCCTAGCGATCTATAGGCATGATGATGAATTCCGGTAATCTCTGTCAGCTGCATCGCATTGATGCCTTCATGGATGATGGCACCGCCCAATGAACGATTATATGCGGTAGAACCTACTTGAGTGGATACACATAGACCATTTCCTCTGAATGTCTCTAAGCGTTGTCCATTGATGGATACATCCAACAATTGAGTCCTTATGACATTTTCGATTCGCATCTCATTGACCGCATAGACGGTTCGACATGTGCCCTCAGTTTCTACACAGACTTCAAGTAAAGGCAATTCGACTAAATTTACAGATGCTTTTTCGATATCTTCAATTAGTTCTTCGCATTCGTCACTGGCATAATTGGTTAAGAAACCAAGTGTTCCAGTATGAATCCCAACAAAGAAACAGTTTTGTAGGTGATCTTGATGAGTATGGATCGCTCTTAAAAAAGTCCCGTCTCCTCCTACAGAAATGACAACTTCCGGGTTTTCATCGCTGGTCTCCCAACCTTTATTAATAAGCGAATTTTTAATGTTTTCAACCAACGTTTGGGTTGTTGGATCATCTTTACAGATCAAGGTAAATTTACGCATTGTGGCTTCCTTTTAGGCTCTTTCTTATTGTATCATAGGAGCATAAGGAAGTCATATGAAGCAAAACCTCGAAATTGAATACAAGATTTTGATCTCTCACGATCAATACAAACAACTTTCTGAACAGTTTATCGGTGAAAAAGGTCTACAAACTAATTTTTACTATGATACTTTCGATTATAAACTGCGCCAACAACACATTTCTTGTCGAATCAGAACGATTAATGATCAATCAGAACTGACATTTAAAACACCTGGTCCTGTGGGCAAGAATGAGTTCACTTTTGAACATATTGATCCACAATCTGTTTTCACGCAAGCTGATGTTTTAGCCTTTTTAAGTCAACTTGATGTAAATTCCGCTTTAATTCATCAAGGTACCCTACAAACAGTTCGCACCAATATTCATTTAAATCATGGGCTTTTGTGTTTGGATGAGAATACTTATAATGGGATTACAGATTATGAGCTTGAATATGAAGTTAATGAGGACGAAAAAAAAGGGTTTGCGGAATTCAATACCCTTTTAACTGAGATTGATCTTGTTTATATATCTAATTGCGATTCAAAAATCAAGCGTTGTCTGTCGACACAACCACAACTTGAGTAAGTAGCTCAATCTGATAGGCTTTTAAGATATCTTCCCATTCTTTGGATGCTTCTAAATCGGTTAGAAGTTTAAAAGATATGCTTTTCCCATTAAAACTAGGAATATCATGAGCTTGTTTTGAAATGACTTGGAATTTACCCAGGATAAGTAGAAGTTTTTGCGTAAAATCTGTTTTATTTGAGATTAAGGCACTGGTGATCGTTAGATGATCGCCTTCAAAATAAAATAATTCTTGTTTATGATCATTCAACCAATGCATTTCTGGGTTGTTTTTTTGATGAGTCGTTAATAGACGCAACGCTTTGCGTTGATCTTCAGGTTTATGATTGTGATCAGGCAGATCATTGATCTTGGTGGTCAAAATATGGCGAATTAAATCTTCTTCAAACACACGATCAGATGGGGCGTTGTTGGAGACGATCGAAGTCCAAGAATCTATCCCAACTTCTTTGGCTTTTTTTAAGATACTGGCTGTTGTTTGTGGGTCTTCTTTGTCTAAATACAGATAACTTTCAAGATTTGAAGAAATATGCAGTCCTAATTCACTTAAATAAACTGGACTTTGAAAGAAAACAATGTTGGTCAGTTTAACACAACTGAATTGATGAGCCAGGTTTTTCTCTTTTGACACCTTTAGAATGGCTTCTTTAAGCGCTGCTTCAGATGGGTATCCATTAAGTAGACCATATTGATTCCACATCTGCTTAAAAGATAGTTTTATGGCTTGCGAATAGCGTCCGTATCCAATCAAGCCTTTTTCTTTCTGCGGGCCTCTTTCAGTCCCTTTAGCTAAGAAAAACAATAAATCACCGGGATGAAAGTCAGTAAAACGTTTTGAACTGGAGGGTCTCCAAAAGTTGATGGAGGCATTACCGTTCAAACGATGAAATTCGATCATTTTTTTATCGGTGATGTAGGCGATTGAAGACATGGTTCTTAGTGGACTTAAAAGAGTCCGGTGATCTTTCCTTGTTGATCGATATCGATATGATATGCTGCCGGGTCTTTTGATAGTCCAGGCATGGTCATGATGGGTCCTGCGATCGCAACTGCGAATCCAGCACCGACAGATAAGCGAATTTCTCTGATTTTTAAGATAAATCCTGTTGGATCTCCCAAACGTTTTGGATCATCACTGATCGATGATTGGGTCTTGGCGATACAGACATTGAGTTCATTGAGATTTAAGCGATTAATATCATCGAGTTGTTTCAATGCGACTTCGCTGTATTCAACAGAAGATGCTCCATAGATCGTTTTTGCGATCTTGGTGATCTTTTGAGATACATGAGCTTTTGGATCAATGATCGAATGATATTGATTGGGCAATTTAACCAATTCTAAGACTTTTTGGGCTAAAGTTTCAGCTCCTGCTGAACCATATTCCCATGATTCATTGAGCGCAAAAGGAACTGTATTGTTTTCGCACCACTTTTGAACTGCTTCTATCTCGGCTTTCGTATCTGAAGAGAAACGATTGAGCGCGACAACAAACGGTACTCCATAGGTGGACAGGATCTGGGTATGTTTCTTTAAGTTTGGTAAGCCTTTTTCTAAAGCATCCAAATTCTCAGTCTTTAGATTTTCATATAATTCGTTGCCGTGTAGTTTAAGTGCACGTACAGTCGCAACCAAGACAACAGCTGATGGTTTGAATTGACCGTTAACAGATGTGATGTCCATGAATTTTTGGGCGCCTAAATCACTCCCAAAGCCTGCTTCAGTTACCACGAAATCAGCTAGTTTTAAAGCCATTCTTGTCGCGATAATCGAATTAGAACCATGGGCGATGTTCGCGAATGGTCCTCCATGAACAAACATCGGATTCTTTTCTAAAGTTTGGACTAAATTAGGCTTAATGGCTTCTTTTAATAAGGCAACGATCGATCCAGTGATTCGTAGATCGTTAATGGTAACAGGATTACCTTCGAGATTGAACGCAACGATGATTCTTCCAATACGATGTTTAAGATCTTCAAGATCCTTTGATAGACATAAGACAGCCATAATTTCAGATGCGACGGTAATGTTGAAACCATCTTGTCTTTCAATGGCTTTAGGTTCATTCATAGATACACGAATGCTTCTTAAAGCACGATCATTCATATCCATGGCCCGTTTCCATAAAATCCGTTCAGGATCTAGGTTTAAAGGATTGCCTTGATAAAGTACATTGTCGATAATGGCACTCACCAAGTTGTTGGCTGTGGTTACCGCATGTAAATCTCCGGTAAAATGTAAATTGATGTCTTCCATGGGGACAACTTGAGCCATTCCGCCCCCAGTCGCACCACCTTTGACCCCAAAAACAGGTCCCAAAGATGGTTCTCGCATACATCCAATGGTTTTTTTGTTAAGACGGGATAATCCATCAACCAAACCAACGGTCGTTGTTGATTTACCTTCACCTGCTTTGGTTGGTGTCATGGCTGTAACCAAGATCAAATGTCCATTGGATAAGGATTCTAATTGGTTATTGATGGATAAATTAACCTTGGCCTTATATTTTCCGTAAAGTTCAAGATACTTCGTATCGATTTTAGCTTTACTGGCAATAATCTCTATCGGCTCCATCGGAATAGACTGTGCGATTTCAATATCTGTTTTCATTTTAATTTCTTTCTGCCTTCCATGGCTTTAATCAAGGTCATATCATCTGCATAATCTACATGCCCACCCATCGGAATCCCATGAGCAAGACGACTTACGGTACAATTCTGCTTTTCCAGACGTTTAGCGAGATATAATGCAGTCGTTTCTCCATCCATTGTGGGATTGGTCGCAATAATGACTTCAACAACTTCGGGCGTCAATCTAGGAATCAAAGTCTCAAGGTTGATGTCTTCAGGCAAGATGCCCTTTTGAGTCGATATGACGCCTCCTAAGACATGATAGAGCCCTTTATACTCAGCCATTCTTTCAAGTGCGGCCACATCTTTGACATCTTGGACCACACAGATGAGACTTTTATCTCGTCTAGGATCGACACAGATGTCGCATTTATCATTTTGAGCCAGATTACCGCAGATTGGACAAGGATGTAGAGTCATCTTTGCTTCTAAAATGCTCGTTGAAAAATCCTGAATTTCTTCAGAAGTGTAGTTCAATAAGGCAAAAGCGTATCTTTCTGCTGTTTTTTGACCAACACCAGGCAATTTTTTCAATTGCTCGATCGCATTTTGTAGAGCTTTAGGATACATTAGTGTCATCACCCTCAATGGTTACCAAATTACCGTCAAACAAATCCTTGGCTTTCGCTAAAGACTCATGTTCTTTTTTACTAGACTTTGAACTTTTCGGAAAAAACACCAGGTCTTCTTTTTCAGGTAGTTTTCCATCATTGCGATATTGAACAAACAAGTCTCTGATTCGTTCAAACTCTTTGATGTTTAATGCATATAGTCGAGTTGACCGACCAAACACTTTTTCAGTTAGGGCTGATATTGGTTCTATATTGGCAAGTTCGTTGACGGTACTGACTTTAAGTTTATTGTCGAAAGTGACCAAATTAAATTGATTTCCACTGGCCTGTATAACAGAATCCAAGACCATATTGGCTGCTTTGGCGTAATTTAGATCTCTGGACAGCTCTTTTACAGCGTCCCAAGATTGAGCATCTTTGATTCTAAGTTGTTTTTCTCCACTTAAGAGCAACTGTAATATGAAATTATCGCTTAATTCCACATTTTTGGCTCGTTTAGTGGGTTTTGTTTCAGGGATATCTAAATCCATTGCTAACGTATCACCTTGGACGATGATTTTGGGTTCAATTGGTCTAGGCGTATTTGTAGGTATCTCAATGATCAAAGTATCGGTCGCTTTAAATTCAGGTTCAGGTTCCTTGATTGTCTTTTTCACTTCAACATTAGGTTCATTTTGAGCTTTTTTCTCAGATTTTGGAGCTTTTTCTGGCATATTTTCAGTAATTTTTGGCGAATTCAAATGGCCAATCAATTTTAATAAACCAATTTCAAAGTACGACAAGACATCTGAAGCACTTCTGTATTTTTCGGCAGTCTCCATTAAATCATCGATCATTCTTAATGCTACCACAGGCGAAATCGCATTAAGCGTCTTGGCTTCATCTACAGTCAGCTTCATTAAGAGTTTTGCATCTTTGGTGTACGCATAAATAACAGATTCTTTTAAGAGTTCCATCAAATCATTGGTCAAACGACGAATATCAATGTTTTTCTGGGTGATAGATTCGATCTCTTCCATCAATAACGCAACATTCTGGTGTTGAACAGCAGTTAAAAGCTTAAGTTTATCTTGAGTCGTCGCGATTCCATAGATATCGTTGACATGTTGAGCAGTTAAATTATCTTCACTGTAGGCAATGACTTGTTCTAAGATGCTTAAAGCATCACGAACCCCGCCATCTGACAATTGGCTGATCAAACGGGTTGCTTCATGATCGAATTTTATTTTCTCCGTCGTCAATACTTCTTCGACTCTTGATTGAATGTCTTTTTGACTGACTCGGGTAAAGTCATATCTCTGACATCTGGATATGATTGTAGGAAGCACTTTATGTGGTTCAGTGGTCGCCAAAATGAAAATAACATGCGAAGGTGGTTCCTCCAAGGTTTTTAATAAGGCATTAAAGGCTCCTTGAGACAGCATATGAACTTCATCGATGATATAGACTTTATATTTAGCTTGAAGTGGTGCATATTTAACTTTTTCAATCAATTCTCTGATTTGATCAACCCCATTATTACTAGCAGCATCAATTTCTATGACATCAGGATGGTTTCCTTGTTGAATCCCAATACAATTTTCACAACGATTGCATGGTGCTTCACTGGGATTCTCACAGTTGACAGATTTCGCGACCAATTTAGCAACGGTTGTCTTCCCTGTTCCTCGTGGTCCGCAAAATAAATACGCATGAGAAACCTTATGCTGATTTAACGCATTTTGAAGTGTTTTTACGATATGCCTTTGACCGACAACGGTATCGAAAGAATGTGGTCGATAAGTACGATACAACGCTTTATAGCTCATAAAACCCCTTAAGTTTCTGTATTCCTATTATACCAAAATGACACCCTTTTTTATAGGGCTCATCCTTGTTTTCTCTTGTTTTTAAAGAAGCTTGTTAGGAGTTGTCCGCATTCTTCTTTCAATATCCCAGAAATCACCCAAGGCTGGTGATTAAATGCTTTAATTTGAGTCAAATCCATCACCGTCCCCATACATCCACCCTTTGGATCGGATGCCCCATATACAATTCCGTCTACCCTAGAGAGTATTGTGGCTCCTGTACACATGGCACACGGCTCAAGTGTTACATAAAGAACACAGCCTTCTAAACGCCACGACTTAAGTTTTGCACACGCTTTTTCAATTACCAAAAGTTCCGCATGTGCCGTTGCGATTTGTGTGCTTTCCCGCTTGTTGTGAGCTCGTGCTACAACTTTACCATCTTTAATGATGATGGCTCCAACAGGTACTTCTTGTTTTGTTTGAGCTTTCAGCGCTTTTACAAGCGCCAATCGCATGAATTTTTCGTGCTCGTTCATTTAAATAAAAGGCTGCCACACATGAAAGAGCCTCTTAAGGCTGCTGTCTTCCGACCCTGACCTGGTTCGAAGGATTCCATTGTGGCAGCATGTTAATTATACTTAATTTTAAGGCTGATTTCAAACTGATTATATAATCCCTTGGGCCAGCATGGCTTTAGCAACCTTATCAAATCCAGCAATGTTGGCTCCTAATACGAGATTAAAGGGTTGATTGAATTCTGTCGCTGAGGTTTTAACATTGTCATAGATATGGCTCATGATTGCCTTCAATTTCACATCTACTTCCTCAAAGGTCCAATACAGACGTAGACTGTTTTGGCTCATTTCAAGTCCTGAAGTGGCAACCCCACCAGCGTTTGCCGCTTTGCCTGGTCCAAAATAGACCTTGTTTTCAAGAAAATACGCTGTCGCATCTAGGGTTGTGGGCATATTCGCACCTTCAGCCACGATCTTACACCCATGCTTGACCAATGCTTTGGCTCCATCAAGATCTAATTCACCTTGAGTTGCACATGGTAACGCAATATCACAAGGTGTATTCCAAATCCCTTGACAACCTTCAAAATATTGAGCACTGTGAACCTCATTCAGATATTCTTTGATCCTTCCGCGTCGAACTTCTTTGATTTCCTGAACCAATTTCAGATTAATCCCGTCTTCATCGATGATATACCCAGAAGAATCTGAACAAGCTACAACTTTAGCCCCTAAAGATTGCGCCTTTTCGATTGTATAGATAGCTACATTTCCACTACCCGATACGACCACACGTTTATCTTTAAAGTTCATATTCAAATCCTCAAGCATACGTAGGGTAAAATAGACCAACCCAAACCCGGTTGCCTGAGTTCTAACCAAAGATCCACCGTAAGCAAGACCCTTTCCGGTCAAGACACCTAAGGTATGTATATCCGCAATTTTCTTATAATAACCATACAAATATCCGATTTCTTTTGACCCAACACCGATATCACCTGCAGGCACATCAACATCTGATCCAATATGACGATATAGTTCTGCCATAAATGCCTGGCAAAACCGCATGATTTCAGAATCAGATTTCCCTTTTGGGTCAAAATCGGAACCACCTTTACCCCCTCCGATCGGAAGTGTCGTCAGAGCATTCTTAAAAATCTGTTCAAAGCCTAAAAACTTAATGATGGACAGATTTACGCTAGGATGTAGTCTTAAACCGCCTTTATAGGGTCCCAAAGCTGAGTTGAATTGAACTCTAAACCCACGATTGACCTGAACTTGGTCTAAATCATCGACCCAAGCAACCCTAAACACGATCTGACGTTCTGGTTCAATGACTCTTTCCAACAACCCTGCACCAATCAATTCAGGATGTTTATCATAATATAAAACCAATGAATTGAACACCTCTTTTACAGCGTTTTGGAATTCAGGTTCGTTGGCATTTCTAGACACAAACGTTGAATAAACACGATCGATATAATTTTGGCTTGTCATAGACAGTTCCTTTCTGTTGGACTAGAACGATACAACCCTCGCTATGTTTCACGTGAAACTATTTTTTGGGAATCAACACCGCCTTACCGCCCATATAAGGTCTAAGCGGTTCTGGAATAGATATTGAACCATCTGCATTAAGGTTGTTTTCCAAAAAAGCAATCAACATGCGTGGAGGTGCAACAACAGTGTTATTGAGAGTATGTGCAAAATACTTACATTCTTTACCAGTAACCCGAATCTGTAATCTGCGTGCTTGCGCATCTGTAAGATTTGAGCAACTTCCAACTTCAAAATACTTCTGTTGACGTGGACTCCATGCCTCAACATCGACTGATTTGCTTTTCAGATCGGCTAAATCGCCTGAACAGCACTCTAAAACTCTTACCGGAATGTCAAGACTCTTAAAGAATTCCACGGTTGTCTTATATAAGAATTCAAACCATTTAGGGCTGTCCTCAGGTTTACATACAACGATCATTTCTTGTTTTTCAAATTGATGAATGCGATAAACACCGCGTTCTTCTATCCCATGAGCCCCAACTTCTTTTCTAAAACAAGGCGAATAGGATGTATATGTATAAGGAAGTTGGTCTTCTTCAAGGATTGTGTCAATAAATTTTCCAATCATCGAATGTTCGCTGGTTCCAATCAAATAAAGATCCTCGCCTTCAATCTTATACATCATGTTTTCCATTTCAGAAAAACTCATGACCCCTGTCACCACATCAGAGCGAATCATAAATGGTGGGATTACATAGGTAAAGCCCTTATCGATCATAAAATCTCGGGCAAAACTTAAAACAGCGGAATGCAAACGCGCAACATCGCCAATGAGGTAATAAAAACCGTTCCCACTGACCTTTCGTGCTGCATCTAAGTCTACTCCAGCCAAACTTTCCATGATATCGATGTGATAAGGGACATCAAAAGGTTTGGTTGTCGCTTCTCCGACACGATATCGCTCAACATTTTCACTGTCATCTTTGCCAAGTGGAACAGTTGGATCGATTAAATTAGGAATCTGCATCATTCTTTGCCTGATTTGATCCAATAAAGGTTCTTCGCTGGACTCTAAATCAGCCAGTTCTTGAGCCATGGTCGAAACTTGAGCTTTAATCAACTCAGCTTCCTCTTTTTTGCCTTGCCCCATCAACATGCCAATCTTTTTACTGAGGGCATTGCGTTGTGCACGCAGATCATCAGCTTTCGTTTTGGTCTGACGATAGGTCAAATCTAAAGCAACCACCTCATCTACCAGGTTTAACTTGTGATCTTGGAACTTCTTTCGCATGTTTTCCTTGACCAAATCGGAATTCTTACGCACTACATTGATGTCGAGCATCGTTTTTCCTCCTTAAAATAAAAAAAGTCCTGTAAGGGACGAAGATCGTGTTGCCACCCTTGTTGAACGTTTCACGTGAAACATTCCACTCGATAGAGATAACGGTCTTGCCCGGAAAGGATTAGTTTCACTCAGGGGTGGAAATAAGGTTGTCTTCATACCTTTCACCAAAACGGTATTTCTCTACCAAAAACACGCCTTTTAATTCCCCTGTTTGTTTATGTCTTTATTGTAGAGAGGTTATCAGACACTGTCAAGTCAACCCCTTAGTGTTTTGTTAAACTCAAAAAACTTAGTATCTTCTTTGACGATATGTTCAGCCACGATCTTAACACTTACGAAATTGAAGAAAGCTGCGAGATTTGTTTCTCCAGTTTTTAATTGTAGACGCAATTGATCATACTCAATCACTAATTTTTCATGAATCTTCATATGTTCTTCAAGCAAAGGAAATCCTTTTTTCTTCATTAAATCAGATTCATAGATGAAATGATCGCGTAGATCTACAAGTACCTGATCTAATATTTGATCTAGACTCGAAACCGATTCTGAAGAAATCAATCTGTTGTACAATTCATTGCTAAGATTCACTAACCCTTTATGTTGAACATCCAAATCTTCAACACCACTATTTAAGGAGTCGTTCCATACCAATTTTGCGATTGTGATTGGTAACGCCTCTGAATTGGGCCAAGCTTCAAATCGGTTACGACCGGCTTGTTTAGCTTTATACAGAGTTAAATCAACCCGTTTGAACCAATCTTCTTTAGTTTCATGTAAAAAATGCTGTGCACAACCGATGCTGGCACTTAGTTTCTTGATTTCTAAAAGCTGAACTGTTGAAAGTTGATCAAGGATACGTTGGGCTAATCGAGAAGCACCAAGAAGATCAGTTTGTGGGGCTAAGATCAAGAATTCATCACCACCCCATCGATAGATACGATCATCTAATCGTAAAGTGCTGGAGATAATTTTTGCAGTCGTTGTCAAAACCTGATCTCCAACATCGTGCCCAAATTGATCATTTATTTCTTTGAAGTGATCCAAATCTACCAGAAGAAGCGAAACTTCCAGTCCTTGGCGATTACCAAGCTCAATATAATCAACCATATCAATTTCCAATCGAGTACGATTGTTGAGTTTGGTCAAAGGATCCAACATTGCCAGACTTTCCATTGATTTAGTTTTTGATTTTAAATGCGTCACCATTGAGTTTGAATCCAGCAGTAAAGATCCTGTAATCCAAAAATTGAAGATAAAAATAATGAAGAATCCTGAATTATAGGAAGAAGAAATCATGTTTTGGGCAAAGTCATTTTGGAAATTGTTGATAAATACAAAAATCCATCTAAAGGTTAATACAAAAATCAGTAAGCACATAACCACTAAAATAGAGCGCTTAACAGACTTCGTCTCGTTATTAATGACCGCTCTGGTATCATAAAGCCCATCAGCAATAAAGAGAATCGAAAAGAAAGTCATGACACTGATACGTCCTAGATAAGAAGGAATCATTTGAGTAAATACCCAAATCAACAATCCACTAATCAACAAATAGATCAAAAATCTATAAGAAAAGGAACCCATCCTATAATAAGCTCTAAATCCTCCTATGATCAGCATCATGGCACATTGAAACAGAACATTATATATAACAACTATCGGGACCGAAGGTGCATCTAAAGACATATGTAAAACTATGAAAGCCAGCAGTGAACATATTAAGGCAAAACCCATCAATAAATGCATGTTGTGTCGGCGAATATAATACACAAAAAATGTGGTCAATGTATATACCACCATCAATACTTCAACAATAATCAAAAAAGTTCTTATATCAAGTTCAAACATACACCTATATTACAATACAAATCATGTTTTAAGAAAAAAAAGACAGCTTATTCGCCGTCTTCAATGCTTTCTTTTTCAATAACTGCCGCCATAGATAAGGAACTACCCTCATTGACACTGATCATTCGTACACCTTGAGTATCGCGTCCATAGACACCGACGTTTTCAAGCGAGATACGTATGATGGTTCCGGTATCCGTCACCATCAACAAGTCTTCATCACCAACAACAGCCTTTACTACGACCAATGGACCATTCTTATCGGTAATATTGATGGTTTTGACACCTTTGGCACCACGATTGGTTAAACGATAATCCGTTAAGAGCGTTTTCTTTCCATATCCGTTTTGAGTAACAGAGAGAATATAGTGGCCTTCTTTATCTGTCGCCATGCCTACGACATCACTGCCGTCGGCATTAAAGCCTTTGACTCCAGCTGCATTTCTTCCCATTGGGCGAACATCATCTTCACTGAAGCGAACCGCTTTACCATTGGTTCCAGCAATGATGATTTCATCGATTCCACTGGTGGCTTTGACCGCAATCAGTTCATCCCCTTCGTTCAAACCAATCGCAATCTTACCCGATTGTCTGATCGAATCAAATTCCTCAGCTGCAACACGTTTAACCAAACCTTTTCTAGTGACAAAGAACAGGTATTTTCCATCATGTTCAGGCGTTAGTGCTACTAAAGCTCTAACTTTTTCATTTTTATCTAAGTTTAATAGATTTTGAACAGGCAATCCTTTCGCAATACGACTGGCAGAAGGAACTCGATATCCTTTGATGCGGTAAACCTTACCAAAATTGGTAAATAGCATCAATTGATCATGGGTAGACATGGTCAAAAACTGATCAACAACGTCTTCTTCATTGACCGTCATCCCTCTTATGCCTTTTCCTCCGCGATTTTGTGTGCGATAGGTGTAGACTGGAGTACGTTTGATGTATCCGTTGACCGTCATCGTCATGATGATGTCTTCTCGTGGAATCAAATCTTCATCTTCAATGTCCGTATCTGCTTCCACGATTTCAGATCGACGTTTATCGTTGAAACGATCTTTGATTTCGGTCAATTCTGTTCTAATGATGCCTACCAATCTTGGTTGATTGGATAAAATATCTAAGAAATCAGCAATCGCCAACACCAAAGCTTGGTATTCATCTTCGATTTTTGTTCTTTCAAGCCCAACCAAACGACGTAAACGCATCTCAAGGATGGCTTTGGCTTGGATTTCAGTCAAAGCAAACTCGCTCATCAACCCATTCATGGCCTCATCATCATTATTTGAAGAACGAATCAAGGTGATAATGCGATCGATATTGTCTAAGGCAATACGTAATCCTTCTAAAATATGGGCTCTTTCTCTGGCTTTATTCAGATCGTATTGAGTACGTCTGCGAATGACGACTTCCTGGTGATCGATATAGTGCTGAAGGATTTCCTTCAAGCTCAATTGTTTTGGATTATTATTGACCAAAGCCAACATATTGACCCCAAATGAGGTCTGTAGAGCAGTCATTCGATACAATTGATTTAAAATGACCTCGCTTTGGACATCTTTTCTAAGTTCTATGACAATTCTGATTCCGCCTCTTTCTGAAGATTCATCTCTTAGATCGGTGATCCCTTCGATGTCTTTTTCAGTCGCCAATACAGCGATTTTTTTGATAAGTTCAGACTTATTGACTTGATATGGGATCTCTGTGACGATCAACTGATGTTTCCCATTGGACATTTCCTCAGTTTCTACGCGAGATCTGACAAGTATCGATCCTCTACCTGTTTCATAGGCCTGTTTGATGCCTGAACGGCCTAAAATAAGGGCGCCTGTAGGAAAATCAGGTCCTGATATGTAGTTTTCTAAGAGTTCCATGATGGTGATTTCAGGGTTATCCATGATCGCAATGGTTGCGTCGATGACTTCACCCAAGTTGTGTGGTGGAATATTGGTGGCCATCCCAACCGCGATTCCAGTTGAACCATTAACCAACAAGTTAGGAAAACGCGCAGGCATGACCAACGGTTCTCTTTCTTCTCCATCATAGTTATCCACATAATCAATGGTATCTTTTTTAATGTCTCTTACCATTTCCATGGCGATTTTAGACATTCTGGCTTCGGTATAACGCATGGCCGCAGCAGAATCTCCGTCAATATTCCCAAAGTTACCGTGTCCATCGATCAACATATAGCGATAAGAGAAATCTTGAGCCATACGTACCATCGCATCATAAACCGAACCTTCTCCGTGAGGATGGTATTTACCGATGACTTCCCCGGCAATACGGGCTGATTTCTTATGCGCTTGTTCAGAAGTGATGCCTAAATCATTCATCGCATATAAAATACGACGATGAACAGGTTTTAAGCCATCTCTAACGTCAGGTAAAGCTCTAGCAACAATAACACTCATGGCATAATCTAAGAATGAGGTCTTCATTTCAGAGGCGATATTGACTTGTCTGATTTTATCGTGTTGTTCAGTCA
Source organism: Erysipelotrichaceae bacterium (assembly GCA_009773735.1). Lineage (GTDB taxonomy): Bacteria > Bacillota_I > Bacilli_A > Erysipelotrichales > Erysipelotrichaceae > UBA2212. The sequence continues at coordinate 58,305 of WSYG01000004.1, forward strand.
TGGGATCCTCCTAGACGTCCAAATTCTTGACAAAGTGGGCATTATCGACAATGAAATTACGTCGGGGTTCAACTTCATCCCCCATCAACATGTCAAAAACCATATCTGCTTCCATCGCATTATCGATGGTCACTTGATTTAAGATACGAACAGCTGGATCCATGGTGGTTTCCCATAACTGTTGGGCATCCATTTCGCCTAATCCTTTGTATCGTTGAATACTGTATTTATCGCCAAATTCTTTCTTCAAAACTTCAAGTTCCGCATCAGAGTAAGCATATTTATCAACCTTAGCCTTAGAAATACGATAAAGTGGCGGTTGGGCAAAGTAAATATAGCCCCCTTCTATGACTTCTCTTAAGAAACGATAGAAGAATGTCAATAAAAGCGTTCTGATATGAGCTCCATCGACATCCGCATCGGTCATGATGACGATTTTATGATATCTAAGTTTATCTAAGTCAAGTTCTTCGCCAAATCCACAACCAAACGCTGTAAACATGGTACGTATTTCATTGTTGTCATAAACTTTAGTTAAACGTGCTTTTTCAACATTGATGACTTTACCACGTAAAGGCAAAATAGCTTGAAATTCACGGTTACGTCCTGATTTGGCTGAACCTCCGGCTGAATCACCTTCGACCAGATAGATTTCGCAAAGCTGAGGATTTCTGTTTGAACAATCTGCCAGTTTTCCTGGTAAAGAGGCGAAATCTAACGCTCCTTTACGACGTGTCAATTCTTTGGCTTTACGTGCAGCGATGCGTGCATTCGCAGCCATCATGACTTTTTCTAATATGATCTTGGTTTGCGCAGGATTTTCATAAAGATAACGTTCAAATAATGGTCCAAAAGTATCCGAAACGACTTTTTTGACTTCCGCATTGCCTAATCTGGTTTTAGTTTGTCCTTCGTATTGAGGATCTGGATGTTTGACCGAAATGATTGCGGTCAAACCTTCACGAATATCGTCTGCTTGGAGGTTTTCATCCCCATCTTTGATGTAGTTTTTTTCTTTGGCGAATTTATTGATGATGCGGTTGATGGTCAGCCTAAAACCTTCCTCATGGGTCCCGCCTTCATGGGTATTGATGTTGTTACAGAAAGAATAGACATTTGGGGAATAACTTTCATTGTATTGTAAGGCAACTTCGATCTGGATCCCATCTTCTTCACCTTCACAGTTGATGACATCCGGATGAATAGGCGACTTATTTTTATTTAGGAAGGTAATGTACTCTCTTAAACCACCGCGATATAAGAATTCCACTGGTTTTTGTCCATAACGTTGATCATCAAAGTCGATCGCGATGCCTTTATTAAGGAATGCGATCTGTTGTAGACGATCTCTTACGGTGTCATGATCATATTCCAAGGTTTCGGTAAAGATCGTCGGATCAGCCTTAAACCGTACGATAGAGCCATGTTTTTCAGTCAATCCAATCTCTTTGAGGTCTGCTACAGCAGTTCCCCCGTGTTCAAAACGCATGAAATACTCTTTTCCATTCAGGTGGATGTTGACTTCAAGCCATTCTGATAAGGCATTGACGACCGAAGCACCAACACCGTGTAAACCACCAGAGACTTTATAAGCACCTCCGCCAAATTTACCACCCGCATGAAGCACGGTAAAAATAGTCTCTACCGAGGATTTTCCTGTTTTTTCATGAATTCCAACCGGCATTCCTCGTCCATTGTCTTCAACCGTAACGATATTGTCTTTATCGATGATGACTTGGATGCGATCGGCATAGCCTGCTAAAGCTTCATCGATGGAATTATCGACGATTTCCCAAACCAAATGATGGAGGCCTCTTAATGAAGTGGTCCCAATATACATCCCAGGTCTTTTACGAACGGCTTCCAAGCCTTCTAAGACTTGAATGTCGTCTGCTGTATAAGAATGTTCTACTCTGTTGCTCATAACTGCTTCCTTTCAATAATCTTCCCTGCGGATACTTCATATATCGTCACAGCTTCACTGAGCCATTCTTTAACATGCTCAAGATCTGTCGTACTGATCACGGTTTGTGTGTTTTGATGCAAAGTATTGAATAACGCTTTTCGACGTGCTGAATCCAGTTCACTAAACACATCATCCAGAAGTAAGATCGGTTTTTCACCGATGGTTTCTTCGATCACATCTAATAAAGCACATTTAAGTGCGATAACGATCATCCGTCTTTGGCCTTGAGATGCGATCTCACTGACCGGTATATCATTCATACTGAAACTTAAATCATCGCGATGGATCCCAATCCCAGTTGTTTTCATAAACAGATCTCGCTCAAGATGTTTCGCATATCTATCGCTCAATTGGACTTCACAATCCACTGACCAAGGCACAGGTCCAGTATATTTGATCTCAATGTTTTCTTGACTCAGCGATAATAAATTAAAATACTTGTTAAGCGAGACATTGAGTCGATCGATAAAGGCGGTTCTTAATCGGATCACATCGACCTGATATCCAATCATTCGCTGTGTCACCACTTCTAAATAAGTCTCGTCTATGACTTTTTCCTTAAGCATTGTATTGCGATCTTTGAGTAGTTTCATGGTTTTACTGAGCAAATCGACATAAACAGGATTGATCTTACCCAATTCCGTATCCATGAAACGGCGTCTTGCTTTAGGTGAGGCATCAAAGAGTTCCATGTCGCCTGGTGAAAATAAAACCGCATTCATTTTTCCAATGAATTCAGAACTGCGCTTAAGTAAGGTTTGTTGATAAAATAAACTCTTGCCTTGTGGATGTAGGACGACTTTGAGTTCAAATGGAGCAGATCCTTCGATGACCCCTTTGATCAAAGCACTTTCTTGGCCTAAACGTATGCAGACTTGCTCATCGTTGACTCTGTGTGATCGACCTGTCGATAAGAAGTAGATGGCTTCAAGTAGGTTTGTTTTACCTTGAGCATTGTCTCCCACAAGCACCGTTATGGACTCATGAAAAGAGACGCTCAGCGAAGCGATGTTGCGAAAGTCGCGAAGCGAAAGCGTTCTGATTTTCATTGACCGATAGAGTACGTTTTATCTTCGATGATGACGGTGTCACCAGGGTAGATCTTACGACCACGGCGATCATCAGGGAGGCCGTTGATCAAGATTTTTAAGGTCTTGACTGCGCTCTTGGCTTCACCGCCAGAAGCGATCCAATCCGTCAATTTTAACAGTTGTCCAAGGGTAATATACGGACTGGTTAGTTTGATCATAAAGCCTTCCTTCTTTCAGAATACTCCTGTTTAATTATACCATAAAAACACCCTGTTTGACAGGGTGTAGGGGGCTTTAAATCGTTGTTTTACACTTATTGGTATTGATCCATCAAAGCCTTGATTTGTGCGTCTGTGAAGCCTAAATCCTTCATCCAAGATTTGATTTGATCAGGGGTTATGTCATTTTCTTCAGCGTAGTTTTTTAAGACTTCGAGGTCATCTTCAGTGACTTCTTCTTTCTTCACAAACTTCAAAGCTACTACAGTTACATCCTCAGGAAAACCCATTTCTTGCAGGGTATTTTCAATAACCACATAATCCTCTTCTTCTAAAGGTTCTCCTTCACTGATCTTATCCACAAGCTCAATCGTGGGGTTATCTTCAATGAATCCAGAGATAAGGCTAGACGCTACAGGAGCCAATGGAGAAGCGACTGTGGCCTTCAAAATGGTCGTGCCATTAGAAAACACAGGGACACTGAGGGTCAATGCCAACATCAATGCAACAAAGAACACAGGGATGATTGAAAAGACTGCTCCCCCGATACGATCCACCAACACTTTATGCTTGTATCGAAGCACCTTTTTGATCAACAAGCCTTTAAAGACAAATCCAATGATCATGATGACGATGACGATGATGATCGTCCATATGATTTGATCGATCAACGCGACAATAATTCCACCAAAAAACGGGATATCATTGAAGTTGATGCTTGAAGATGCTAAAGAATATTCTTTCGCTAAAGAGGGGGAAATTGACCATCCAACAATGATCCCTAAACCTAAGATTAGAAGATCATAAGCTTGCGAAATAAACCCTTTTAAATAACCAATTAAACCCAGTATGACAATCAAAGCAATCAACGTAATATTTATGATGTTGATGAGATTTACAGGCAGCATCACCGTTTCCACTAGGTGTCCTCCTTAGTTTGGGCAAGCATAAAAATCACTTTCCCTCTCTATATTCATTTGCGAAAAGTATAGCACAAAAAAGCCCTTTATTACAGGGCTTAAACGTTTATTTCTACGACTAAGAGTAGGTTCTGACAGGCAAGATGAGCTGTAAAATCGAGTCATCTTCTGCATTACGAATGATGAATGGTTTCATTTCTCCACTAAACTCGATCTTGACGACAGTTCCGTTTAAAACCCGGACCGCATCGAAGACATATCTGCCACTAAACGAGATTTCCAAAGGATTTCCTTTATAATGGATCGCATTCAATCTTTCAAGCGAAGATCCAACTTCTTGAGACTTGGAACTGATCAAAATTTCTTTTCCGCTGGCACTTAATTTGATGATGCTGACGCCTTCAGATTTGATGAAAGAAGCTCTGTCGATGGCATTCAAGATGTCTCTAGAATCTAAGGTCAATTCATACAAGAATTCTTGTGGGATAAGACGAGATGTTTCTGGATATAATCCATCGATCAAACGTGTTTGAATGACTGTGTTGTCGATCCAGAACTGAGCCTTTTTATCACTGATACAAACCAAGACTTTGACATCCTTTTCGATTGTTTTAGCGACTTCACCCAACGTTTTTGCAGGGATTGTCACATTAAAGTGATTTTCACTTTCTAATTTGATGGTTTTCTTAGCTAAACGGAAACTATCTGTCGCAACACAATCGAGCGTATTGCCTTCACATTTGAAGTTGACCCCAGTTAATACTGGACGTGTTTCTTTATCGCTGCTGGCAAAACTGGTTTGAGTGATGATTTTTAAGAGTTGATCTGCGTTGATTTCAAATTGCTTGGTTGGCATCGTGAAATCGATTGCTGGATAATCTGCAGCTTTCATGCCGTTGATGTTGAATTCAGCTGAATGACCACTGATCTTAGTTAAATTACCATCCAAGACTTGAAACATAATTTCATCAGCATCTATTTTTCTAACGATGTCCAAAATATATTTGGCTTCGATAACAATAGATCCTTCTGTTTTTATTTCAAAAACATATTCTTCATCATTCTTTTGAATGACTTTTTGAATTGAAATATCAGAGTCACTACCGGTTAGGGTCAATTCTCCGTCTTTGATTTCGATTTTGATCCCAGTGAGCCAAGGCAAAGGTGAATTTGCAGATATGGCACGAGATACCACCGACAATGCATTAAAGAAAATACGTTTAGAAATTTTGAAGTTCAATTGCGGTTCCTCCTTCATAATTATCTTTTTAAGGATAATTATTATTAAGCGTGTTGATAAGTAGGATAAGTATTAAAAAGTCTTTTATTCTAATGATATTTTAACACTTTTAAGTGTGAATTCATAGTGAATTGATGTGCATAAATCAAGTCTGTAAAATCTGTTTTTCGAGTTCGTTGAGCATATTTTTATAATGAATATCTTTCTTTAAGTTGATTTCAACTTTCTCACAAGCATTCATGACGGTTGAATGATCTCGCTTACCAAATTCTTCACCAATTTTAATAAACGGTAGATCCAATAACTTTCTGCTTAGATACATCGCAATATGTCGGGCACTTGCGATATTTTTTGTACGAGAGTTAGAAATAAGTTGCTGCCGAGTCAATCCAAAGTAATCTGAAACGATTCTTTTGATCTTGTTGACAGATACTTCGTTCTTTTCAGCGACGGCTCCAGCCCCTTTGAAGGCTCCCATCGCTAATTTGAAGTCGATCCTGCCACCATTCCCAAACTGAACAGCATAGAACAGCAAACGATTTAATGCGCCCTCTAATTTACGAACATCTTTCGCAAAATTGGTCGCGATATAGCTTAATACATCGTCGTCTACAGTCCCTAAACCATCTAGAGTTTGCATATTTAATCTAGATTTTAAGATGGCTAAAGCTGTTTCAAACTCAGGAGAATCTAAACCTACGGTCAATCCTGAAGAGAAACGGCTGATCAAACGTTCTTCAAGTCCTTTTATTTCAGAAGGATCACGATCTGAGGTCAAAACGATTTGTTTTTTATTGTTGACGAGTTCGTTGAAGATATGGAAGAAGATCTCATGCGATTTTTCTTTGCCGGCGATGAATTGTATGTCATCGATCAACAAGACATCCAGTGAAAACATACGTTTTTTAAAGCTTTCGATCGGTTCAGTCTTACTGGTGATGGAATCTACCACAGCCGTAACGAATTCAGAGCCTGAAGTATAGAGAACCTTCATCTCTGGATGGTGTTTTTTTATATAATTGCCAATCGCATTCAATAGGTGAGTCTTGCCTAAGCCTGAATTACCATGAACAAACAACGGAGAATAGAATTTCCCTGGTGTGTATGCACAAGCCAAGGCTGCCGAGTGAGCTTCCTTGTTGCTTGGACCGACGATAAAATTATCAAACGTATATTCAACGCGAACCTGATCGTTATGAACCACTTCTTTTTCGGGTAGTTTATCCCCATATTCATCATTTAAAAGGATCTCTACCGATACCAGATATCCTAACCCTTCTAAGATATCCTTAATAAGATTTGTCTTTTGAGACAAAACAGTTTTCTGAACAAAACTGGGCACAGTAATAACCGCTTTATCGTCATTCAGATAAACTAAATTGGATTCATCAAAATAAGCATCATAAACGATCTTGTCGATTGAACTGTCTTCTCGAATGATTGTTTTTGCCTTACTCCAAATGTCTTGATAGTAATGTTCAACCCCGGTCATATGCCTTACCCCTTGTGTACTCATTATTTTAGCAAGTTATAAGCGCCTTGGTTGATGTAAAAATTTTCATATTGCGTTGTCCACAAAACAAGGCCTAATATATTCCTTTAAAAAACAAGGAATTAAAGAGTTTTCCACAACAATCCCCAACTTTTTATCCATCATGATTGTGGATAACTTTATTCACTTGTGGGAAACTAAATAATTTGTGGATACATTTTAACTATGAGTGACTTATCCATAGTGTAAAAGCATCAAAATCGTGTTGTTTTAAAAGCGCTAAGGGACTTATCCACGATTAAACAAATCGGTGGGGAAGTTTCAAAAACTTCTGTGGTAAATTTGTTCATATCTGCCCTGCACACTATTGTGGACAACTTATAAAAACAGGCTTATGACACTTTCTATCAATATCAGGGCACAAATCGTATTGATCAGCTTGTAATGACGTTGCATTGCACTGCTTAATAAAACCCCAAGTAGGCCCCAAGCCCATAAACACACCACACTGATCGATGTTAAAAGCAGGGCATATAAGACAATTTGAATCAAATCTGATGTGTAAGGCAACACAAAGCTGTTGAGTGACGTAATCGCATATAAAATAATCTTGACGTTAAGAAACTGTAGGATCATTCCATTTAAAAAGCTCGGTTCTTTGATGTTTTGATCAAGTTCAACAGGTTTACTGGTATAAATTTTATAAGCCAGATAAAGAATATATATGGCGCCTAGGATTTTAGCGATCTGCGTAAGTTGTGGGATATATTGAATCAGTACAAAGCTTAAGGCCGCGGTCAATGTTAAAATAATCATGATTCCACAGATAATACCCAGCATCATTCTTAAGCTTTTCTTCAAACCAAAACGACTGACTGTGTTTAAGGTCAGAAAATTATTGGGTCCTGGGGTAATGGCCGTCGAGAATGCATACAGCATAAACGAGATAAAAATTGAATTTGGCATTGTGTGCATTGTACATCTGAGCTTAAAAAGAAACAAGAACTTATGTAAAATTTGACCTCAAAAAGGTCGCATAAACTTTATTTGACATTACATAGTATTTTGTTTATAATCTATAAGCATTGCTCAATCGTATCAAATAAGAAGTGGAGGTGGCTCACTATGAAGAGAACTTATCAACCGAGCAAAAGAAAACATCAGAAAATGGCCGGTTTCAGAGCGAGAATGAAGACTGCGGGTGGCCGCAAAGTGCTGGCTCGTCGTCGTGCCAAAGGCAGAGAAGTTTTGTCGGCTTAAAAGTCACCCTAGGTGACTTTTTTATTCATCTATGAAAAAATTGTACCGCGTTAAAAAGAACCAAGAATTCCAGCGCATCATGAGCGTGAAGCGTTTTGTGAGTTGTCCGGTTTTAACGCTGTATTATTCGCCGAAAAGAGAAGACATCAGTCGTGTCGGACTATCGGTCTCAAAAAAAATGGGCGGTGCCGTCCAGCGTAACCTCGTCAAACGTCAAGTACGGATGATGGTTCAAGATCTTACTGATTTTCATGAGAATTTCGATTGTATCATTTTGGTCAGAGGTGCATACTTGAAATATTCCTTTGACCTTAATAAAAAAGAATTGGAAAAATGTCTTAATACAGTTAGAATAAAGATGCAACACCCTAAAAAGGAGATTCTATGACACGTTTATTTAAAAACAAAAAAATCTTTCTGTCCTTAATTGTCTTATTGGGGCTGAGCGGATGTATGGCTACGGATTTGATCATATCCTTAGATACACCGTTTAGTGACATGTGGATTGGATCCAACAGCTGGTTTGAAGCCCTGTTTGTTTACCCGTTAGCACAAGCTTTAAACTGGTTGACACCGTTTGTTACAGTCACATTTGCGATTGTTTTGGTGACATTGTTGGTTAAACTGCTTACTTTTGGATTGACTGTCAAATCAACAGTTGCTTCACAAAAGATGCAGACCTTACAACCTGAACTCAACAAGATCCAAGAAAAATACAAAGGCAAGACTGACAACGAATCTAAAATGAAGATGTCACAGGAAATGAATGGCTTATATGCCAAACACAAGATCAATCCTTTTGGTGCCATTGGAACGATGTTTATCCAGTTCCCAGTCATCATTGCGATGTATCAAGCTGTTCAGCATGCTGATGCCGTTAAAAACAGCTCCTTATTTGGATATGCACTGTCAAATTCTCCGCAAAATGCCATCGCAGATGGTCAATGGTTATTTATTGTGATCTTCTTATTGATGGGTATTTCTCAGTTTGTTTCGATGAAGCTTCCAACATGGTTGGCTAAAGCGAAAGCGAAGAAACAACCTGTTCGTTTAGGTGAAAAGGCAGCCACCAAAGGTCCCAATACCGATATGATGATGTATACCTCAATGGGGATGATTTTATTCTTTGCCTTCACATGGCCAACAGCGATGAGTCTTTACTGGTTTGTTAGTTCAATGGCACAGATTGCGCAAACCTACTACATCCAGAAAGTTTACATCGAGAAAGAGGCGGTTTAATGAAACGCTACAGCGGAAAAACGTTAGACGACTGCATAGCCCAAGCCACTAAAGATTTGGGTGTTGAAGCATCGACTTTACGTTATACCAAAACTGAAGAAAAAATAGGATTCTTAGGAATGGGAACCTTAGTGACCATCGAAGTAACCGGACCAGAAGACATCATGGCATTTGTCCAAGAGTATCTAGAAACGTATTTTAGAAACATCGAACTTGAAGTCAATGTCTTGGTTAAACAAGAAGCAGAAGGCTTCAGTGTCATGTTGGATGCGGAAAACAATGCGATTTTGATCGGTAAAGCAGGGCAAACCTTACAATCGATCAATACGGTTGTTAGAGGCGCTGTTAATTCTCACTTTAAGGGAAAATATAGTGTCTTGATCGACATCAATAATTACAAACAAGATCGTTATGAAAAGGTCAAAGCTTTAGCAGACAGAGTCGCAAGATCTGTCCTGCGTTCAAAGACCAACGCAACTTTAGACCCTTTGCCTAATGATGAACGTAAGGTCATTCACCAATACTTAAGTGAAATGCCCAACATCAAAACAGAATCTGTTGGAGAAGGTAATCAACGTCGTCTCAAAATCGTCTACGATAAAAACAAAAACTAAAGCGAAACCTCCTGTGTTTCGCTTTTTTCTTTATAATAGAGGTGTGAAGCACAGTAAATTTTTGCATCAGTTCTGGAATTCACTCAATGACATGGAAGATAAGCTCTCTTTACTGGATACTTATCAAAGCGATGTCTCAGTGATCAGAAATCTTACCTACACAAATTACTCCAAGGACAATCAAAGCTTGGATCTTTTATATCCACCCGATGAAAAAGAAATGTATCCAGTGATCTTGCTGGTTCATGGGGGTGGCTTTGTCAGTGGGAATCATACTCGATTCTACATTGATTATGCTTCACGATTGGCAAAGCGCGGTTTTTTAGTTGCGAACATCAGTTATCGCTTATCAGGAGACTTTGCTTTTCCGGCATCTCTAGAAGATTTATTTATGGCTCTAAAATTTCTGATCGATCAAGCAGCGACCTATCATTGCGATCTCAACAATGTCTTTTTGGTTGGGGAATCTGCAGGGGCAACATTATCAAGTTTAATGGCTGCAATCTTTACAAATCCAGAACTAAAGAAGAAGTATCCTTTTGCGTTTGATTTCAAGTTAAGGGGTTGTGGACTAAGTTGTGGGATCTATGATGTTGAAACCACCCTCAAAGAACTTTATTGGGTACCCATGAAAAAAGCCACCATGGCTGAAGTATTCATGCGTCAAGATTTTAAGAATGCACCTTTGTATGTTCAAGCTTCAGCGCTTCATTTTGTCACATCCGATTTCCCCCCTACTTACCTAATGACCTCAGCTTTGGATTTCTTAATGCCACAAACACAACACATGCGTCGTAAGTTTATTGAAAAGAAAGTCTTATATGTGTATGATTTCTATCCACTAAAAGCGATGCTCCCCCATAGTTTTCATACAAAATTCTTTTATCCCCAAAGTAAGACTGCGATGGATAGAATGGTTATCTTTTTTGAGTCGCTCATGAAGTCAGCCACCAAGGTCAACTTTCGGTTATAATAATAAGCGTATGAAACTGATTGTAGGACTGGGAAACCCAGGAAAAGAGTATGCCTTAACGCGACATAATGTCGGTTTTATGGTTGTCAATGCGATGATCCTTGATTTAGGCTTAAAAACACAAGCTAAATTCAAAGGCGAAATTGCGCAAACCAACATCAACGCTGAAGCGGTGATTCTTTTTAAACCGCATACTTATATGAACGCATCAGGCGAAGCAGTAAGATTGGTCCTTGATTTCTATAAGATCGATCCTAAAGACATCTTGGTCATCTATGATGATTTAGATCTGCCTGTAGGTAAGATCAGATTGCGTGAAAAGGGCAGTGCTGGCGGACACAATGGGATGAAGTCTTTGATTCAACATTGTGGAACCGATTTGTTTCCTAGATTAAGAATTGGGATCGATAAGAATCCAATGTATGACACAAAAGACTATGTTTTAGGAAGATTTAATAAACAAGAAGAAGAAACCATCGTTCAAGTCATACTGAAATCCAAGAAAGCGGCACTGGATTTCCCGATGATGAACTTTGTGGAACTCATGAACCGCTACAACAAAGAATGAAAGCTCTACTTGAACGACTAGAAAATGAACCTCTAATCCGTGACTTTTCTCAAAGGAAAGTCACTTTTTCGCATCTCAGTTTAGTTCAGGAGTCTTTATTGATTGCGGCATCCTTTAAGCTTTATCCGCAAAACATGATCATCGTTAAGCCCAATCTGTATCAAGCTCAACATTTGGTTGAGAAATTACAGTTGTGGTTAGGTGATGATGTGTATCTGTATGCGGCAGAAGAATCGCTTAGAGTAGAAGCTATTGCAGCCTCTCCAGAACTCAATGTTGGAAGAATCGATGTCTTATCGAAAGTTCAAAATGATAAAGCGAAGGTCATCATCACCCATCTTGGCGCATTATTAAGGTATTTGCCCCCATTAAAAACTTTCAAAGCCTTAACGATCGACATCAAAGTCAATCAGATCATTCAACCTAAAATTCTTTTTGAACAACTAAGAAGAATGGGATATACAGAAACCAATCGAGTCGATCAACCATGTACCAGTGCCCATCGTGGAGGCATCATCGATGTGTTCCCTGTCAACAGTGAAGAGCCCATCAGAATTGAATTCTTCGACAATGAGATCGAAAGTATCCGTTCTTTTGATTTATCAACACAACGCTCTGTTGAATCTTTAACGTCGATTACAGTTCAACCTGCCAGTGATCTCTTGTTTACAGATGAAGAAATCACAATCTTAGAAACAAAACTAAGAGGCATGCTGAATGAAAGACAAACCAAAGAAGGATATTCCCTTTTAGAAGAAACTGTTGAAAATGATCTTGAATTGATGCGTCTGAAACTAAAAGAGAACCATTTATATCGATATAGAGCATTCATGGATGATAGTCAGACTCTTTTGGATTATGTCCAAGATCCTTTGGTCATCGCTTCTAGTGCAGAAGACATCAAAGAACACCATAAGATCCTTCATGAGGAAACTTTGGATTACCTCTTGGAAATGGTTACAGATCATAAATCTTTACCGATCTTTGAAGTTTTTGCGGATTATGGAAAGATTGTTACCAAAGTTAGGACCAATGATTTACGTCGCTTTGAGACAACTCATAATTTACACCTACCGTTTAGAGAACTGGATATCCCATCCCAATCTCTGTTGAATCACGTCAAAATGATAGTTGAAGAACTAAAGACAAAGACGGTGGTATGTTGTTTAAAAGAAGCTGAAATTAAGCAATTGATCCCCATCCTACAGGATCAACATGTCACGTATTCTTTGAAACTTAAAGATCTTGATCAGCCTCATTTGATTCTATTACTTCAAGATTTGGATGAAGGTTTTGAATTGATCTCACAGGATATTGTGGTCTATAGTTCAAAAGAATTGTTCAATCATAAAGTCTTTATTGGACGATACAACACAAAATTTAAAGAAGCAGAAACTTTGCATTCCTATCAAGATCTACAACCCGGAGATTTTGTGGTTCATCATCAACATGGGGTAGGTAAATACATCGGAATCATCACCAAAGAAATGGAAGGTCAACATCGAGATTATCTGCATATCGTTTATCGTCACGATGCGACCCTTTATGTGCCTTTGGAACAATTTCAACTCGTACGTAAATTCGTTTCTAAAGAAGGCGTAGTACCTAAATTACATACTTTAGGTTCCAATGAATGGAAGAAAACAAAAGCCAGGATCAGAGAAAATGTCTTGGATCTGGCAGAACGCTTGATCAACCTTTACGGTCAACGAGAACACGATATTGCGCATGCGTTTGGCCCAGATATACAGATGCAGATCGATTTTGAATCTGAGTTTGAGTATCCTCTGACCCATGATCAAGCAACTGCCATAAGCGATATCAAACGAGATATGATGAGCACTGTCCCTATGGATCGCTTATTGTGTGGTGATGTTGGCTTTGGAAAGACAGAAGTAGCCATTCGAGCTGCCTTCAAAGCTGTCGTCGAACATAAACAAGTGGCTTTCTTGTGTCCTACGACCGTTTTATCAGCTCAGCATTTTCATACTTATCCAATTTCAGTAGCGTTATTGAATCGCTTTGTCCCAGATCATCAAGTTAAACTGATCTTGCATGCCTTAAAAGAAGGCAAGATCGATGTATTGATTGGGACACATCGCTTATTGTCTAAAAATGTCCAATTCAAAGATCTAGGTCTTTTGGTTATCGATGAGGAACAACGCTTTGGGGTTGAACATAAAGAAAAAATCAAGGAAATTAAAACGGGTGTGCATGTCTTATCGTTAAGTGCGACACCTATTCCTCGTACTTTACAGATGTCTTTGGTTGGGGTAAGATCTTTATCACAACTGGATTCTCCACCTTTGAATCGACTTCCTATTTTGACCTATGTCATTGAGAAAAACAGAGCCGTCATCAAAGACATCATTCAAAGAGAATTGGCTCGTAAAGGGCAGGTATTCTATCTCTACAACAAAGTTGAAGACATCCTACAGGTTGCCTTTAAGCTGAAACAAGACTTACCTGATGCGGAAATCGCTGTTGCGCATGGGCAGATGCATCGTGATGAGATCGAAGATGTGATGATGCGTTTTACCAGTAATGAAGTCAATGTTTTGGTGTGTACGACCATCGTTGAGACTGGAATCGATATTCCAAATGCCAATACGATGATCATTGATCAAGCCGATACCTTTGGTTTATCACAGCTTTATCAAATCAAGGGACGAGTTGGACGATCAGATCGCCTTGCCTATGCCTATTTGATGTATAACCCTAAGAAACAACTCTCAGAACTTGCCGCTAAACGTCTGCAATCCATTAAAGAGTTCACTGAACTTGGATCAGGCTATAAAATCGCGATGCGAGATTTGACCATTCGCGGGGCTGGTGAAATGTTGGGCGATATGCAAAGTGGCTTTATCGATACGGTTGGGATCGACATGTATATTGAAATGTTGGAACAAGCCATCAAAGATAAACGAGCTGGAATCATCACTGAGGAACAAGAACCTCAAATCAAAACACCTATGGGCATCGACGGATATATCCCATCTGCCTTTGAACACAAAGATTTCGAAAAACTAAGTCTATATCAAACCATTGAAAAAGCAGATACTGAAAGTGCTTTACGTAAACTACAAGAAGAAACAGCCGATCTTTATGGAAAACTGCCTAAATCTGTTCAACTTTTGTTTGAAAAGAAGCGTTGGGAACTCTTATTGAGTTCTCCTATCATCGATAGTGCGAAAGAATTGAAACATCAAATGACCTTAACCTATACTAAACACTGGTCATCTACCATCGATGGGGTCAAACTTTTCGAAAGGATCAATTCGATCTCACCTTCAATTACTTTAAAGTATCTTCATGAACAAATCGTCTTAATCATCCCTAAACAAGACGATTGGCTCTTCTTAGCCACATCTGTCTTAGTTGCTTCATCGAAAGTGCCCCAAAGGAGTTAAACATGCGACTCGATCTCTATTTAAAAATTGCCCGTTTGGTTAAAAGAAGACCTATCTCAAAGGCTTTGGCCAATCAGGATCGCATCCTCATCAACAATAAAATAGCGAAACCTTCAAAAGATGTTAAGATCGGGGACGAAATAGACCTGTATTTTGGTCATCGTCATTTGAAAATAAAAGTGCTGGAATTGGCCGATTCGATTAAAAAAGCCCTGTCGATGACCCTATATGAGATCTTGATCGATGAGCGAATTTTTTCCCAAGTTGATGAAACTCAAGCTAAACCACTTGATTAAGATGAACTGATAGGTATAATGAGTTTACTATGACAAAAACTAAAAAGCGTTTTAAATACAAATCCCTATCGATTTTTTTGATCCTCATGACACTGTCTGCTTTTTTATTGGTTCCGATCATCGATGAGATCATGACCACCATATCCTTAAAAGAATCCTTGGATGAAGTGAATTCAAAGCTGGATGCTTTAATCAGCGAAAACGAAAAACTGACGGTACAAAGAGATAAACTCTTAGATACCGATTACGTGATCAGTTATGCTAGAGGGGTCTATATGTTGTCTAAGGATACCGAAAAAGTCTATTATTTCCAAGATGAAACAGCAAAATGAGTGAACTTCGGTTCACTCATTTTTTAACATTGGCATCCCTCTGTAAATCAGTGGGTTAAAGTGATAAAATGATAAAGCAACAAGGAGCGTACTATGAAGAAACCAGTTGTATTGATTGTTATGGATGGAATTGGATATACAGACAACAGTTACGGAAATGCTGTTAATAATGCTTATACCCCAACCTTGGATGAACTACAAAAAACCGCTGCATTTACCACCATCAAAGCCCATGGCTTAGCTGTAGGTTTGCCAAGTGATGAAGACATGGGTAATTCTGAGGTAGGACATAATGCGATTGGCTGTGGTCAAATCTATGCCCAAGGCGCTAAACTTGTCAATGAATCGATGAGAACCAAAGACATCTATCAATCAGAGACATGGCTTGCTTTAAGTGCTCAAGCCAGATCTCATACTTTACATTTTATTGGATTATTGTCTGATGGGAATGTTCACTCCCACATCGATCAACTCTTAGATTTGATCACTCAAGCTAAAGCTGAAGGCATCAAAGAAGTAAGAGTTCATATCTTACTGGATGGACGAGATGTTCCTGAAACCAGTGCTTTACATTACGTTGAACTGTTAGAAACTTCCTTATATCGTCTCAATGGTTTAGATTTCAACGCCGTCATCGCTTCTGGTGGTGGTCGTATGAAAGTCACTATGGATCGATATGAAGCAGAATGGGGCATGGTTGAACTGGGATGGAAGACACATGTGTTGGGTCAAGGCAGAGCGTTCAGCAGTGCCAAAGAAGCCATTGAAACCTATCGTTTAGAAGGTCAATATACAGATCAATTCTTACCAGCATTCGTGATAACGAAAGAAGGATTGCCTGTTGGGACCATCCATGATGGAGATGCGGTCATCTTCTTCAACTTCAGAGGAGATAGAGCCATAGAAATCTCTAAAGCTTTTGAACAAGGTGAAGAATTCAAGTATTTCGATCGAGTTCGCGTTCCTAATGTATTCTTTGCGGGGATGCTCCAATATGATGGAGATTTACAGATCCCTAAGAAATTCTTAGTCAATCCTCCAAAGATCACCAATACATTATCAGAATTGTTAGTAAGACATGGAATCAATCAATATGCCTTATCAGAAACACAAAAGTATGGTCATGTGACCTATTTCTGGAATGGTAACAGAACTGAAAAGTTCAATGATCAATTAGAGACCTATGTTGAGATCAGGTCAGATTTGGTTCCTTTTGAACAACGTCCATGGATGAAAGCAGCTGATATTACGGATGCCTTAATTCAAGCCATTGAATCACAAAAATATGACTTCTTAA
The DNA here is from genome assembly GCA_009773735.1 of Erysipelotrichaceae bacterium. Taxonomy (GTDB): domain Bacteria; phylum Bacillota_I; class Bacilli_A; order Erysipelotrichales; family Erysipelotrichaceae; genus UBA2212. The sequence goes on from WSYG01000004.1 coordinate 75,161, forward strand.
GGGTTAATTATCCCAATGGAGATATGGTTGGCCATACCGGTTCTTATCCAGCTACCATCGTTGCGGTAGAAGCAGTTGATCTACAAATCGCAAGAATCTTACCTGTCATTAGAAAATATGATGGTATCTTGATCATTACTGCAGATCATGGCAATGCGGATGAAATGTATGAAAAATCAAAGGATCCTAACGCAAAACCAAAAGCCAAGACATCTCATACCTTAAGTCCGGTCCCGTTCTTTGTGGTTGGGGCAGATGTTAAATTGAAGTTTGGTAACTTTGGTTTAGCCAACATCGCTTCGACTGTAACAGATCTTCTAGAATTACCAAAAGATCCAATCTGGTTAGAAAGCTTGATTGAACAAAAATAGAATCTATTCATCATAAATTGTTTAATGACTGATAAAAAGTACACCTAATTGAAGGTGTACTTTTCTTTAGAAACAAGATTTAATGTTTAGTCTCTGTCTGATTCCTGATCATCATCGTTATCGTCATCTTCATCTTCATCATCATCCATATCGTTATCTTCATAATCGTTGTCTGCATCATCATATTCTTCATCATCATCCATTTCGCTTTCGCTTTTTAGGATAACGCCAGTTGAACTGATCTTGTATTCATATTCAGTTCCGTTGTATTTGAATTCAACTTCATACACAACAAGACCATCTTCATCATCAGCCTCTAGTTCTTCAAAAGTGACATCGGCCTCAACCAAACCAGCATCCGCTAATGCGGCAGCTTTGGCCATTTCTAGTCCTGACAAATCAGCACTAGGTGTTGGTGTCGGAGTAAGAGTAAGCGTTGGGGTAGGTGTAGGATTTGGCTTAGGCGTAGGCGTTGGAGTAGGAGTAGGCGTTGGAGTAGGCTTTGGTGTTGGAGTTGGGGTTGGTTTAGGGGCAGGTGCTGTTGATCCAGCACTTGTATCTGAAGTTAAGGCATTAACGCCAATGTTGCCTAATAGCACAAGGGTGGAAATCCCGACGATTGCTAAACCTGTTAATCGAGTCATATCTTTTTTGTTTTTATTCATCACATGAGTTCCTTTCTCTATGTTAGGTCCCATTATGACGAGTTAAGATTAAAACCACATTAGAATTGCTCAATATAGTGTAAATTTAACAATAAACTTACTACCTTCATTTATTTCACTCATAACGCTGATGTCTCCACCATGGATCATGGTAATCTTTTTAACCATAGCTAAGCCTAAACCCATTGAACCACGATCATTTGCTGTTCTTGAAGAATCTGTCTGATAGAAGCGATTAAAAATCTTAGCTTGATCAGATTTAGGGATTCCTATCCCGTTATCTTCAACGATGAAGGTAAGTGAATCTGATTGTTTCTTGAGAGAGACTTTTATGATTCCATTTTCTTTTCCATATTGATAAGCATTATCGATCAGGTTATTCATAAGACGTCCTAATAAGAGAGAATCGCCTTTCATATGGACATTGTCTTCAATATCGGTGATTAGTTTGATGGTGGATTTCCATGCTTCAACCTGCTCACTACAAATGGCAATGGCTAATTCTGACAGATCAATATCTGAGAATTTAGATACGTCTGGTGATTGATCTAAACGGCTAAAAGACAACAATTGTGTAATCAGATGAGAAATCTTGGTAGCTTGACGATGGATCACACTAAGTGCTTCTTGGTGTTCTTTAACGGTTTTTGCGCTCTTTTGAGCCAATTCACTTTGAGCTAGGATAACTGTTATGGGTGTTCTTAATTCATGAGAGGCATCTGATGTAAATTGCTTTTCAGCTTCAAAAGCATTTTCTAAACGGCTCAACATCAAATCAAAATTTGAGGCTAATTTTCCAATTTCATCATGATTATCTTGCAGAACTATGCGTTTTGATAGATCTCCTCCATTTTTGATTTCATTAGAGGCTTTCATAAGCTTATCAATGGGTTTAAATGCTTGTCTGGAGATAAGGTAGCCACCAATTGCTGCGACAAGTACCATAAAAGGTAGTGCGAAAAGGGCAGTCTCAAACAGAGATTGCATAAGATTAGGTGCTGTATCTGCTTCAATTACACCTCTGACCCATACTTTAACAGAGCCTTCTTCACCTGTGACATTAAAAAGACGATCATAGACATAGTATGTCAATTCTCCATTTGTAATGGTTCTGGTTGACTCACTTACAAACGTCAATCCTTCACTGACAAATGCATCAGGATAGTTTCCCTTCAATAAAACTTTCTTATCATTATACAAAAGGTTGTACACTTGATTTTGAAATAAGTTGAATTCTAAATCCAGATCAAGTCTCTCATCATCCATAGACAATGCATTCCCAATCGAATTAACGGTGGCTGAAAGTTGAGCTTTGACATCACGAGTAACAATTGAACGACTGATCAGCATCATAAAAATCAAAACTGAGCCTACTACCAGGATCATCAAGAAGGTATACCATAACGTTACTTTAAGTTTAATGGACATATGTTTCATGTTTCATCTCTTAGGACATAACCACTGCCCCTGACGGTATGGATCAGTTTAATCTCAAAATCATCATCGATTTTCTTTCTTAAATAACGAATGTAAACATCGATGACGTTAGAGTTAGATTCTTTCTCAATGGATGTGATTCGATCTTCAATGTGTTCTCGTGATAAAACGATCCCTTTATTACGAATCATCACTTCAAGAACAGCGAATTCTTTAGCAGATAAATTAATTCGTTGGCCATTACGTGATACTTCTTTGGTTAAGATATCCATGCTTAAATCAGCGATCGTAAAGATGTTGGTTTTAACTCCACTGCTTTTACGAGTGATCAATCTTAAACGAGCCATCAATTCTTCAAAAGCGAATGGTTTGATTAAGTAGTCATCTGCCCCAAGATCTAAGCCAGTAACACGATCGGATATGGCATCTTTTGCGGTAAGCAATAATACTGGAACATTTATTCCGCGACTTCGCAAACGTCTTAAGACTTCAAAACCATTAATTCTTGGGATCATGACATCCAAAATGACCGCATCAAAAACAAGCTCACTTTCTAAAAAAGCTAAAGCCTGTTCACCATCAAAGCAGGATTCACATATCCAACCTTCTAGGGTCAATTTTTTAGTGATAATACGGTTTAAGTCTTTTTCATCTTCTACGATCAGGATACGCATGGATAACCTCTACATATAGTATACGTTGAGAGGATTAAAATTACATTAAACGATTGTTGAAGTGATATTTTAGCTGTGTTATGTGTTCAAAACACAAAAAAAACAGTCAACATAGTGTCAACTGTTCTAATAATTAATTTAAGAGAAACTTTATGTATAAAACTATTCAGTTTCGTAAAGTAGGGTCGACAGATAGCGTTCACCACCATCCGGAAAGATCACTACGATCGATTTACCTTTGTTTTCTGGACGTTTTGAGACTTCTAGGGCTGAATGTAAAGCAGCACCAGAGGATATCCCAACTAGGATACCTTCGTTTTTAGCCAATTCGCGAGCTCTATCAAACGCTTGTTGAGTGGTAACGGTTAACACCTCATCATAAATCGATGTATTTAGTGTGTTAGGGACAAAACCTGGACCCCAACCTGCGATCTTATGTGGACCTGTACGGCCTTCAGACAACATTGGTGAATCAAACGGTTCAGAAGCGATGACTTTAACAGTAGGGAGTTTGTCTTTTAAATAAGCACCTGCTCCACTTATGGTCCCGCCAGTACCAATTCCAGCAACCAAGATATCAATTCTCCCATCAAGCGCATCATAGATCTCTGGACCAGTTGTGGCAAAGTGGACAGCAGGATTGGCTGGGTTTTCAAACTGAGAAGGCATAAAGGCGTTGGGTGTTTCGGCCAAAAGTTCTTCTGCTTTCGCAATTGAACCCTTCATTCCTTTAGCACCCTCAGTTAAGATCACTTCTGCGCCATACGCTTTTAGTAGTTTTCTGCGTTCAATGCTCATGGTTTCGGGCATGGTCAAAATAATGCGATATCCTTTGGATGCTGCAATGGCTGCCAATCCAATCCCTGTATTGCCACTGGTTGGTTCAATGATGACAGAATCCGGTTTTAACTGGCCTGATTTTTCAGCTGTTGTGATCATAGCTAAAGCGATACGATCTTTAACTGATCCAGCAGGATTCAATCCTTCGATCTTTCCATACAACTGGACGTCTAGTCCATGCAGTTTCTCGAATCTGTGTAAACGAACCAGAGGGGTATTTCCAATCAGTTCGGTCATGTTGTGTGTTACTTTTGTCATCGTTTCTCCTATACATAGTAAAATACTATGTTATATATGTTATAATAGCATTATACAGAAGGGTAGACCCTTCGTCAAGGAAGACACATATGAAATTAACCACCAAAGGACGTTATGGTTTAGCCGTCGTTGTAACGCTTAATAAAAACAAAGGCAAAACATTCTCATTGATTTCCATTTCTGAAAGCCTGGGTTTATCGAAACTCTATCTTGAACAGATCTTGGCTGTACTAAAATCTCATCAAATCGTCGTCTCTATCAAAGGACCTAGTGGTGGATATTCGATTAAAACCGGAACTGATTTATCGGTATATGATGTCTTGTCTGTACTTGAACCCAGTTTAGCGGCACATGAAACAACAGGCAAAACGCAAAAGTCATTGGGTTTGATTTTGGATGAACAAGTATATCAACCGTTGAGCCAAGTTGTGATTCAAAAGCTGACATCGATCAAAATTGACGATCTAAGCAGCTTACTCTTAGAAGAACCAATGTACTATATTTAACTTTAACCAAAAAAACCAAGCAATGGCTTGGTTTTTAGTTTCCAATTCCTATGGTGGTCTTGTCTTCGCGAATCTGATGAAGGGTATCAAACATTGAATCTAAGATTTCTTTGTAGCTTAATGGACCCGTGGGAATCGTATTGATGGCGATCCTTTCTAAACCCATCATAAGCAATACATTGCTTGATTTCTTGATGATTTGTGTAAAAAAACTCCTGAATTTACTGTATCACAAAATAAAAACCGTTCAATGACTGAACGGTTTTTATTCACATGACCCAATTAGAAAGGGAGATTACTGTTTTTTCTTGGTGACTTTAGCAAAGACCAACACCAACACGACACCAATGAAACCAAATATACCACTGGCGATAAAGTATGCATTGTATCCACCTTGTGCTCCAAATGTGTTCCACAAGAAGGTATTGAAGATCGGAATCAAAACATCTGGTAGATAACCAATGAAGGAAACCACACCGATGGCAGTCCCTAAGATGAAAGCTTCTAGTTTATAGTCACCCAACAAGGACCAATAGGTTCCGCGGATGGTGTAGAAGAAGATTGCTAAGATGACCACTAATGGGAAGAAGACGGCTTTACCTAAACTCACTGGCAATAAAGCAGCAACGATAAGACACGTACTGGCAACAACCAATGCCACCATCTGAATCTTTGTTCGCCCAAATTTATCGGCTAAAAGTCCGCCTAAGAATCCACCAATGGGTCTCATCCATAACACAACGACCATAATTGAGGCAACGGTTACTGAATCTAAGCCAACATTGGATTCTAAGAAACCACCAATGTAGTAAACTGTCCAGAATACGATATAACCCATGAATATGATGCCACCATGCAGATAAACATTGATATCTTTAAACAGCATTTTGACATATGACCATTGAAATTTATCAGATTTAGCACCCAGTGCTGCATTTGATTTAATAAGTTTTTTATCATCTTGAACAAAGATCATAACTAAGGCTGAAACAACCAACAACATGATCGAATACATATAGATGACAGCGATCAAAGCTTCACGTTTATCAACTAAGTTTAAACTGTCTCCTAAGATACCAGAGAAGATAAAGAGCGCGACACTGGCCAATAAAGCTTCAACCAAACCGCGACCTCCATCCAAAATCCCAAAGAATTTGCCTTGCTCATTGTCGCTACCCAACAAACGAACGATTTTCATATGAGCACTCCAGAATGTAAAGACAGAGAAGATACCCCATAATCCAAAGATCATAACTACATTTTCATAATTGGGAATCTGAGCAAACCATAAGCCCCCGATACCAGTAAAAAACAAAGACACAGCCAAGAGTTTCTTAGCTGAGAAGACATCACTGAGATAACCACTAGGAGCATATCCAAATACAAACACTAAACCAATGACCGAATACATGGTGTTCAGTTGCGGTAAGGTCATATTAAAGACCTGGAGGATGGTTTCTTGATAACCTTGCTTCAAGAAGATCAGAGGATAAATCGACCCAGCAGCTAAAACAACCAAAAACAATTGAAAATACTTTTTAATCTGAGTTTGGCTCATAGGAACCCTTTCTTTGTGAGCGCGACGAATCATATTTCAGAATATGTTCGTAACTAGTGTGCACTACGTCTCATGAAATGATACATCCAAGAATTAAGCACTAATGTCTTCATCGTAAACGCTTACTTTTTGATTGTCAAGATAATTTTCTTTATAAATAACAAACAATGCTTATTATTGGAAAGTTTTCTATTAATCAAGGAAATCGCTTTAGATAAAATCCTTTGAGTTGTTATCATATCACAGCATTAAAAAAGCTCCTTCTTGGGAGCTTGATAAAGCAAGGTTATGTTGCAGATCTTAATCGTTGAATGACCTCTTCAATAAAAATCATAAAGACAGTTCTTGATTTTTCGTGAGGTTGAAGGTCAGAAGACTGTGGAAATTTTGATAACCAGAACATTTTATCGCAAGTACTGATCAGTGAAGGATTATATTCTTCAGCAACCACCAGAACTTCTCCGCCTTTAGATTTCGAAAGTTCAAAGATGCTTTGGAATGATTTAAAAGAACCAGTGGTCGTTAAGACAACCAATAAGGTCTTATTATCGACCATAGATCTTACTGACAGTTCATCTGAAAGTGCGATGACGGTTTTGTTGGTACATACGCGCAATTTATATTCGAAGTACTGTGCCATCAGAAAAGAAGGACCATATCCAAACAAAATGACTTTCTCATATTCATTGAGGATTTCAATAAAATCGTCAACAAGTTTCAAGTCGAAATCTTCAATGAATTGTATTAAGCGATCAAGTTCACTGGAACACTTTTTCTTTGCTGGAGTACGCCCATACACAAAATCCATATATTGCTTAAAATTAGTAAAACCAAGTTTCTTGGATAGTTTAGAGACTTTTGAGATGGAGCATTGGCTGATTTCTGCAGCTTCACGTATTTTTAGATCAGAGTGATCTTTAGAGTATGTGTGGATTGCTTGATAGACATTTAGCTCTAATGGATTCAAACGACTTAAGTCAAGGTTAATCATTAAATTACCTCCTAAAGGAATTAAAAAGTGGAAAATTTTCTACTACTATCTTAACATTCTATGGTTCAAGCGTAAACATAATATGAAGAATTATAACACTAATAATGGAAAATATTCCATAATTATATAAAATATGTAATAAATATAGAAAATTATCTTGACAAGGTTTTGGGGTCGTTCTATGATGTAAGCGTATTCACCAAAAATGTGTTTCGCTCAACAAACAGGTCGACCAGGAGGAACTAGAACATGAACCACGATACATTACTACTTGAATTATCTAAGATACTACAAAAAAACCAAATCAATACCAACTCAGATGAGTTGTATGATGCGTCGGCAGATCGCTACAAGAAGTATGCGAAAGCAAGAAAAGTACTTAATGTACCAGCTCCAGTCGCCATTGTTTATCCAAAATCAACCCGTGAAGTCAGCACATTGCTGAAGTTTTGTAACGACAATGACATCAATGTTATAGCTCGTGGTGGAAAGACAGCTACTGAAGGCGGACTTGAAAACTGGAAAGAAACAACGTTAGTCATTGATGCATTATATTTAGACAAAATCATCAAAGTTGATTACTACAACATGCAGGCAACCGTTCAAGCGGGTGTTGCCTTACAAACCTTAGAAGATGTCGTTCGTCCAATGGGCTTTACAACAGGTCATTCTCCACAATCAAAACCAGTCGCGAAATTTGGCGGCTTGGTCGCAACCAGAAGTATCGGTCAATTCTCAACATTATATGGTGGAATCGAAGATATGGTCGTTGGTTTAGAATGTGTGTTCCCTGATGGTCACATTTCACTGATTAAAAACGTTTCTCGCAGAGCTGGCGGGCCTGATATCCGTCATATCGCTATCGGTAATGAAGGAACTCTATGCTACATCACTGAAGTGACTGTAAAACTGTTCAAACACTTCCCTCAAAACAATCAATTCTTTGGGTATCTGATCAAAGATGTCGATACAGGCATCAGTATCTTACGTGAAGTCATGGTCAATGGTTATCGTCCTTCGGTTGCTAGAACCTATTCTGAAGGTGATGCTGGTCAACATTTCTACCACTTCCATAAAGGCCATTGTGTTTTGATCTTCATGGCTGAAGGTAACCAAGACATCGTAGATGCAACCGCAAAAGGCATCTTACGTGCCGTTGATAAATTCAGTGAAGGCATCATCGAAAAAGTCGACAGTCAACTCATCGAAGATTGGTTCAATCATCTCAATTGGTCTCAAAAAGACATCGATGATGAATTTGAAGGGATGCTAGAAAAAGATTATCATGCTGGATTCACCACAGAAGTCTCTGCCGATTGGGAAACCATCGTTCAGATCTATAAAAACGTCATGCGTCGTATCACCAATGAATTTCCTAGAGCCAGTGATCTAACCTTGTTGGGTGGCCATTCATCCCACAGTTACATCAATGGGACCAATATGTACTTCGTCTACAACTACAAGATCAACTGTAATCCAGAAGATGAGCTACGCATTTATCATCATCCTCTACAAACCATCGTCGTTGAAGAAACGCTGAAACTGGGTGGTTCGATGTGTCATCATCACGGTATTGGTAAATATCGCAATGAGTGGACCAAAGAAGAACACGGATCTGCTTACTACATGCTTGAAAAGCTAAAAGAAGCTTTTGATCCTAAAGGCATCATGAATTTTGGAACCATATTTCCACAAGAAGACGGGAAGAAGTATCAGAAGTAAAATTTGTATTATCATTCGCTGAATTGGGCAGGGTATCGTACTTGATCTAGATTCCGGGGGAATTTACAGGTACGAAGAGGCCTTTGGCGAGTAAATAATAAACAAGGAGGGCCTATGAGCCAGGAAAAGTTCAAACGATATTTTCAGTTCTTTTTGGTTATTTTAGCAGCGGGTTCGATTTATCCATTGGTGTATTTGAAGAGTAACTACCAAGAAACAATCTTGCAAGTCTTCAATATGTCTAATGCACAACTCAATACGATGTATACAATTTTGGGTTGGGTATTCGTATTCGGTTATATTCCGAGTGGAATCTTAAGCGACCGTTTCTCAGCGAAGAAACTGTTGGCGATCTCACTATTCTTCACCGGTCTTGGTGGTTTGTGGTTCGCGCAAGTTCCTAATTACGAATATGTTATGGTTATCTTCGGTATCTGGGGGATCTTCTCTGTATTTACGTTCTGGAGTGCCCACATGAAAATCGTCAAATTGTTGGCGACTGAAAATGAACAAGGCACATTCTTTGGAATCTTGGATGGTGGTCGTGGGGTTGTTGAAGCTCTGTTGGCCAGTTTAGCGCTCTTTATTTTCTCTGGTATCTTAGGCGATAGCTTGAATATTGTTGACAAACGTGCTGCACTTATTGCGGTCATCTACATGTATTCTGCAGTCTTGATCATCACATCCGTTATGATTTGGTTCTTTGTTCAAGATGACAAAAAAGTATTGGCTCTTGATGCGAATAAGAAAGAAGCTGTTAAGTCACCTGCTTTCAAATTCTCTGAATTAGGCAGTTTATTCAAAAACAAAAAAGTATATCTCTTAGGTGGTATTATCTTTATGGGCTATGCTGTATTCTGGACTGTTTATTACCTGAGCTGGTTCTTAGAAACCTACGTCGGTATTGATCCTGTTTCAGTTGCTGGTACCATGGTCGTTGTCTTGTGGATGCGTCCAGTTGGCGGCTTCATTGGTGGATTCTTGGCTGACAAAATTGGCAGAACCACAGTTCAAATCGGTGCTTTAACCGGTGCTGCAGCTTGCTTAGTCGCCATATCTGTTCTTCCAGTTGCTGGCAATGAGGGTTTATTCCCAACATTGATCATTGTCTTGGGTATCTTCTTATATGCCATCCGCGGTACTTACTGGTCACTGTTGGGCGATCTTAAATTAGATGCTATTATTCTTGGAACCGCCATTGGAGCCGTCTCCTTTATCGGTTATATGCCAGACATCATCCTTCCTGAATTCAACACATTCTTGTGGAAAACATTCGGAGATATGGGTGGCTTCAATGCTTACTTCATCTCAAGTGCAATTCTAGGCATGATCGGGGTTGTCTTGGTCATCGTCTTTGGAATCATGGTTAAAAAGGAAAACAAAGCCGTCAAATAAATATGAAAATCATCTGTCTCATTAAATTTATTCCAGATGTGGAAGACTTCAAGTATGACTATGAACGCAATGTGCTGATTCGAGAGAATATGAAACAAATTCTTAATCCCGAAGATGCCTGTGCTGTTGCATTTGCCCTTACAGTAAAAAGGTTTTATCCTAGTACTGTGATCGAAGTCTTGACGATGGGACCACAAAGCGTCTCGTCAAAAATGGAAGAGATCTTGAGACTAGATGTTGATCATGCGACCTTGATTACGGACAAAGCTTTTATTGGAAGCGATACTTATGCAACCAGCCGTGTCTTGGCCACCTATTTGAAAAGTAGTTCAGTAGATTTAATCTTAAGTGGAACGCATACCTTGGATGGCGATACTTCGCATGTCCCTGCACAAATCGCAGAATGGTTAGAGCTTCCCCATGTATCAAACATCATCAGTATCAATATGAATTCGATGGACTCAGGACGGTTGGTACTCAGCGTCGATCATGATCAAACGATCATGACCTTCGCTGTCCCTTATCCTTCCGTCCTTAGTCTCTCCAAAGATTCAGCTTTCAAGATGCCTTATGTTCGATATGATGATCTCAATAAAGAGGTATCACATCGTCTAAAGGTCATAGATTGTGCTCAATTGGGTTTAAGAAAAGAAGAAGTAGGTTTTGATGGATCTAAAACACAAGTCGTTTCGACTTTCGTTAAGACCATGACCAAAAAAGATAAGACCGAAGTTAAAATCGATGAGGCTGGACTTCAAAGTGTAATCGATCTCCTAAAAGAAAAAGGGGTCCTCGCATGAAGAAGGTCTTGCTTTATCTGGATAAAAATAGACCACAAGATCTCAGTCTTTTCGCCGCATCAAAAATGTTGGTTAAAGATGAAGCTTGTATCATCAGTGCGATTGGCTATCAAGAAGATTTACCTTTAGGTAACAGTGTTTATGATGAGGTTATGATCATCGATGAAAAGCATGTGATGGCTTATGACACCATGAATCTAACAGCTCTACTTAAACAGATTCAGCATGTTCATCATTTCGACATCATACTCTTTCCATCTACGCCTTTAGGAAGAATCCTAGCCCCACGCTTAGCCATAGCCCTACATGTTGGTTTAGTCGCTGATGTGACAGGGATCGATGCTCATGACGGAATCGTTGAATTGATACGTCCTGCGTATAGCGGTAAGCTTATGGCGAAGATTTTAATCAAAGGTGAAGGACCATTGATGATGACCCTGAGACCCAATATCTTTACCTATCACAGTGAAGATGTGAAACAAACTGTTTATCAAACGTTGAAAAAACATGAGCCAAAAGCATCTGGAATCATCTTACTGGAAACCAAACAAAAAGTTGCGGGCAAAGATATTCGTGACAGTAAAGTGCTGATTTCTGGTGGAGGTGGGGTTCTTCATCAATTCAATCGACTTGAAGACTTAGCGCGTGTACTTAATGCGGTAGTATCGGCCAGTCGAAGGGTTGTGGACTCTGGTGTTGCCCATCGTAAGATCCAAGTGGGTCAATCTGGTAAAACAGTCAGTCCTAAGTTATACATCGCGTTAGGCATTTCTGGTTCTGTTCAACACATCGAAGGCCTTAAAAACGTAGAAACAATCATAGCGGTCAATACCAATAAGAATGCACCGATCTGCAGCTTGGCGACCCTTGTGGTTGAAGGCGATGCAATCGAATTTATAGAAAAACTCTTAGTTAAGATTAAAGAAAACAATTTGAATTTCAAGGAGGAAACACAATGAACATTCAAGACGTCAATATGGACTTCTTTTCCCTAAAAGGAAAAAATGCTTTGGTTACAGGCGGTAACAGCGGATTAGGTCAAGCCTTCGCAACAGCTTTAGCAAAAGGTGGAGCCAACGTTATGGCAGTCAGTATCATGGATGATGGTGGAGAAACCAAAGAAATGATCGAAGCTTGCGGCGTACAGTATAAGCATGTTTTTGCGGACATTACAGCCGATGGCGAATGTAGACGTGTCGTTGAAGATTGCGTCAATACTTGGGGCAGTATCGATATTTTAGTCAACTGTGCCGGTATCTGTATCAATATTGAAGATGTTACTCAATTCGATCGTAAGCCATGGGATAAGATGGTTGCGGTCAATTTAACGGCAGCCTTCGAAATGATCCACGAATCATGCAAGTTCATGATCAAACAAAAATCAGGTAAGATCATCAACATCGCTTCCTTGTTTGCCTTCTTGGGTGGACAATGGTCACCTGCTTATGCAGCAACCAAACACGGTATCGTTGGTTTAACCAAATCCATGTGTGATGAATTGGCTCAATTCAACATTCAAGTCAATGCGATCGCTCCTGGTTACTTCGCAACCAAATTAACAGAAAAAACACGTTCTAATCCAGAACGTAATGCCACGATCTTGTCTCACATTCCAGCGAATCGTTGGGGTTGGTTGGCAGATTTGATGGGAACTTGTGTCTTTTTATCCAGTGATGCTTCCAATTATGTAAATGGAACAACTGTGACTGTAGATGGCGGTTATTTAATGAGATAATGATGCGCAAGCATCATTTTCTTCTCGAGGTGAACTATGAAAGACAAATATTTAATTGGTGTTGATAGCGGTTCGCAAAGTACCAAAGTCATCATCTTCAATCAAAAAGGACAAATCGTTACGACTGCCAGCGAAGGTCTAAAACCGATGGTGACCAATAAACTGGGTCATGTTGAACATCCGGATGATGATCTTTGGGATTCATTGAAGGTCGTTTTACGTAAAGTCATGAAGGAATTCAAAGGCGATCCAAAAGATATCTTAGGGGTTGGTTTGTGTTCGATTCGTTGTTGCAGAGTTTTCATGAAACATGATGGTACTTTAGCAGCCCCCATCATGAGTTGGATGGATGTTAGAGCTTATCAGAAATATGAAGACAAACCGGAAATCGGCTATACTTGTTCAACATCAGGTTACCTAACATTTAGACTGACTGGATCTTTTAAAGAAATGACGGCCAATGCTTATCAGTGGCAGTTTCCAGTCGATATGGATTCCTGGGATTGGTCAAAAGACGAGACCTATTTTAACGGTTTTGGAATTCCTAGAGAAAAACTCATGGACATTCAAGTTCCTGGAACCATATTAGGATATGTCAACGAATGGGCTTCTAAAGAAACAGGTTTGCCTGTAGGATTACCAGTCGTTTCAACAGCCAATGATAAAGCTGTTGAAGCTTTAGGTTCAGGTTTGATTCAACCCAATGTTGGATTATTGTCTTTGGGTACCTATATTGCCTCTATGGTTCATGGTCATAAAAACATCACCACAGGCCAAAGCTTCTTTACCAATCTTTCTTGCATTCCTCATCAATACCTCTACGAAAGTGGTGGGATCAGACGTGGTATGTGGTTGGTATCTTGGTATAAAAACATCATCGGGGATGAATATGCCTTAAAAGCCAAACTCGATGGATTAATCCCTGAAGATGCTTTAGCACGAGAAGCCTTTAATGTTCCTCCTGGATCAGATGGTTTATTGACCATTCCTGACTGGTTGGCTCCGGCATCTCAACTCTACCGTAAAGGCGTTATGATCGGTTTTGATGAACGTCATACGCGTGGTCATATCTATCGTTCACTGTTGGAAGGGATCGCCTTGACCCTTAAAAACAGCTATGATGCGATGAATGCTGAACTGGGTTCTACTCCAGAAAAGATCATCGTTTCCGGTGGCGGATCAAACAGTGATCTGTATATGCAGATGATTTCTGATATCTACGGTGTCAAAGCCATTCGTAATAAAGTTAACGGAGCTGCTGCGATGGGTTCTGCAATCTGTGTGGCTGTTGCGACAGGTTTGTATGATGGCTATACTGAAGCAGTTGCAAACATGATCGAAGTCAAAGATGAGTTCACGCCTAATATGGAAAACCATAAAGTGTATGAACGTTTCAACACAAGAGCCTATAAAGACTTGCCGAAATTGATGGAATCTACCCTCAAGGCAGTCTATGCTGGCCTAAACGAAGAATAAACAAAAAGAGAATGAAGCAGGCAAAAAGCCTGCTTCATTTTAGAAAAGGGACCTTATGAAACCACTAATCCTAATCACCAATGATGATGGGATTCATTCGCCTGGTCTTTTGGCTTTAGCCGAAGCCATCAGTGACATTGCGGACATCCTCATCGCAGCCCCAATTGCCCAGCAGACTGGTATGGGAAGATCTTTTCCACATATGCCAGATACAGGGATCATCGAAGAAGTACGACTCTTAGTCAATGATAAAATCACCAAAGGTTATGGGATCCATGGATCTCCAGCTCAAGTTGTGGCGTATGCTATCCTAGAATTGGCCGATCGTAAACCAGACTTTGTGTTCTGTGGGGTCAATTATGGAGAAAACCTAGGTTTATCTGTGACTTGTAGCGGTACATTAGGTGCAGCTTTTGAAGCCAACAGCCATCGTATCAAAGCCATTGCTTATTCCCGTCCAACTGCCTTATCTAAACAACACTCCGAAGTGTTTGATCCAGTGGATTGGACGCCTTTGAAAGCTGTCATTAAAACACTTACTGAAATTGTCTTAACTAAAGGCTTTCCCGCAAACACAGATATCCTCAATGTTAACTTTCCTAAGCACGTTGACGCATCAACTCCCATTCGCATTACTCGTCAGAGTCCACAGAATTATTCTGATTTTGTGAAACCTGAACCCAGAGATTTCTCGTTGGCTTATGCGTTGAGTGCCGCAAAGAACGTCAAAGAAGAAGAAACACCAAGAAACAGTGATGTCTATGCGGTCATTTATGAACATGCGATCTCAGTTACTCCGTTGACTTGGGATTCATCACTAGACGCCGATCAAAATTGGTTGAAGTAATAAGTTAAAGGAATCCGTTTGGATTCCTTTGTTTTATGGATTGAGTTGAGAGATTTTCATGATGAGGGCGATGGTTTTTGCATCCCTTAATTCATCTTTCATAACCAGATCGATCAATTGATCAAGTGTGTAAGTTTTAACGTTGAGAAACTCATGAAAATCGAGTTTTTGACCGACGAATTTTGTTTTTGGGGCATAATAGAGATGGATGATTTCACCTAAATATCCTGGTGAAGGATAAAGTAAGCCCATGGAAGTTAACTCGATAGCTTCATAGCCTGTCTCTTCGATCAGTTCACGATTGGCTGCATCGATCGGGTTTTCATTGATTTCGAGTTTACCTGCGGCAAATTCAAGCAAAACCTCATCAAACGTATATCTAAACTGTTCTACCAATAAGAACTCACCATTTTCATTGATTGCGGCAATACAAACACCACCAGGATGTTTGACAACTTCTCGCATTGACATTTCTCCATTAGGCAAAAGAATATCATCATGATGGACCTCGATGATCTTTCCTTTAAATTTTAGATTGCCAGACAATTTCTTTTCGATTAAGTTCATGGGGATAGTATAACATGACCTTTATGTTTGTTTGAAGGGGGCACTGAGTTTTGGTATAATGAAAACACGGAGTAAGTTCGATGAAAAAAGGTCTATTTATCACATTTGAAGGTCCCGACGGTAGCGGAAAGACCACAGTCAGCAGTTATGTGGTCCAACAGTTACTTGGCTTGGGTTATGATATCATCCACACCAGAGAACCTGGGGGTGTCGACATCGCTGAACAAATTCGCCATGTCATTTTGGATCCACAAAATACCAAGATGGATGTTAAAACAGAAGTGCTTTTATATGCAGCCAGTCGTAGACAACATCTCATTGAAAAAATACTCCCTGCTTTAGAAGAAGGCAAGATCGTTATCTGTGATCGCTTTGTGGATAGTTCTTTGGCATATCAAGGTGTTGGAAGAGGCGTTGGTTTTGAAGAAGTCTATATGATCAATCGCTTTGCGATCGATGACTATATGCCTGATATGACCGTATACCTTGACTTATCCGCTCAAGCAGGACTTGATCGTATCGCAGGACGCAAATTCTTAGATCGCTTAGACCAAGAGAAAATCAATTTTCATGAATTGGTCGTTGAAGGCTATCAAGAAGTAAAACGTCGCTTTAGCGATAGGATCTTTGTTGTAAATGCGGATCAGGAGATCGAAACCGTTCAGAAAGAAGCCTATGAGGCTGTCTTGAAGAAGGTTAAAGCCTATGTTTAAAGAAGTACTCAAAGCGCGTCAACCCATCGTCGAAAGGGTATTATTTAATGCCCTAAAACACAAACAAGCCTCACATGCTTATCTCTTTATCGGACCCAAAGGCACAAAAATGTTGGAAACAGCGCTTCTTTTTGCGCAATCCTTGGTGTGTCCTCATCGTAATCCTTGGGCCTGCGAAACTTGTGAAATCTGTGTTAGAATACAAGAGAATCATTTTACTGATTTGATCATCTTGGATGGAAGCTTGACTTCCATTAAAAAAGATCAAGTTCTAGACATGCAGGAGAAGTTTTCTAAGACGGCTCTAGAAGTCTACGGTAAAAAGATTTATATCGTCAATGCGGCTGAAAATGCCACGACAGAAGCTTTGAACAGTTTGCTTAAATTTTTGGAAGAACCCAGCGGATCAGATACCTATGCGATCATGATCTCTCAACATCCAGAGCAGTTACTAGAAACCATCATATCGCGCTGTCAAACCTTGAGTTTCAAAGCCCAAAACAGACAAGAACTGATGGCTCAGATCGATCTAGAAAACAATGATCCTTATGAGATCGAACTCTTGAGTCAATTGGTCAACAACGTTGAAGGGATGATGGATCTTCAGGTCAATGATGATTTCAAACATGCCTTGAATATGTTTGGACTTTTCGTGGATGAATATGTCAAAGCACCTTTCTTAGGTGAGATGTTTGTTCAAAACCAATTATTGGGTAAACGTAAAGAAGTTGAAAAACCCGATATGGGAGATCCAGGGACAAACGAAAAGAAGAAGCCTAAAGAACCGGTTGAAAAAGGACCGGTCGTAGATCGAAGAAGACTCTCGTTTTTCTTTAAGATCGGGATGCTGTTTTTTAAAGACATGATGTTTAATACACCGATTCATTCTCCGATATGGAAAACAAGAATGAATCATATTGGGTCTATCTTGGATCCAATGACGGCGTTTAATTTGTTTAATGATGCGGAGGATAAGATCAATACGAATGCTAATCTGGCATTATTGATTGATTCTGTTCTCTATAAACTGAAGGAGGCCAATGATGACTGAACAAAGTCAGGTCTATAAATATGTGTATTCTGTCAGGTTTGAAGGCAATAAGAAAGCTTATTCTTTTGGGACAAACGACAATTTCTACAAAGCAGAAGATAAGGTAGTTGTAGAGACTTCGCGCGGATTAGAGTTAGGACAAGTCATTACTGATTTTCACTTGACTGAAAACGTCAATATTCACTCTGAACTTAAACCTATTCTAAGAAAAGCAAGTCAAAACGATTTAGATCATCATATACAAAATCAATTCAGTGCGAGCGAAGCCCTTAAGATATGCGAAAGAGATGTTAAACATCTCGATTTGAACATGCAACTGATTTCTGCTGAATATACTCTAGATAAATCAAAGATCATCATCGTTTATGTTGCGGATGAACGCGTTGATTTCAGAGAACTTTTAAAGGAATTGGCATCTCATCTACACTGTCGAATTGAACTGAGACAAATTGGTCCTCGCGATAAAGCAAAGATCATTGGTGGACTAGGAACTTGCGGTATGGAGACCTGTTGTTCACGCTACATGAATGATTTCGATGTGATCTCGATCAATATGGCTAAGAATCAAAATCTCGCTCTAAACATACAGAAACTCTCTGGACAGTGTGGTAAACTCTTGTGTTGTCTGAAATATGAAGATGAAAACTATAAGTGTATGAAGAAAGATTGTCCTAAACAAAATGAATTGATCGATTATAATGGTAAGAAATATCGTGTTACAGCGATGAATCTTTTAACCAAACAATGTAAGTTAGAAAACAGAGAAGAAGCCCTATACTTAGGCTTCGATGATGCCTTTAAGGACTATGTAAAAAAAGAACCCAATGAAACGACAGAAAAGCTTTCAAAATGATTTGACCAGTCTATATTTGGTCGCAACCCCAATCGGTAACCTCAATGAGATGACCCCTAGAGCCATTGAGGTTTTAAAGCAGGTCGCAGTCATCGCATGTGAAGATACTCGTACGACTTATGTCTTGTTGAAACACTTTGGAATCGAAACTAAGGTTATTTCTCATCATGCGTATAACGAGAAAGAATCAGCCAATGGGATCGTTAAACTCTTAGAGTCAGGTCAAGATGTGGCTTTGGTCACTGATGCGGGCTATCCTTTGATTTCAGATCCTGGATACATCGTTGTCCAAGAAGTGTTATCAGCTGGTTTCAATGTCATTCCGATATCAGGATCCAGTGCTGTGCTCAATGCGTTGGTGGCTTCAGGTCTAGTCACTCAACCATTCTTGTTTTATGGATTTTTACCCAGCACGGATAAAGATTTTACTCAAATCGTCAATCAACTTAAAGCGTATCCATATACATTGATCTTCTATGAAGCACCCCATCGAATCCAAAAAACCATTGCGAGATTATTACCCATATTGGGTGATCGTAAAGCAGTGATCGCACGTGAACTCACTAAGAAATTTGAAGAATTCTTGCGTGGAAAACTTAGTGAACTGGGCGATATCGAAGATGAACTTAAAGGTGAAATGGTCTTGGTGATCGAAGGTAATATTGAAGAAAAACCTGAAATTGTCGATCTGGCTGAAATCAATGAACGTATACAAGCTTATGTCGATGGTGGAATAACAGCTTCCGAAGCCATCAAACAAGTCGCTAAAGAAGCAGGGCTCAATAAACACGAACTCTATAATGCATATCATAATAAAGGCGAAGTCTCATAAGACTTGCCTTTTTTAATGGATTAATCACAAGTGTAAATTATATCTTATAAATCAAGCCTGTTTATGCGTATAATAGACTTAGTACTTAAAGGAGAAACTCTATGGATTTAAAAGGATCAAAAACTGAAAAGAATTTAGAAGCTGCATTTGCCGGTGAATCAATGGCTCGCAATAAGTATACCTACTATGCTGCTAAAGCCCGTCAAGAAGGCTATAGACAACTGGAAGACTTCTTCCTTGAAACAGCCCGTAATGAACAAGAACACGCGTTCTTGTGGTTTAAAGCGCTCCACAATGGAGAAGTAGCCACCTCTGCAGTCAATTTAGTCGATGCAGCTGCTGGTGAACACTATGAATGGACAACCATGTATAGAGAATTTGCCGAAACAGCTAAAGCTGAAGGCTTCAATAAGATTGCTTTCCAGATGGAACAAGTTGCCATCATTGAAAAACGCCATGAAGAACGCTATAACGATCTACTCGCAAACATCAAAGAAGGCAAAGTCTTCAAAAAAGACGAAAAAGTTATTTGGGAATGCAGTGTGTGTGGATATCAATCCGAAAGCACTGAAGCACCTAAGGTTTGCCCAGTCTGTGGAGAACCACAATCGCATTTCTCAATGGATGTCAAAAACTACTAATCAAAGCTTAAAGACAGGATAAAACCTGTCTTTTATTTAATCTGTTTACTTTCATAAAGATAAGATTTAAACTTAAACTACGAGGAGTTCTTATGAAAGCGATTAGGTTGTGCTTATGCTTGGTCATGTTACTGAACACAAGCGCATGTGGTCCAACAGAAACTGAAACAAAGATCCCTGATTTAAGAGACGAAACGATAAGAGCAGCTGTGCTTAGATTTTTTGATGACCAATATGAGATCGAAACCATCGATAAAAACACCTATGACATCGAGAAGACTACGGAAACTCATTGGATCATCAATGGATCCTTGACCCTAACCAATGAAGAATGTACCTTAAGTGGGAAATATACCTTACTTTATGATTATCAAGTTGATAAATGGATTTTAGGCAATCACTATTTTTCCGTAACCAACGTAACAGCGGTCACCAAAGTACCCACAAGTACGGATGCTTTATTTCAAACAGCACGCTGGTTCGAAGGCATCAATAAGAATCCTTATCCAATCGAAGAAGTGGTGTTTGTAGATCAAACATTAGATTTACCCCACGGCTTATCAAGTTTTACGTATACTTATACTTTAGTCGATGGACCTTATATCAGTAATCGAAGTATCAAGGTCGTTGGATCGTATGAATATCCTCAAGGTTGGGTTTTTGATGTAGCGGAAAGGAAGTATGATACGACCTATAATTTTAGTGGGGTTTTTAATCTGACATGGGATATCCTGGATGGAGAAACCTATTACATAAATAATGAAACTGCTACACTTGAACTTACTGGACAAATCAGAGCCACTGGCAGTTTGGATTCAAGTCCAAAAATTGAATCAAATACCTTAAGTGCTAAAGTGACTTTCAGAGGCGAAAGCGCCACCATTATTCCTACCTTGGTTCTGGGTCAATTCATCAACCAGATCAACATACAGTTTGGGGATGAAGGAAAAGAGAGCTTTGTCTTCGTTTTTGGACAAGAAGAATACCGAGGCATTACATCACCCAATGCATTATTCTATGCGATAAGCATCGATAATAGTCATGCAAAAGTAACTCAACCATAACCTAAAAATCAGTTTAATTGGCTAAGGACAGATAATATCTGTCCTTTTTATTGGACACATAAAAATATGGACTTGTGGTTTATTTATACTGAGATTACACATAAAAGGGGAAAAAGCCATGATCGGAACCATCTTAGGAGACATCATTGGAAGTGCTTATGAACATAAGCCAATTAAGACAACTATTTTTGATTTGATGAGTGAAGCTTCTCGTTTTACAGATGACAGTGTTTTGACGGTTGCGACCATGGATGTTTATCTGAGTGGTTTATCCTTTACACAAGCTTATCAACAGTACACTTTGAATTATCCTCATCGCGGGTATGGATCAAGCTTTAATCTTTGGGTTCATCATCGTGAGTCCAAGCCCTACAACAGTTTTGGGAATGGTTCTGCGATGCGAGTATCTCCCATTGGTTGGTTGTTTGATACTGTAGAAGAAGTGCTTTCTGAAGCCAAAAGATCCTCTGAAGTAACACACAATCATCCCGAGGGCATCAAAGGAGCCCAAGCCGTAGCACTATCGATTTTTATGGCTAGAAAAGGTTCAACGAAAGACGAGATTCGCCAAGTGATTACCAAAACTTTCGGTTATGACTTGAATCACACGATCGATCAAATCAGACCTTATGTGGGATTTGATGTAAGTTGCCAAGGATCTGTTCCGCCTGCCATCATTGCTTTCTTAGATTCAACAAGCGTTATCGATGCGATTAGAAAAGCAGTCTCGCTTGGCGGAGATTGTGATACTCAAGCTGCCATTGCGGGAGGTATAGCGGAAGCATTCTATGGTCCAGTTCCTAAACAACTCTATGATCAGATCATCATGACGACCTTAGCTCCAGCTTTACACCAAAAAGTCCTAGCATTTTATGATCGCATCAAACAACCGCTTTACATTCAACCAACAAAGGAAAAACAATGACCAAAAAAACAGAAGATCACATGATTAAGCACCACGACCAGATGACCGATATCGTCTTTATCCTAGATCGTTCAGGCAGTATGGGCGGCAGAGAAAGCGATACGATCGGAGGCTACAACAGCTTCTTGATGAAACAAAAAGCTGAACCTGGCTACGCTCGAGTCTCTACAATCATATTTGACAGTGAATATGAAACCATTCATGAACGTCTAGATATCCGTGAAGTGATGCCGATTACGAAAAATGAATACTATGTACGTGGTTCTACTGCACTGTTGGATGCGATTGGAAAAGCAGTTTATGATCTTCAAGATGTCCATATGGTAGAAGGCAAAACAAAAGACAATGCAGGGGCAATCTTTGTCATCATTACCGATGGGATGGAAAATGCCAGCCATCATTATAGTTATGCTCAGATCCGTGAATTGATTCATCACAAGCATACAGTTGATGGATGGGAATTCATCTATCTTGGCGCAGATCTTAGTAAAGGGGAAGATGCAGACAGAATGGGTTTCTCCCGAGATCGCCAAGCCAATTATGATAAATCTAAAACATACAGTGCCTTTGAAAATGTATCCGACAGTGTAAAATCATATCGGTCTTCAAAAAGCATATCCAACAATTGGCGAGAAAAATTCTCAGTCATGGATGAAATGCGTGTTGTTTATCAAAAATTGCCCATCGTTGATTTGCCTGAAGGACGTTTCTTGATCGCAACAGATCTCCCAATTTCGATCGGGGATGTTTCTCAAGTAACCATACTCAACAAAACATACCCGCTGATTGGTAGTCCAATGCTTCAAAGATATCGCAGTTTCTCTGGTTTACCAATTGATGGGATGATTGGTCAAGACATCTTATCTGAAGTCAAGGTTATGTTTAGTTGTAGGGTCGATCGCATACAAACAAAATTCTACTTACACTCTGACGACATAGAAATGGCACTCATGACTAAAATGAAACATAATAGTGTGCCATTAAAAATGATCAACAGTCATCTGGGGATGATGGCTGAAGTCTATGGTAAGAAAGTGAACTTTATCTTTGATACAAGATCACACATGACCACATTACGTGAAGCCTTAAGGGAAGAGCCAATAAAGATGTTCATTCAAGATTTCCATCCTGATTTAGGATTACTCAAAGTTGGAATTATTGATCTACTATTGAAGCTTAAACTCACTAAAGGATATACACAACTATCAGAAACTGTCGCTGTTTATCCAGAAGATGCTTTTATAGGACTCGATGAATTTGCTGGAAACCTATGTATCGACAGTTTTAAATCCTATGAAATCAGTATCTTGAATCTATCAAAATTGTCTTATATAGTCTACGAATAAGCGACCTGCACCACAATGGTGCAGGTTTTTATATGTCCCTTAATGTAAAAAAATGTGAGAAGATACGCTTAGATTGTGTTAAAATAGATTCGCAATTGATTTTATATATCGTATAAAACCATTTAAGGAAACAAATTGAACTCCAAAATCATCAAAGTTGGAATCATCGCCATCCTGATCATGAGTATGGCAGCTTGTACCAATTCCACAAAACCAACAGCAAAAGTAGCCATTGAGCAAATTCAACAAGACGCAGTCGCCATGGATTTTATTAAGGCGAAATTTGAAAATGTGGTCTCTTTAAAAGTAAATACCCAACCTATTCAAGGCAATCAAGCCTTGGTGGTCGCAGATATGACATATGATAACGGAGATGCGCTTGTGAGCGGTGAGGTCGTCATCAATTATGAGTGGAATAAAAAAGAATGGAAGGCAGTTAATGCTCAATTCAGCTATAAGTCAGTCAAAGTAAAAAATGAAGCCAAAGAAAAAGATGTGCTTGATGCTGCAGTTGAGATCGAAACGATAAACACAAGATATCAGGCTAATGCCTATAGTCAATCAGCAGTCTTGATTTCAAAAGAACTTGATTTAGATAATGGGATAGCCAATTACTTTGTCAGTAAGAAATCTAGTGAAGATGGTTGGAATGCTGAGACGACTTATAAGATTAGTGCAAAATATGATTATGTAAAAGGCTGGGAATTTAGAATCGTGGATTGGTCCTATTGGGAAACAATGGACTGGACTGGTACTTGGCAAATCGTTTGGGGTAATGAAGCAAATGAAACCCAATACACTCCCAAAGAAGAAATGATTGTGACTATTACCGGGGAAATAGGTATTACCAACAATATGGCAGATGTGGAAAACGAAAAGCGAACCATCAATGTTTCATTTAAAAGGGATAAGAGTCCATACGAGATTCCAGTCACCATCAGTAACGATTATAAAAAAGACAAGCTTTACTCTACACGATTCATAAATGTTAAATATGGCAATCAAGCCAACGATATGTTTAATCTAGAATTACGATTTGAAGAATCTAGTTCTAATACGACATCAAAAATCGTAGCAAAAAGCTTTGATGGGAATTTCGGAGTCGTAACCAAAATTAAATAGAAGTGATCAGAATAATTGTTTAAAATGATTTATAATAACAACATGAGCGATGCTCAGGTTGTTTTTATTGAACACTGCATTCATGGGTATATTTATCGATATACGAAGCATTTAAAAGGGGGATGCATAATGAAAAAGCACATTTTAATAGGTATTTCACTAATAGTTATATTTGTGATCACAGGTTGTACTGGATCGACTTATCCTAGAACAGATCAACAAATCGAAGGCGATTGTCTTAAAATTCAACCCATACAAAGCAACTTGGTCGAGTTAAGAGATTTTGAAATCAACTCTAAGTACATTGGGGAAGAAATATTTGTTGTAAAGGCAACGATTACTTTAAAAACTGATCTAGAAGTGGTAAAAGCCGAAGTTATTATGAACTATAAAAAACATGATAAGGTTTGGTATGTAGATACTTCCGATATAAAAATAAACGAAGTTGTTACCACTCAAATTCCTAACATAGATCTCGTTAAACAAAAACTCGCAACTTTTAAGTTATTACTTGAGGAATATGACGCACACAGTTTACTTATACCAGTCACTGTGACTGATCAGCCTTATGACAATAGTGGTAAAATTATCTTTTCCTTTTTCCAAGAAGGCGATAAAGAAAACTGGATATACAAAACTGAAGGTAAGGTTACAGCAATCTATGACCTCAATAAACGTTGGCAATTATCGATTAACAATGATGTTTATTCTGAAGCTACAATTTGGGAAGGAAATTATGAACTGTTGAGATGGAACACACCGAATCAAATAGGTGTTCCGGATATTCGTGTTCCTTTAACACTTTTTGGTGAATGCAAAATGACAAGAAATGGAACCAATGTAATAACAGATTGTCAAGTCGCAGGTAAATTTACAATCGATGGGACAGTTTATGAGATCGCAGGAATCATGAATCCTAAGTTGGATAAACCTAATACACGCAATATAGTATTTAAATATGGTGTTGCGGAAAATCAATATATCGGGATAAGTATTGACTTTTTCGAAGAGAATGGGCAAATGTACCATAACCTAAATGGATTGATAGGTAATGAGTATGCATTCGTGTTAAGGATAAACTAGTCCTACCTTTACAAAACAACGATAAACTCTTATAATTGACCTATCTTGATGAGAGCATGAATGTGTGGTGATTGTGTAGAGAACCGGTGGTTGGTGAAAACTGGTCATGAACCTTACAGGTATGGGCTTATTAACCATCAGCGCGACCCGGCGATATGGGATCGAGTGCACTGTTTTCTGACAGTGAACTAAGGTGGAACCACGTGAAAGCGTCCTTAGCGGGCGCTTTTCTTTTACACAGGAGGAAAAATGAAAACAAAACAAGATTTCTACATGACGACAGCGATTGCATATACCTCAGGTAAACCTCATATTGGGAATATCTATGAGATTGTTTTGGCGGATTCGATTGCCAGATACAAACGTCAAGAAGGCTATAATGTCTTCTTTATGACGGGAACCGATGAACATGGCCAAAAGATCGAAGACAAGGCTAAAGAAGCCGGTAAGACCCCTAAAGTCTATGTTGATGAGGTTGCCTCAGTCATCAGAGGTTTATTTGATCTGATGAATACATCGTATGATAAATTTATTCGTACGACAGATGCAGATCATGAACAACAGATTCAAAAAATCTTCAAGAAACTTTATGATCAAGGAGATATTTATAAAGGCGAGTATGAAGGTTGGTATTGTAAAGCGTGCGAATCCTTTTATACGGAAACACAGTTAAAAGAGTCCAAGTGTCCAGATTGTGGTGGCCCTGTTGAGAAAGCCAAAGAGGAGTCTTATTTCTTTAAACTCAGTAAATATACAGATCGTTTGATCAAACACATCGAAGATCATCCTGAATTCATACAGCCAGAAAGCCGTAAGAATGAAATGATCAATAATTTCTTGAAGCCTGGACTACAAGATCTGGCTGTCTCAAGAACTTCGTTTAAATGGGGTGTACCTGTATCATTTGATTCAAGACATGTGGTTTACGTTTGGATCGACGCCTTAAGCAACTACATTACCGGTATTGGATATGATGCGGATGGTCAACACAGCGAAAATTTCTTGCGCTTTTGGCCAGCTGATCTTCATTTGATCGGTAAAGATATTTTGCGTTTCCATACGATTTATTGGCCAATCATGTTGATGGCTTTGGATATTCCTTTACCTAAACAAGTCTTTGGTCATCCTTGGTTGTTGGTTGGTGAAGGGAAGATGAGCAAATCTAAAGGCAATGTAATCTATGCGGATGATTTGGTAGAGCTGTTTGGAGTCGATGCGGTAAGATACTTGATGTTACATGAAATGCCTTTTGCTCAAGATGGAACGTTGACCTATGAAATCATGATCGAACGGATCAATTCTGATTTAGCCAATATCTTAGGTAATCTTGTTAATCGTACTTTAACGATGGCCAATAAGTACTTTGGAGGCGTTTTAGAAAATCCTGAAGTTTCAGGTCCTTTTGATTCGGAACTCATCTCATTGGCTTTAGAAACACCTATGAAAGTCAATGAACATATGGCTCACTTAAGAGTCCAAGATGCGATCGATGATGTTTTTGAACTGTTAAGAAGATCTAATAAATACATCGATGAAACCTTACCTTGGAATCTTGCGAAGGATCCAGTAGACTTACCACGATTAAAAACCGTCATCTATAACTTATGTGAAGCCATACGAGTGTCCGCAGTATTACTACATTCGTTCATTCCTGAAACGGCAGATTCGATCTTAAAACAACTTAATACTCAAGCCAGAGACTTGGCTTCATTGAAGAGTTTTAACGGAATCGTCAATGAGACAAAGGTCACAGAAACACCCACAATACTCTTTCAAAGATTGGATGCGAAAGTCATATTAGAAAAGCTTCAACCTGCTCAAATTAAATTAGAGGTCAAATCTGAGATCAGCATCGACGACTTCAACAAACTCGATTTAAGAATAGGAACTGTTTTAAGTTGCGAAAATCATCCAGACTCTGATAAACTCTTGGTTTCTCAAGTTAAGATCGGACCAGAGACTCGCCAAATCGTCAGTGGTTTACGTCCTCAATTTGAAGCCAAAGATTTGATTGGCCAACATGTCGTGGTCGTGGTCAATTTGAAACCAGTTAAATTAAGAGGCGTCTTATCTAGTGGGATGTTATTGGTGGGAGAAGACAAAGATCAACTCGAGCTCCTTCATTTACATACCCTTAAAAACGGAATCGTTCGATGAGTGAAGATAAGATCACAGTTAGTCAAGAAGCCATTGATTATCTGTGTAAACAAGATGGTATTTTAGGTGCATTCATTAAAAAAACAGGTCCTTTAAGTCGTGGTACTCTTGAAGATCCCTATTTATCAACATTAGATTGTATCCTAGCCCAACAAGTCTCTGGTAAAGCTGCTCAATCCATCGGAAAGAAAGTCTTTGCGAGATTTCCTAATGGTGATCCACAAGCCATCCTAGACGCACAAATCGAAGATATGAGAACTTTAGGTCTATCTGGATCTAAAGCTGCCTATTTAAAAAACGTCGCTCAAACTAAACTGGATGGGTCTGTAAAGTGGGATCAACTTCAATCGATGGACACACAAGACATCATCGATGCCTTATTACCAATCAAAGGTGTAGGGTTGTGGACTGTACAAATGGTACTTATTTTTAGTTTGAAGAAGATGGATGTGATGAGTTATGATGATTTGGCCATAAGAAGAGGCATCATGCGTCTATATCATCTAGAGAAAGTATCTAAAGATTTCTTCGCAGAGCTTTATCAAAAAACAGCGCCTTATCAAACCTATGCTTCTTTCTATCTATGGGAAGCCAGTCTTTCAAAAGAGAATATACCATTTCCTATAGTTTGATAAGGATTGAAGATTGATTAATAAATTCGTTCTTCAAGGAATAGTATCTAAATTAAAACCCCTCACTTATGTAAAGTGAGGGGTATCTTTATGATGACTAATTTTTGATCATGGCATCAAAGATGGTATAAATCTCTGTGCTTGTTTTGCGTTGATTTCCCGCAATGATCGCTAAGACCTCATCTGTATACTGGGCTTGAACCAAAAGGTTACCATAACCATTTTGTAGAGCCAAAGACATCAATGGGACATCCGAAATGCCTTTTTGAGACACATAAGGCAAGATCGCCACAAGTTGGTCATTGGTTAATTCTACGTAAGTAACAGGTATTGGGGTAGAAACTTCATAGTTGTAATAAAACATTTCTTGGACTGATTTCATGGATGAGCCAGACATAGCAATCTTAAAGAGTGCACTGTCTTTAACTAAAGGATTTGTGCTTTCATTTGGTAATAATAGTGCTGCTTTAGGCCAAACATAGGTCGAATCAGGGGTAGGATTCAATACAAGTCCTGTAGATTCAAGTAGTCCAACTACTCTGGTAAAACGTGTATCGACATCCAAACTGGAATTCAGGCAACTTGCTCTTGTTTCACTTGCATCTTTACAGGTTTCCATTGATAGATAACCCAAAGCTTTGTATTCTGTTGAAATGATTTGCGCATCACTTAAAGAAGCTAAGTCTTCAAGATAAGCAGTTTTCAAAGCTTGTAGACTCAACGCACTCACATTGACGCTTGAACCATACAAGATCGAAGACCATTTCGCAACCTTCAACACAGGATAAATCTCTATATCAGATAAGTTTGGAGCTGTTAATTTAATGATCTCCGGAGAATTGTTAAGCGTTAAGAGAACACCAGTCCATTGGATAGGGACGACATATTCTCGTTTTTGAGTGCTTCCGCCTTTAAGATGGTAAGTAATTGTAAGATTAATTGAAGCATTATATTTATTGGATAAGAAGCTTAAGGGAACATATGATTTCTGATAACCAGGTTGGTCTTCAATCATCTCGATGAGATTACTGCTATCTGAGAAGCCATAGTTATAGTCGATCCACTTAAATTCAGAAATGATGATCTTATGTAAATCATAAACAGCTTTGATGTCAGAGTCAGATGTAAACTTTAAAAGATGTTCTACATCACGACCAAAATCGGTTGAATTATCAGGAGAAGGGATAATCAAATCTGTATAGTCTGTAAAAATCACATCTACCGATTCAATATTGGCAAGAGAAGGAATCTTAGAGGCATAACCAAAGCCCTTTGTCGCCAAACCTCCAATCAACAACGCAAAGGCAACTGCTGCGATGATCAGATAATTCAAGAAGGCTCTAAATAAGTGCTTAAATCCTCGTTCCGCAATCGCATCCATAACCAGATATAAAACCATACTGAAGAAAATTGGGAAAAAGAAATTGATTGGGGCATAATACGAAGTATAGTAAGCCATAGAATTCAAACTATAAATGACACAATACAAGAAGATGATAAACAAGATGATCAATAGACCACTAACCGTTGGGAAGAAGGTCTTGTTGGTGAATGGTTTCTCTGCTTTTTCTGATTTACGAATCAAATAAAATTGATTACTGATGATGATGATCACACTGGCAACGATGAGCCAATATAAACCATTCACATAACCGCTCATCCACATCCTAGTGCTTGCCTCAAATCCACTTTCAAACAACGCATAGATCGGGAAGATGATCCCAATCACTTTTGTTAGATTGCCAATTGAGAAACCCAATAAGATGGTTTGAACAAATAGGATATATGCACCATAGGCTAAGATCGGCAAGAAATTTAAAACGACAGAATACAAGAAGGCATCTAGACTTGTTCCAGTGTTCATCATCGTAAACAAGACGATGCTTAAGATGGCAGTCGAAATCCCAATTAACGCAACGTATCGTTCAAGGATGACCAAGAAATCGATCTCTGATGTCAGGGTCAATATACCACCACTAAACCACCCAACCGTAAATGGTACGATAACAATCAAAATCGCTGCGATCAAAGACGTCAACAATAAATCTGAACGTTTGATCGGCAATGCGTGATACACATCCAAATTCTTCTTAGAATTCATATAGTTCATGATTTGAAGCGGAATCATAAAGGAAGTCAGCAACAATAAACCAATGTTGAAGAACATCCCTGTTTCACGTATCCCATCATATCCACTAGATCTGGATAGAATATTTACCGTGATGGCCAATACAGGATATAGAGTCAGCATCGCAATACTCATGATCAGCATATATCGAGCATTACGTTTAAGTAAGAATCTTAAATATTCAATTTGAAGTCTTGGTTTAAACAAGTTGACCATAACCTTTAGCCTCCATTTCATAGACAAAGACCTCTTCCATCGTTATTGGGATTTCTTCCAATAAGACAGGTTGAGTGCTTTCAATCAACGCTCTAATTGAGCTGATATCGCCTTTGGCGATCATCAGATAGACATGACCACGTTGTTCAAGATGCAAAGGTGCAATTTCTTTAAATATGTCAGCGCCTTGTTCTTTAGTATATCCGATTTGTAACTTATGATAATTTGAACGAATGTTTTCAACTTCATCTTGGATGGAAATTGTATGTTGGTCCAATAAAGCAATCGAATCACAGATGTCTTCTAATTCTCTTAAGTTGTGTGACGATATGACGACTGTAATCTGTCGATTCATCAACTCATCTGTGATCAAACGTTTGAACATCAAACGCATGACAGGATCCAACCCATCAAAAGCTTCATCCAGTAATAAAACTTCAGGATCGCAAGACAAGGCCAATATAACACTTGCTTGTCTTTTCATTCCTTTAGAATAATCATTGATCTTTTCATTCTCATTGAGTTTGAAATGACCTAACAGTTTTTGATACATCGTTTCGTTGAACGAAGCATAGAAGATCTGATAGAATTTCTTCATTTCTTTCAAGGTAGATTGAGTTAAGAAGAAAGGATCATCAGGAACAAACATGATTTTCTGCTTCGCAGAAGGATTGTCATAAACAATCTCGCCTTCTAACGTTATTTGTCCTGCATCAGGGCTCAAAACCCCACTCATTAGTCGTAAAAGGGTACTTTTTCCAGCACCATTGGGTCCTACTAGGCCATAAATGGAACCTTTAGGGATTTCCCAATCGATGTTTTCAAGGACAAGTTTGTTGTCAAAGGATTTCTTAATATTCTTTAAGGCAATCATTGTTTAATCTCCTTGTAGATGGTATTGACCAAGTCAATCAGCGTTGATTCACTCACCCCGAAATGTCTTACATATTCGATGCTTTTGCGAATCTCACTAAGTTTTTGAGCCTTCAATTCACTGTGGTCCTGTTCAGTCGTAGATACATAATATCCTTTACCGGTCAAAGAATATACGAAGCCTTCTCTTTCCAGTTCGGTATACGCTTTGACCACCGTATTAGGGTTGATCCCTAAATCCTTGGCCATTGTTCGAATACCAGGCAACGGGTCATCATGAATCAAGATCCCACTGGCAATCTGTGCGAGAACTTGTTCGATGATCTGTTGATAGATCGGTGTAATGCTTTGTCCGTTTACAACAATCATAACTTACCTCCTTGCTGTATCACTGTATTACTATACTAATACAGTTGGATACAATTGTCAACCTTATCGCTATCATTGTTTAAAACTAGCGATAAAGGGTATTTTAGAAGGTATAATGAACATAAGAAAAATCACATATAAACATCATATAGATCCTGTTGATTCCATAATACAATGTACATAGGCTAAACAATGGTCTATATGACCAGAAAGGTGTTAACAAATGACTTGGCTCAAGAAGAATTTTTGGCGCATTATAATCATTTCTATTGGGTCAGCCATGATACTGGTTGCGTGTACACAAGTCACGTTAGGACTTATTGGCGGACAAACGACAGGCGTCATCACAGAATATCGTCGAATCATGGGTGAACGCTCAGGACCGATCCCTAATCGTTATACTTACAGTTTGGGTTACAAATTTACACTAAGGGATCAAACATATACTGGCACATCAACGGTCATCGGCTCACCTTTATTCATCAAACCTGATGGGACAACTCCAATCAAGATTCGCTATTTCGTTTTCCTTCCTTATATCAGTGCACCTCAAGGCGACACAAACGTCGATATCGGAAAATTTGCTTTGATTGGTTTTGGATCCTTATTGATCTATGTTATGAATCCTAAACAAAAACGACGCAAAAAACGGAATTAGAGTCCCGTTTTTTTGATTTATAGTGTTAGTTAATGTCTCTATACTTCAATGCCTAAGAATTGTTTGACGATGATCCCGATGATGAAGGCAACCAAGGCAACACTCATCGAAATCGAAACCATTTCTAGGAAACGTTTCTTAAATGGTAGATCTTTGGCGACAGATACATAGTAAGTAAAGACTAGAATAATCAAAACTACCGTGATCAGTAAACAAGCTAAGGCGATTCTATAATCATCCAGTAATAGATAAGGTAAAGTCATTAGCACAACCGCCACAATATACATGATGCCTGTATATGACGCTGATTTGAAAGGATGAGGATTTCCATCTGATCTTGCGGATAAGTATTCAGAACTCATCATGGATAGAGTTGCGGAAATCCCTGTGATTAGTCCACTTAATGCGATCAGTTTTGTGTTTTGTAAGGCAAAAGATAAACCAGCTAAAGTACCTGTTAATTCGACCAAGGCATCATTAAGACCTAATACCATGGATCCAACATATTGAAGCCGTTCTTCATCGAGTAAATCGATCAATGCTTTCTCGTGTTTGTCTTCATCCTCAGCGATTTTTGTGGCTTCAGGAATTTCTTTGGCGATTTCATGATAAGCAATGCTGGCATCGCCTTCACCATTTTCCATCAGCTTGATCGCAAACGTAAAGCCAAACACTTTACTTAAAAAGGCATACCACCTTACCTTACCCATCTTAGGTTTAACTTCAACATGTGTATATTTTTGCCATAGTTTAGCATGAGCTCTTTCTTCACTGCCAATTTGAGCAATAATCTGTGCATTCTTATCGTTTTTCATGCCTTTGGCGATGGCAGTATAAATATGATACTCTGTCAATTCACCTTCTTGCATCTTCAAAATATCATTTTTTATTTTATCGCTGATCATAATTTACCTCTATAAAAAATTATAGCACCATAATGCGCCACTTGATTTGATTTGTCTGGTCTGTGTTAAAATAGTTAAGCGAGGACCAATATGAAGATCATCGTCATAGGTGCAGGTCATGCCGGTATAGAAGCGGCGCTATCTAGTGCTCGGATGGGAATAGAAACCATCCTTTTAACCATTGATGAGCATCGAATCGGCATCATGAACTGTAATCCTTCGATCGGTGGACCCGCCAAAGGCATCGTTGTGCGTGAAATCGATGCGTTGGGTGGACAGATGGGCATCACTGCCGATCTCACTGCCATTCAGTTTAAAATGCTCAATACCAATAAAGGACCTGGTGTTCAATGCCTAAGAGTCCAATCTGATAAAGTAGCTTATTCAAAAATGATGGAAGATGTGGTTCATCATACAGAAAATCTTAGTGTCAAAGAAGGTCTTGCGATTAAGATCTTAATTCAAAACAATCAAGCACAAGGTGTTTTATTGGAAAGCGGAGAAGAACTGTTATGTGATGCGGTTATTTTAACTTCAGGCACGTATATGTCATCTAAAATTCTAGTAGGCTCAACCGCAACTGTCAGTGGTCCTGAAGATCAACCTACCACCACTTTATTATCCCAATCTTTAAGAGATGCTGGACTTAAAACATTTAGATTGAAGACAGGAACTCCACCTCGCATCAAAACCAACTCCATCGATTTTACCAAAGGTAGTATTCAGCCTGGTGACACACAATTCATCCACTTCTCCTTGGATTTCCCAAAAGAAAAATTCCCAAAGGATCAAGTTCCGTGTTATTTGATTTATACTCAACCTAAAACCCATGAAGTAATCAAATTGAATCTAAAGCGATCTGCGATGTATTCAGGTCTTGTTGAAGGGGTTGGACCACGATATTGTCCTTCCATTGAAGATAAACTCGTTCGATTTGCGGATAAAGATCGCCATCAAATCTTTTTAGAACCGGAATCCAGATCACTAGATACAACGTATATCCAAGGTTTTTCAACATCTATGCCTCATGAGGTTCAAGATGAGATGATTCATTCACTTCCAGGTCTTGAAAACTGTGTCATTGATAAGTATGCTTATGCGATTGAATACGATGCGATCGAACCAACCCAACTTTATCCAACCCTTGAAGTCAAAACCATCAAGCATCTTTTCTGTGCAGGTCAAATCAATGGGACCAGTGGTTATGAAGAAGCGGCTGGCCAAGGTTTAATGGCTGGCATCAATGCGGCACTTCAACTTCAAGGCAAGGATCCTTTCATATTAGGACGAGATGAAGCCTATATTGGAGTCATGATCGATGATTTGGTCACCAAAGGAACACAAGAACCATATCGTTTGTTGACATCACGTGCTGAACATCGACTCTTGCTTAGACATGATAATGCAGAAAGTCGTTTGTCTGAAAAAGGATATGCGATTGGTTTGTTGCCTCTTCATCGCATCCAAAAAGTTCGCGAGCGAGCCACATCAACCCATCAACTCATTTCTTCGCTTAAACAAGTTCGATATACCATTAAAGATCAAGTCAATGATTTGATGAAAGAAAAGGGCTATACCGACATGACAGAAGGCTTAAGTGCTTATGAATGTCTCAAACGACCTCACATTACCAATCATGATCTAAAACCTTTCTTTGACTTTACACCGTTTGAACAAGAAGTCGTTGATCAAGCTGAAATCGAAATCAAATACGAAGGTTACATCGTAAAAGCCATCAAAGAAGCGAAGCGTCACGAGACGCTTAACAGTTATAAACTTGATCCTGAATTTGATTATGCTCAAGTTCCTCATCTATCGATAGAAGGTCGTCAGAAACTAACAAAAATTCGTCCCCTGACTTTAGGTCAGGCGTCAAGGATTTCTGGAGTGAATCCTGCAGACATCACTGTGCTGGTCAATTTTTTGGCCATCAGGAAAAACAAATCAGACAAAGACTAAAAAAGCAGGGTGGAATTTGTTATAATTCTTATATGAATCAGGAAACTTTCAAACACCAACTCAGCGTGTTCACTACCCGCGATTTAAACGTCGTTATAGCTCAGTTTGAGACCTATCTAGCACGTTTGATCGAAGTCAACAAGGTGATGAACTTAACCGCCATCACCGATCCTCAAGAAGTGTTTGAGAAACATTTCTTAGACAGTTGTCTGATCGCTAATCATCTTAAAACAGGTGATAAAGTTGCTGATGTGGGCTCTGGAGCTGGTTTTCCTGGATTATGTTTGGCCATTATCCGTGATGATTTACACATTACTTTGATTGAACCAACAACGAAGCGATGTGTGTTTCTACAAGATGTCATCAAAGAATTGGGCTTAAATAACGTAGAAGTGCTCAACAAACGTGCCGAAGAACTCGGTCAACTTAGAGAAAGTTATGATGTGGTGACAGCTCGAGCTGTGGCCCCACTTTCAATCTTACTTGAACTTTGTGTGCCTTTGGTCAAAGTCGGTGGACTCATGATCGCAATGAAAGGTCAAAAGGCCTTAGAAGAGTTGAGTGGTGCTCAAGAAGCTGCTAAGTTGTTGACGCTTGAAGTGGTGGAGGCAACGCCAGTAACTTTACCTACTGCCGGATTAAGGGTTAACCTTGTCTTTAAAAAAAACAAGGAAACAAAAATTTTATATCCTAGAGCATACAACCAAATCAAAAAGAACCCCCTATAGGAGAAGTTATGCAGGAAACCCGTGAAATCGCAGTCCATTTGATCCAGTCAAATCGTTATCAACCTCGTCTAAATTTTGACGACACTTCATTAAAAGAACTGGCCACATCCATAAAAGAAAACGGGTTGATCCAACCGATCTCCGTCAGGCCGATCGAAAGAGGTTTTGAAATCATCGCTGGTGAACGTCGCTTTAGAGCCATGGTCATACTAGGTTATACGGCCATACCTTGTATCATTTCTAAAGTAGATGACACTCAGTTGGCAGAAATGGCTTTGGTTGAAAACATTCAACGTGAAGATCTTTCTGCGATCGAAGAAGCCAAAGCATTCTTAGTCATGATTGAAAATCAAGCCTTGACTCAAGATAAGATTGCCCAAAAAATGGGAAAATCTCAATCTTCTGTCGCCAACAAAATTCGTTTGCTTCAATTACCTCAAGAAATACAAGATGCAGTTTCGACTCATCAAATTACAGAGCGACATGCGAGAGCTTTATTGGCTGCTGATCCTGCAGAAAGACTAGGCATCTTCAATAAAGTCGTCGGTCAAAATCTTAATGTCAGACAAACCGAAGCTCTGATTGAACATCATGCGACTGAACCTAAGAGAAAACCGATCACCAAAGGCATCACTCGTAACTTACAGATTGCTGTAAACACAATCATTGCTTCTATTAAAATGATTGAAAAAACAGGAATCAAATTAGATTATAAACAAACCGATAAAGAGGATGCGATCGAATTCGTGATCCGATTCAAGAAGTAGAAAGAGAGACGTATGGGTAAAATCATTGCGGTTGCGAATCAAAAAGGCGGCGTTGGTAAAACAACGACAGCCATTAATTTAGCTGCTGGCTTATCTTACTTTAACCAGAAAGTACTTTTGGTTGATTTTGATCCGCAAGGCAATACCACCCAAGGCGTTGGGACTCCTAGAGAAAGCATCAAATTCAGTGTTTATAATGTCTTGATGGAAAATCATTCTGTCAAAGAAGTGGCACTAAAACTGGTTCATCCACCATTGACACTGATTCCTGCCACCATCGACTTGGCAGGAGCCGACCTTGAGATGGCTGACTATAAAGTCGGCAGAGAACGTTTGCTTAAGAATAAGCTTGATGTCATCAAACACGAATATGACTACATCATCATCGATTGTCCACCATCACTGGGTTTGTTGAATACAAATGCACTGACAGCTGCGGATTCTGTCCTTATTCCAGTTCAATGTGAGTACTATGCTTTGGAAGGGTTAACGCAATTGCTGTCTACGATCAGATTGGTTCAACGTTTATTCAACGACAAACTCATCATCGAAGGTCTTTTGTTGACCATGTTTGATGCGAGAACAAAGTTAAGTGTTGAGGTCCAACAAGAAGTGCGTAAGTACTTTAAAGAAAGAGTGTATCGCTCATTTATCCCTAGAAACATTAAGTTGTCTGAAGCCCCATCACGTGGCCAAAGTATATTTGAATATGATGTTCGATCAGAGGGCGCCAAAGCTTATGCTGCTTTAGCTAAAGAAGTCTTGGCTGCCAACACGAAGGAGGTTTAAGTATGGCTGATGAAAAACCCCGTCTAGGCAGAGGTCTAGAAGCCATTTTTGGAGAAAATGTCAGTACGGTATTGGATGAAATCCAACGTTCTCATGCGAATAACTCTGAAGAAGTGGCACTAGAATTGATTCATCCTAATCCTTATCAACCCAGAATTCATTTTGATGAAGTTAAGATCGAAGAATTGGCTCAATCGATCCGTGAACACGGAGTTTTTACACCTATTTTAATCAGGAAAGCTGTGAGTGGTTATCAGTTGATTGCCGGAGAAAGACGTTTAAGAGCTGCTAAAGTAGCCCAACTTAAGTCCATTCCTTCGATCATTTTAGAATTTACAGAATCAGAAATGATGGAAATCTCACTGATTGAAAACATTCAGCGAGAAGACCTCAACATCATCGAAGAAGCAAAAGCTTACGATAATCTTCTAACACGCATGAATATGACCCAAGAAACTTTGGCGAAAAAAGTAGGCAAAAGCAGAGTTCATATAACCAATACCTTGCGTCTTTTACAATTGCCTAAGTCTGTCCAAGACTTAGTATTGAATAAAGTTTTAACGATGGGCCAAGTCAAACCTTTGATTACCTTAGATGACCCACATAAGATCAAAACACTAGCGGATAAGATCGCTAAAGAAGGTTTAAGTGCCAGAGATGTAGAAAAGCTTGTCAAAGATAAAAAGGCATCAAAAAAACCTGAAGTTAAACAAACTGACTATAGCTATGCGGAAAGATTACTGACCAATAAATTTCAAACTAAAGTTAAGATCGATCATAGAACGGTAACCATTAATTACCAAGATGAAGATGATCTTAATAGACTATTAGAACTTATGGGAGTCATTGAAGACTGATATGAAATTAGACCCCATTGTGGCTTTGGCGACGTCTTTACAAACGCAAGCCATATCCATTTGTCGAATTAGCGGAGATGATTCCATCGATATCGCTGAAAGACTGACGCATCTAGATCTTAAAAATCAAGACCATCGCATCTGCTATGGTTTTATTCATGATCCATTGACTGATGAAGAAATCGATGAAGTCCTTATTTTAGTCATGAAGGGACCTAAGTCTTATACTCGAGAAGATGTGGTTGAGATCCATACGCATGGTGGTGTTTACGTCACGCAAAAAATCTTGTCGTTGATCATTGGCGCTGGGGCAAGACTTGCACGTCCCGGTGAATTTACCCAAAGGGCAGTTCTTCATGGCAGAATCGATTTGGCTCAAGCTGAAGGCGTTAATGCGTTGATTGAAGCGGATAGTGAACAAAGCGCAAAACTAGCACTTAATCAACTTAAGGGTTCCTTATCACAATTGAGTGAACCTTTAAAAGAAGAACTCTTAACGATCATCGCCCACATTGAAGTCAATATCGATTATCCCGAGTACGACATTGAACAAGTTACGCGCAAACAACTTCTTCCATTATGTATTGACTTTAGAAACAAATTGATTCAGATCCTTAAGGAAGCTCAAAGTGGTCAACGTATGCGAGAAGGGGTTAAGACAGCCATCATTGGGAAACCCAATGTAGGGAAATCATCTTTACTCAATGCGTTACTTAATGAAGACAAAGCAATTGTTACAGAAATTCCAGGAACCACCAGAGATGTGGTCGAAGGAACCATTAGACTAGATAAAGTGACATTACATCTTATGGATACGGCAGGTCTACGTGAAAGTGAAGATCGAATCGAAAAACTCGGTATCGAAAAAACATACCAAATCATCAAAGATGCACAGCTTATCTTGTTTGTGGCAGATGGCTCACAACCTTTAGATCAAGATGAACAACTTGTTTTATCAAAACTAGATCCAGATAAAACCATCCTCATCTACAATAAAAAAGACTTAGATTCAAAATCTAATCGATTGGAAGTCAGTGCCCTTCATAAAGACATCAAAGCGTTGATCGATCAATTGAATGAACGTTATGAAGCTGATCAATTTGTCTTTACCAAGCCTGTTTTAAACAATGAAAGAATGGTTGGATTGGTTAGACAAGCCCTACAATCGATGGATTCAGCCCTTACCGCAATCAAAGATGACATCGCAGTCGATCTTATTAACATCGACCTTACCGCTGCTTATGAATCCATATGCGCATTGACCGATCCCGAAAACAACACATCGATCGCCGATGAACTTTTCGCTCGTTTCTGCTTAGGTAAATAATATGAGTTGGAGTGATACCCATGCCCATTTGGCAGAATCAGAATTTGAAAAAGACATACAAGTAGTTATAGACAGAGCGAAAGCCAATGATGTTAAAAGGATCATATTGATTGGATGTCAAATCGAAGGCGCTAAACGTGCCTTGGCTTTAGCGAAAAGAGATCCCATCTTTAAAGTCGCGGTTGGTTTTCATCCTGAAGATGTTTTGAGTTTGACTCAAACAGAATGGGATGAAATGGAAATCATGATGAAGGATCCTTTAACGATCGCCATTGGCGAAATAGGACTTGATTTCTATTGGGATAAAGATCCACTTCATCATCAAATCCAAGAAGCTGTCTTCATTCGTCAAATAGAACTGGCCAATGCCTTAAACAAGCCCATTCTTGTTCATTCACGTGATTGTATACAAAGGACCTATGATTTACTTAAAGCTCATCCTGTGACACGCAAAGGAATCATGCATTGCTTCTCAAGTTCACTTGAAATGGCCAAAGAATTCAGTAAATTAGGATACATGATTTCACTCGCAGGACCTGTTACATTTAAGAATGCTCATGTTCCTGTAGAGGTCGCAAAAGGCATCGATCTAGATCATTTATTGATCGAAACAGACAGTCCTTATCTTACACCTCATCCTTTCAGAGGTCACAGAAATGAGAGTGCCTATGTTAAGCATACAGGAGAAAAAATCGCTGAACTTCGTGGAATGACTTCAACAGAACTACAAGAAGCCCTAGAAAGAAATTATGTGATACTATTTGAGTAAATCCCACAAATTTCACAAAATCCTGAGTTTGGACTCCAAAAGTTGACAAAAATAAAAACTTATGTAAGAATACACCCGTTATCAAGGAGGAATTGTTTGTACCCTTTGAAAAGACTCATTGGACTTTCAATGTTCGTGATGCTGGCTTCGTGCTCAACATTGGAATCTAAAAACATCGTATTACAGAAGTCTCAGGAAAATGTTTTCCTGACTGTCAATGATACGGTGCCCTACAAGATTGTGGAAGTTACCGAATATGAATTTGTGTCAAAACAAAAAGTAGTTGAACTGCCTTACGCTTCCAGTAGAACAGGTTATGCATGGTTAGTATCCAAAGTGAATGCAGGTAGCCCTTCGCAACTTGAAGTCACCTATAGAATTACCTATGACCTTAATGGAAATATTCTATCTAAAGTCAAAATCCCGGGGTCAGAAAGGCTTATCCAAGCCATACCGGTAACCTATCAATTTGGTGCTAAAGTCGCCAAAGGCGCCTACTTCTACGCTAGGACCATCTCCCGTTATGGGTTTGATTGTGTTGGTTGTGGAGGACAAAAGGCTGCTACAGCCACAATGGCCAGTCTTATTACAGTCTCTGGCACATCGGTCAGACAAAGTAACGGAACATGGAAAGACGGGATCACTTATGACGGCTACTATATGGTAGCTGCTGATAAGGCCTTCCCTCTATGTACAGTTCTGGAAATCTCAAATCATCATTTTTCAGGAAGCGGTATTAAAGAAGGTGTTCCCTTCAAAGTACTGGTTGCTGATCGAGGCGGTGTGATAACCACCAATCGATTAGATTTCTTCATTGGAACTGAGCGTAATTTGAAAACCGTCATCCATAAGGCTAATTCTAACGGCACTATAGTTACGGTTGTTGGATTCTTGAAGTGGAAGCGAAACAGTTTGGGTCAAAAGACCTGTGTAAAGTAAGCCAGACAGCTTACTTTTCTTTTGTGTTGATCCATAGAGTGTTTACGATTCTGTTTACAATAATCCTTTACTTTGTTTACAATAGTGTTTACAATAAAGACATGAGGAGGATAATACATGATTGAAGATTATCTTGCTTTAACAGCACTCGGACTTTATCCATCAAAAAAAGAATGGTTTTTTAAATATGGAAAGCAGGGGAATGAATATGAGGCATTACTTAAGCATAAAAAATCAAATTTAACCAAGATTGATTTAAAGACCAGTGAAGGTTCTCTTTACTATAACGAAAAATACATTTCAACCATCATGAAGGATTTTTATCAGACCCAAGATATAGGATTTGAATCCATTAATCACTTCGCAGAAAACTTTATAGAAATCATGATATTTAGTGAAGTTGAAGGAACACTTGAGATAGAAGGCATCAAAACTTCCAAACGAAAAATAGAAGAAGTCCTAAAAATTAAATCAGACCTAAGTTCTAAAGAGCAGATCATCGTTAATATGAAAAAAGGAATAGATTACATTTTTGAACATGATATTACTGAAGCTAACCTGTATGAACTTTACATGATTTTATCTGAACATAGTTTAACTGAAGATGAGAAGATCGAATCTGGATATTATCGTCAAAACGGTGTTGACATCATTGGAAAATATGGCGAAGTAAGTGATCGAGGTGTTGATGCGAAGCATCTGACACAGTGGATGAATGAATTCATATCATTTATTCAAAAACAATTAGAGTCATTAAATTCTTTGACCTATTTGATGCCTCAACTCATCCATTACTATATGATCACACTTCACCCTTATTATGATTTTAATGGAAGAATGGCGAGAATGTTGGCCTACTGGTACATCCTCAAATGTCCCTTTATAAAAAACAAGATGCCTATTTTTAGTGAAGCCATCAACTATAATGCTAAAACCAAAGCGCTTTACTATAAAGCCATTGAAGACGCTAGAGAAGATGATAATGACCTAACCTTTTTCTTTGATACGATGTTTGACTTAGGTAAAAAGTTCTTAAATGTGTATTTGAAACTCGATGCGTTAGAGTCAAAAACAAGAAGAACCATGAATCCTTTGACAAAAAGCGAATTGAATACATTGAAATCAATTCTTTTGTACATCAATGAAAAGGATTTTTTCACCTGGGAAGATGTTTCTTTTGTTGATAAAGAACAATATACCAAACAGTATTATCTAAAACTACTAAATTCACTGGTAGATAAAGATGTTCTACTGAAGAATATCAAAGGTAAAATCTACTATTTCCAAGTTAAGGAACAAGTTGAAACTTTTTAAACGATCCATGATAATAAAAGAACTGATCGTTGTGGAAGGAATCCATGACCTTAATAAACTAAACACCAGGGTTGTCAAGCGACTTGATTTGTCAGAAGAACTCAAAAAGGACAACATATGAGAAAATCACTCTTAGTCTTGTTGATGACTGGTTTAACATTGATCGTTTTAGGGGGTTGCAGTGTAAGCATCAGCAATGAACAACTTGAAAAAGACATCTTGTCTTTAGCTAGTCTAGACCATATTTCTAAAGTTAATAACATGACCATCATTGATAAAACCAGTGATAATGATAGTCTCACCTATACACTGAGCACCTCCCTTGAATCGATCAACTTTACAACGACTGCAAACATAAAATTGGTGTATGTTAAAACCAAAGGCAAATGGGGTGTGTTGAACTATAATGTTGATTTTGTTAACGTATCTCCAAAAGCTAAATTAAATTTGGACAGCAAGATGGAAAAAGCAATCCATGATGTTAGTACTGGTTTTTTTGAATATGTTGAAGGGAAGTCTAAATCAACCATTTCTTTGGTTTCAATGACTTTATCCTCTAGCACTCTGTTTGGAACGGGAATAATAGTTATTGGGGAGAATTATGAAGATGAGTTCCTAACAATGGATGCCCAATACACATTGAAAGCAACTTACATGACCCCTAATGGATGGACATATGAACTTGTGGATTGGATTTACCATGATTCTATGAAGTGGACGGGTACTTATGACATTCACTGGACCAAAGAGGTACCAGGTTTTCCAGAAGAAGGATTGAATACTTTTTACAAATTGGGGACGGATCTTATCAACCTTCAACTTTCAGGGGAATGTCGTATTACGCGTAGAATGGGTCAATCAGACAATGATATCCAAGAAAACACGCTTCAGATCAGCTTCGATTATGAAGGAACTCATCTATCGGGGCAACCAACCTTTGAAAGAATAACGAATCGGTTATTCTTTCAAGACCCCATTAATCATGACTCTCTGTTGGTACTGGTATATAATCCTTTTCATGTCATTGTTGAAGGTTACGATCCAACGAATTACTTCTATGGTTCCTCGCCTTCTTTGGAATCAGTCATGACAAGAAGACCTTAACTGACATATTATTACCAAAGGTAACCAAAAGGGTCGCCTTTATTTTATAATGAACCTATGAAAATCAAAGAACTGATCGTTGTGGAAG
This sequence comes from Erysipelotrichaceae bacterium, assembly GCA_009773735.1. GTDB lineage: Bacteria > Bacillota_I > Bacilli_A > Erysipelotrichales > Erysipelotrichaceae > UBA2212. The sequence continues at coordinate 119,212 of WSYG01000004.1, forward strand.
GAATCCATGACCTTAATAAACTAAAGACTGTGATTGATGCTGAAATCATCATTACTCATGGAATGCATTTATCAGAAGATGTTTTAAACGCGATCAAAGAAAACAGTGAGACAAGAGGGGTCATCGTTTTTACAGACCCAGATACACCAGGTGATTTGATTCGTCAAAAGATCTCAGAAGCATGTCCATTGGTCAAACATGCTCATCTTAAAAGTAAAGATGCTCGTTATAAACACAAGGTTGGGATTGAACATGCTTCCTCAGAAACTATTCTGCACGCTTTGAACAATCTTTATACCCTCAATGAATTTACCAGTGATCTTACCTTCAGTGATTTATATGAACTTGGATTAAGTGGTCATCCAAATTCTTCAGCACTTAGAAATAAAGTTGCGCAGCACTTTCACTTAAGCGATGTCAACACTAAAAAGCTCTATGCACGTCTTTGCGCATTAGGGATCCAAAAAGTCCAACTTAAAGACATCATTATCTCTAAAAGGATTGACTAAAAGGTCATCATTTTATATACTGAAACAGTATTAATATTGACCAACGATATAATCTCTCTAATATGGTGAGGGAGTCTCTACAGGGTTACCGTAAACGACCCTACTACTGTGGTTAGAAAAACGATCAATAAAGACACTTTTAGTGTTCATTGAGTCGGTTTCTCCCGACTTTTTTTATTTGTTAGTTAATATTAAATACGGAAAGAAAAAAGGAGAAAGAAATGGAAAAGTTTTTCAAGCTTAAGCATTATGGTACCAATGTCCGCACTGAAATCATCGCTGGTTTTACAACCTTCTTTACGATGGCGTACATTCTGATCGTCAACCCGAATATCTTAGGTAATACTGGTTTGGACAAAGGCGCATTATTCTTGGCTACCGTCTTCGCATCTGCGATCGGAACCTTGGTTATGGGATTATTCGCAAATGTTCCTTACGCTTTGGCGCCGGGGATGGGCCTCAATGCCTTCTTTACGTTCGTTGTTGTATTTGGCTTAGGGTTTACTCCGTATGAAGCCCTGGCTATGGTTTTTGTATGTGGTTTGATCAATATTTTGATTACAGTTACCCGCATTCGTAAACACATCGTTAAATCGATTCCTGTGTCTTTACAGCATGCGATTGGTGGCGGTATTGGTTTATTCATTGCCTTCATTGGTTTCAATGATGCCAAAATGTTATTACTAGCTCCTTTCAATGAATTTGGAACAGGCTATACTGAACTCTTAGCGTTCAAATCAGCTCCACAAGTATTGTTCATTATCGGTTTGATCCTTTGTGTTGTATTGATGGCTAAAAAAGTCAAAGGTGCTATGTTGATTGCTATTGTCTTAACGACATTGATTGGTATTCCTTTAAAAGTCGTTAATATTTCAGCTGCTAGTTTGGATACCTCATCCATCGGGGCTGCATTCACCGCATTAGGCGGTATCTTTGGTAAAGCTGTTACAGAAGGCTTACCTTCATTATTCGCCAATACTGCACGCATACCGGTTGTCTTGACCACTATTTTTGCGTTTAGCTTATCAGATACTTTTGATACCATCGGAACCTTCATTGGGACTGGTCGTCGTTCAGGTATCTTCAGTAAAGAAGATGAATATGCGTTAGAAAACGGTAAAGGCTTCTCAAGCCGTATGGATAAAGCGTTGTTTGCGGATTCCATCGCGACTTCAGTTGGGGCATTACTGGGTACTTCTAATACAACGACTTATATCGAATCTGCAGCTGGGATCGAAGAAGGCGGACGTACTGGTTTAACAGCTGTTACTGTCGCAGTCTTATTCTTGGTTTCGATCGTTGCCGCACCGTTTGTTGGTTTGGTTCCTGCTTCCGCAACTGGACCTGTTCTAGTCATCATTGGGGTCTTAATGGCTTCATCGTTTGCGGATATCAACTGGTCTGATTTCTCAGAAGCTGTTCCTGCTTTCTTTGCGGCAGTTATGATGGCTTTTGCTTATAACATTACTGTTGGGATCGCCTTTGCCTTTATCTCTTACACCATCATTAAATTGGTCCAAGGCAAGATCAAAGAAGTTCATCCAATTCTATTGGTTGCGACTTTACTCTTCATCTTGAATTTCGTTCTCTCAGCAATCTAGTACAATTATATTCAACTAAAACGGAAACTTCGGTTTCCGTTTTTTAATGCCTTAAATGGTATAATAAATGTGCTTATGACCAAAAACATCAGTACACATCGTGAAACATCACGTCAACTTAAAGAAAACAACCTACATGCCAAGAAGAAATTCGGGCAGAATTTTATCATCGATACTTCTGTGGTAGAAAAAATCGCACGTTTAAGTCAAGCTGAACATCAAATCGTCATCGAAGTAGGTCCAGGACTTGGCGCATTGACCCAGCAATTGGCTTTGGTAGCGGATAAAGTGATCGCCTATGAGATAGATAGAGACTGTGTAAAACTGCTTCATGAGAGCTTTAGTGACGCCAATGTCGAAATCATTCAGCAAGATTTCTTAACGGTCACATCAGAAGACGTACTAAAAACAGGGGCGAAGGTCTTGGTTGGTAACTTACCTTACTACATCACCACGCCCATTCTTTTTCATGTGTTAGAAGAACTGACTTCCATCAAAATCATCACCATCATGGTTCAAAAAGAAGTGGCTGATCGTTTCAATGCGAAACCTTCAACCAAAGACTACAATGCCTTATCTGTCATCATCCAAACCTTATGTGACGTTAAAACCATCATGAAGGTCAAACCACATTGCTTTCTACCTCAACCCAATGTTGATTCTTCGGTGGTTCAATTGATCAGAAAAGAATCCAGCCAAAATCTTAAACCGTTCTTTGATTTCGTTAAACTGGCTTTTACTCAACGTCGTAAAACCTTAACCAACAACTTAAAATCGATCCCGAATATCGAAGATCACCTATTGGCGCTTAACCATCGCATCGATATACGCGCAGAAGCCATTGATCCATCTCAATGGTGGGAACTTTATACGAGGATCTATGAAAATTAAAGCGTACGCAAAAATAAATCTAGGATTGGATGTTTTAAGCAAACGAGAAGATGGTTATCATGAACTGCTTATGGTCATGCTTCCCATTGAACTCTATGATTTGATCGATATCGAACCTTCAACGCATGCTTTTTTTAGATGTATCCCGCCTTATCGTATCTTACCTGAAAAGAATACTTTACTTAAAGCGGTTGAAGTATGTCGAGAAGCCAGACCATTTAGTGAACAATTCAGGATCCATCTGCATAAGACGATTCCTTCTCAAGCAGGCTTAGGTGGAGGTAGCAGTGATGCGGCAGCAGTGATCAATTATCTTAACGACTACTTTAAATGGAACTTATCGATTCAAGAAAAGATCGAATTGGGACTTAAGGTAGGCGCAGATGTTCCGTTTTGTCTCTTTAATAAACCAGCGATCGTCAGTGGGATCGGAGAAAAGCTTAGCTTCTTCACAGTTAAAAATCCCATGAGTTTGATTTTGGTTCAACCGCACAAAGGCGTTTCTACAAAGCTTGCCTTTAAAGATCTGCAGCTCGATAAATGTGATCACCCAGACATCTTAAAGATTGCCAGAGCCTTGGAAACAGGCAATGAGCTACAACTCTATGAACACATGGGCAACGCTTTAGAAAAAAGAGCCGTAGAAATGGTACCAGAGATCGATATGATCAAAAAAGAACTCTTAGATTATGGTTGTGATCATTCAATGATGACTGGAAGTGGATCTGTCGTAATGGGTTTCTCACAAGATGAAGCAATCCTACAACGCATCGCTAAAGACTTAAAAGGCCACTATCGTTTCGTTAAGATCACAAAAGTTCTAGATTGACTTTATTTAAGGTCTGATTTTAGTTAAAATAGAAACGAGGAACCACATGAGAAATGCGATCGTATTAGCTGCCGGTAAAGGCACACGAATGAAGTCGACTTTACCAAAGGTCATGCATAAGATTTTGGGTCAACCGATGATCGGACACGTCATTACCCATTTAAAAGAAGTCAATACCGATAAAAACATCATGGTTGTTGGACATGGCGCTGAAATGATCCAAGAATATCTGAAAGATCAGGTTTCTTTTGCGTTACAGTTGGAACAAAAAGGAACGGGTCATGCGGTTATGCAGGCCATTGATCAACTGGATCCTAATGGTGATACTGTTTTATTATATGGAGATTGTCCTTGTGTACAAAGTGAAACCATAGAATGGCTCTTTGAATCCAACAAGGATTTTGATTTGACCGTGCTTACTGCTTTCTTCTTTGATCCTGCCAAATATGGACGTATCGTCAGAGATAAAAAACAACGCGTCAAAAAAATCGTTGAATTTAAAGACTGCAGTAAAAGCGAGCTCAACATCAAAGAAATCAATACAGGTATCTATTGTTTCAAAAATGAAAAACTGATCAAACACATCAAAGAATTGAATGACAACAACGCTCAAAATGAATACTACATCACAGACCTCGTTGAGATTTTTATCAACAATGAACTTAAAGTACAAGCCATATCCGTTAAAGACAATGATGAAGTCATGGGCATCAATGATCGTCAAGATTTATTGAACGCTCAACGTTGGATCCAAAAACGCATCAACAATGCCTGGATCGATCAAGGCGTGACCTTCATCAATCCTTTAGGAACCTATATTTCACTAGAAACAACCTTTGAGGAAGACGTGGTGCTTTATCCCAACATTTATTTAGAAGGTAAAAATCACATTAAGCGTGGGACAACCATCTTGCCTGGATCTTTTATCATCAATTCCACGATTGGTGAAAATGTCAAAGTTGACAGTTCACGCATCACAGACAGTATTGTAGGGAATAATGTTAATATCGGTCCATATTCACATTTAAGAGGACATACTGAAATCGGGGATGGAACCCGTATTGGTAACTTTGTTGAGATGAAAAATGCCAAGATCGGCAAGAATACGCGCTGTGCCCACTTAACGTATGTTGGTGACGCTGAGGTTGGAGAAGACGTTAACTTTGGTTGTGGTGTGGTTACAGTCAACTATGATGGTAAAAATAAATTCCTGACTAAGATTGGTGACCATGCCTTCATTGGTTCCAATGTCAATATGATCGCACCTGTCACCATTGGCACAAACGCTGTTTTGGCTGCAGGCAGTACGATCGATCATGATGTACCTGATAACGATATGGGTATCGCTCGTGAAAGACAAGTGAATAAACCCGGTTTAGGGTTGAAATACATTCAAAAGAAATAGGGGAACAACATGAATAACACGATCATCTTTGCACTATCATCTTCTGTCGATCTCGCTGATGAAATTTGTGTCCATTTAGGCGTTAAGCGAGGTAAATGTTCGGTTAAGCATTTCTCTGATGGAGAAATCATCGTTGAACCAGAGGAAACCGTACGCGGTAAACATGTCTTCTTGATTCAATCGACTTGTGCTCCAGTTTCTGAGACATTAATGGAAGTACTGGTTGCATTAGATGCCCTTAAAAGAGCTTCAGCAGAATATATTACCGTAGTTATGCCATATTATGGTTATGCCAGACAAGACCGTAAGGCAAGACCTAGACAGCCTATTACAGCCAAATTGGTTGCGGACTTATTACAAGTTGCTGGAGCTGATCGTATCATCACACTTGATCTACATGCCCCACAGATCCAAGGATTCTTCAATATCCCTATTGATGATTTAACTGCTGTAGCCATGATTGGTCAATACTTTAGAACAAAGAAATTCAACGAAGAAGTGGTTATCGTATCACCAGATCACGGTGGTGCAACACGTGCTAGAAATCTCTCAGAATACATCGACAACAGTACCATCGCCATCATCGATAAGAGAAGGACCTCACCTAATGTTGCGGAAGCTCTCAACTTGATTGGGGATGTCAATGGAAAGATTGCGATCATCATCGATGATATCGTAGATACAGGCGGATCATTATTAGGCGGAGTCGATATGTTGTATAAGAATGGTGCCAAAGATGTATATTGTGCCTGTTCGCACGGAATTCTCTCTGGTGCAGCGCTTCAACGCATCCGTGAATCCAGGATCAGAGAATTGGTGGTCACCAACTCGATACCTTTAGATGATCTCAAAAAAGCTGAACCTAAGATCAAACAAATCTCTATTGCTTATATGTTGGCCAAAACCATTCAAGCCATTCAACACCACACCTCTGTTTCAGAGATCTATAACCTCTTTAACGACAAATAAGATGGATCAATACATTGGCTTAATCGCAGCCTTTTTAACAACTGTATCGTTCATTCCTCAAGTCATACAAGTCATCAGAACTAAAGATACATCAGGAATTTCATTGATTATGTATTCCATGTTTGTGGTAGGTGTATTCTTATGGGCGATCCATGGGATCATCAATCGCGATGGTGCAGTCATCATAGCCAACTGTTTTACCTTAGTTTTATCATCAACTGTATTGGCTTATAAAATCAAATACAAGTAAAAGAGCGTAAGCTCTTTTCTTTATCCGTAATCTTGGACAGTTCAAATTGATCACTCGCTTCATCACGTAAATCCTATATAATAAAATCAGGTGAAACCATGAGTACAACGAATAAAACGGTCATTTTAGAAAAGCAGACCCGACAAAGCATCTTAATGGGTCTTTTAGAA
>WSYG01000071.1 GCA_009773735.1 Erysipelotrichaceae bacterium
TGGACTCCTTTCGAATGAGTGTCGTAACTTTATTCTACGGCTTCCAATCCGTCTTTTACTACCCCTTCGAAAGTCTCACATCAATTGTAACTCTACACACACTCCTTGAGTCATTATACTGTATGAAGACACACTTTGTCATCTGTGATAAAATGAGGTCATGTTGATTTGCCCCATCTGTAAAACCAAATTACTTCAAGAACCTAAGAGATTTTGCTGTATGCAAGGCCATGCTTATGATAAAGCAAAATCAGGTTATGTCAATCTTTTAATTGGGTCTTCTTCAAAAAGCCATGGGGATGATGAAGCCATGGTCAATTCTAGAACACGATTTCTAAATAAAGGGCACTATGATCCTTTAAAAAATAGATTGATTGAACTCTTAAGAGATCTACAAATCACTTCACTTGTGGATCTAGGTTGTGGTGAAGGGTCCTATACAAATGCGATCCAAGAGGCTTTAAATATCCCTGTGATTGGAATTGACTTATCTAAAACTGCCCTAAAAATCGCATCTAAATCCAATAAAAAAGTTGACTATGTGTTGGCCAACATTACCAGATCTCCTTTATCTGATCAAGATACAGATGCGGTATTGTCTGTATTTTCACCCATCGATTTAAATGAAGTCGTGCGTATAAGCAAGAGATTTCTTATCTTTGTGAGACCTTGTCCTGATCATCTTTTAGAACTTAAACAAGAACTTTATGAGAAAGTTTCAAAAAATCCTGTTCCTGACACAAATCTAACACATATGAGGTGTATGCTAGAAGAAGAGTTAAAGTTCACCATGAATCTAGATCAGGATTCAATCACTGATTTATTGGATATGACACCTTATGTTCATACCTCAAGTAAAGAAGCTGTATTAAAGGTGAAAGCTTTGCCTCATTTAGCGATATCAGCGCAGTTTCATATTTCCATATTTCGTATCTTGCATGATACTTAAGCATAGATTATAATGTACACACAACATAGGGGGCCCATATGTCTGAACTGACTGGTTTAGGCTTAGGTTTTGCCTATATTGGCATCATCTTAGCCATTTCTGTATCGATGACCAAACTGCCTCATGAAATGAGTCGGACTTTTTCACACATCATGGTTTCTAATTGGTGGATCATTGCGTCTTTGACCATGAGTTCCTATTGGGTCGTTATGGTAACTCCGATCTTCTTTGTTGTTTTTAATACCTTGAATGCCTTATTCAATTGGATTCCTGCGATCAATTCTAACAGTAGACAAAGAAACATTGGGACAGTTTATTATGCAATCTCAGTCTTATTTTTGACCCATCTTTATTTCTTTGATCCTATGATAAGAGTAGCTGGAGGTTTAGGGATATTGGTTATGGGTTATGGCGATGGATTTGCAGCTGTGATTGGCCAATTCTTTGGCAAACATACGTTCTCGATTTTTAAAGGTAAAAAGAGTATTGAAGGTTCATTGGCCATGTTGATTGTATCTATGATCGTTGTCTATGCTTATTTGTCATATACGACGCCTGTGGTCAGTTGGTCGATGGTTATCGTGATCCCTGTCTTGGCGACTCTGATTGAAGCCATATCTCCCTATGGGCTTGATAACCTGTTTGTGCCCTTGATTTCAGCTTTGATTTACTTCGTATATATCTTCTAACACCAATCAAAAGGTCTCGCATGAGACCTATTTTAATGAATGAAATGTGTTTACGTCCCGCTTAATCCATAATTGCTTAAGACTCGAGCAGAAGGATCATTGACGGCACAACCTTCCCAATTCGGATTAGGCATCCAATATGCAGATAACCAATGACTCTGATTGGGATAGAAACGCTCAAACAGATCTCTGTACCACAAAGCTTCTTTTGATAAAGGTACACAATCAGCATAACGTAAACAACCTAATTTAAATTCATCATCACTATATAAGGTTTCAGCTTTTGCCTTTAGAGCATCCACCATAGAATGTCCTACCGCATCAGAAAAAGCAGCTTTATCACGCCATAAAATCGATGATGGTAGATAATCCCCTTCTTCAAAAGCAGCTCGTAACCAATACTTACCCATCTTACGGGTATTGAGTTTCATTTGTGGATCGATCGCTAAAACAGTTGAAACAAAGTCTAGATCACCAAAAGGAACTCGTGCTTCAAGAGACCAAGCAGCGATACAACGATCGGCTCTTAAAACATCATACTCATACAGTTCTCTTAAACGTTTCTCGCTTTCAATTTGAAAGGCTTGAGCACTTGGGGCAAAGTCAGTATATTTATATCCGAAAAGTTCATCACTGATTTCCCCGCTTAACAAGACTTTGATGTCTGAACATTTTCGTATGCCTTTACATAACAAATACATGCCTAAAGAAGCTCTTATGGTGGTAATATCATAGGTTTCAAGCATGCGTATGACTTCAGGTAAAGCATGAATGACTTCATCTACACTCATGATGATCTCATGATGATTTGTTTTTAAGTGCTTAGCAACTTGCATGGCATATTTTAAATCGATCGCATCGTCTCTCATCCCGATCGCAAAGGTTGTTAGAGGTTGATTTGAACTTCGAGCTGCAATGGCACAAACCAGTGATGAATCAAGTCCTCCGCTTAACAGATAGCCTATAGGAACATCCGACATCATTCTTTTTTGAACGCCTAAAGTTAGTTTTTCTTTGATCAGTGATTTGATGTGTTGTTCATCGGTTATTTTTCTAGTGCTGGTTTTGGTGATGTCATGATATCTTATAAATTTCCCATCTTCATAAACAGATCCTATAGGAAAAGGTTGAATCTCATCACACAAGTCGATCAAAGCCTTGGCTTCAGATGCGAAAGCAATTTTACCAGAACTTTTCTGATGACCATAAAACAAAGGTCGTATCCCAATCGGATCACGTGCCGCAATGATTTTCCTATGTTTCAGATCCGTTAAAACAAACGCAAATTCAGCGTCCAGATAACGACACATTTCTATTCCTAAACGCTCATACATGGGGATTAAGACTTCACAATCACTGTGACCTTGAAAAGGATACGAAGGAAACATAACTTTGATGGCTTTCTCATTGTAGATCTCGCCATTACATACAACCATGGTGTCATGATCGACAAAAGGCTGCATTCCATGTTCAGTGACATCCATGATCGCTAAACGATGAAATCCAAACGTTCCTAATTCATTGCTTAGGATTCTACTCATATCCGGTCCACGATGCTGCATTTTTATAAATGAAGACGAAAATTGATCTTGATCAATCTGTCCTTCTACAAACAAGATTCCACACATAGGTTTTTCCTCCAGAGAACAAAAAAAACAGCCTGTCCGTAGGGACGAAGGCTGCTTGCGCTCCGCGGTACCACCCTGTTTACCAAAAGGTCTCTTATTCAGGTTCACTCAAACCCTAGTTCGATAACGGGAACTCCCGGTCATGGCTACTTAATGTTCACCAGGTCACTCATAGGGGTTACAAATCTAAGCTTCAGGTTGGCTTACACCGGCTCCAACTCGCTTTACAGAAGTCCTTAAATCCACATATCCTATTCATCGTTTTTTATAGTTTAAATCAATCATGTAATAAATGCAAGAGGTTTTTTCATTTATTATCATTTTATTACATATCCTTACATCTATATAAAACCGACAGATTACTGTCGGCTTTAACTTTATTTTTTTAGAAATCCGTCTAATAGACTTTCTACATTGTCCATGATGTCGCCATCTATATCGCTATCCAGGAAACCAGAAGCAATACTAGCCAGATCTTGTCCAGATTTGCACAATAAACCTCCCAGTAAACCACCAAGCCCATTGGCAATGACATCTTGGTTTTTTTCAAACACAATCATATCATCTCATGAATAAACTCTTAAATACACATCTATACACGTAGTATTGCACTTACTATTTGGTCGTAAAAAGCATAAAACCCAGATTTTTTCTGGGTTTTATCATAATTCATTTAGATCAACTACCTACGCTTTGATAACTCTTTAAACCCAAGACCCACAATCGATAAGCACTGATTGTTAAGATGGCAACTGCTATGATGGAACCCAGTAAAATGCCTGAACCATCCGCTCTATTTAAGAGAACCGTTGCGGGTAAGAAAGATACAAACGCAAATGGAACTAAGTATGTCACAGTCCATTGAATGACCTTAGGAAAGATCGTTGTTGGGTACTTAGAAAAATCTGCAATGTTATAAATGGTTGTCATGATCGGCATGGAATTGATGACCCAAAAACCAATCGATGCGGTAATCAGTTTGATCGATGTATAAATCAAAGAACCAAGGATGATAAACAAGAGACCCAGCGAAACAGTCATCAAATTGACCTCAATATTGAGTGCAGGAATCGTGATCACCATCAACGCAACCCCTACGATCAATTCTCCAAAAGCTTCTATTTGAAAGCGTTCGATGATCAACTGAAACAAAGGGTTGATGGGTCTTAAAAGATAACGATCGATGTCTCCTCGTCTAACTTTTTGCGGAATCAACCAGATGTTGTCCGTCAACAAATGATCAAGACCTCTGGGCAATTGGAAATAACCATATAGAAACATCATTTCAGTTAATGTCCAACCATTAAGATCTGGGATTTGTTGAAAGACAAGGACCATAAACAATAGGCCAGATCCTTGCATAAACAAAAATGATCCAGCTCCAATCAAAAAATCAGATCGATATTGAAGCATTCTTTTTAAATGTTGACCAGTAAACTTGAGATAAATATCAAAGTAACGTTTCATATTAACCCCCATGAACTTTCATTTTCTTGATGATGAAAGCCCAAAGACCATTACACGCGATGATCAATCCTATTGCCCAAGCCAATTGAGTCAATAAACTGACCCAAAGTTCAGACGGAGTATAACGATTCATCAAGATCAAAGTGGGTACGGTATACACACTGGCATAAGGTAAGATATAGGCAATGGTCTTAAGCCAACCCGGAAAGAAACTTAAAGGAATCAAAGATCCAGAAAAGATACGAACGATGGCCTCATTAAGCTGCATCATCCCAAAAGTTGCATCCGTCACAAACACCATGGTCGCAAAAATAAAGTTTGAAAAGAAACTGATGAGTA
>WSYG01000005.1 GCA_009773735.1 Erysipelotrichaceae bacterium
AGATTTAGGACCTACCAGATCAACTTTTTCTTCAGATGCATACTGTCCTGGTTGGGATAAGTTTTTCTTGACATGTAAAACAGCGCCAACTCCAAACAATGTTTCTAGGTCCGCTTGGGTGACATGGGCATGTCTTGCAGAAATCTCAACCAATACTTTTTTTTCATTCATGTATATACCTCTTTTAACGTTTCTATTATACTGATTTCCCTTCAACTTTACAATGACAGGGCTTAACTTGTTTATCTTTGTATACAAGCTCAATGAAAACATTTATAATAAGTTGCAGGAGGAATTGATCCCATGCCTTTAGTTTCAACCAGAGAAATGTTTAAAAGAGCCTACGAGGGAGGCTACGCCGTCGGTGCATTCAACGTCAACAATATGGAAATCGTCCAAGCGATTGTTGAAGCCGCCAATGAGCTGAAATCACCCGTTATTTTACAAGTGTCCAAAGGTGCCAGAGATTATGCCAAACCGGTTTATTTGACCAAATTGGTAGAAGCAGCCTTGTTGGACAGTAATATTCCTATTGCTTTACATCTAGATCACGGCGATTCATTTGAAACCTGTAAAGCTTGTATCGACTCTGGGTTTACATCCGTTATGATCGATGGCTCCCATTTGAGCTTAGCTGATAACATTGCTTTAACCAAGAGAGTTGTCGACTATGCCCATGCCCATGATCCTTATATCACTGTCGAAGGTGAACTAGGCCAATTGGCTGGCGTTGAAGATGACATCGATGTTGCCCATCACAGTTATACAAACCCTGATGATGTCGTTGAATTCGTTACGAAGTCTGGATGTGATTCTTTGGCCATCGCCATTGGAACCAGTCACGGTGCTTTCAAATTCAAACCAGGCGTTAAACCGCAACTTCGTTTTGATATCTTGGAAGAAGTAGCCCGTCGTTTGCCTAACTTCCCAATCGTCCTCCATGGCGCATCTAGCGTCTCTCAAGAATATGTAAAAACAATCAACGCCAATGGCGGTATAATGGCCGATGCCATCGGTGTCCCTGAAGACATGTTAAGACAAGCTGCCAGTTCAGCGGTCTGCAAAATCAACATTGACTCCGATTTACGTTTAGCCATGACAGCTGGTATCCGCGAAATCTTCTTCGCAAAACCGGAAGTCTTTGATCCTAGAACATATCTCAAAGTCGGTCGTAAAAATGTCAAAGATGTTGTTTCTCATAAGATCAGAGAAGTCTTAGGTTCTGAAGGAAAAGCTTGGTAAAATAATAAAGGTGATTCTTGCGAATCACCTTTATTTATTTCTTTTTTGGTTCTATTTCATTTGTATCTTCTGCTATGTCATCCAGAAGAGTTCCATAATCTGCATGAGGTTCTATGATGTGACCTTCCGCAAATGGAACACCATTCGTTAAAGGTTGGCCATAGATACGAATCGCATCTAGTGTTTCTTGAGTTGAATTTTTAGGTTGTTTTGTTTTGGTCATGAGAATTCTCCTTGTGGACAAAGTTGCCTCTGTCAAGCACATTATAAGGTCTTAAGGCGAATTACACAAAGCGAATGCATGTTCCTATACATGAGTCAATCTTTAGAAATAAAAAAACTCTACAGTAATCTGTAGAGTTTTGCGTACAAATGGGGCGACCGACGGGGCTCGAACCCGCGAGTGTCGGAGCCACAATCCGATGCGTTAACCAACTTCGCCACGACCGCCATACTCTTTGTGCGCCGTTTAATTTTAACCTAAAAGTAGACGCTTGTAAAGACTAAACTTGACGAGTGCGACGATCGATCTCAAAGAGACCATCATTGAGTAAAAAAGGTTCAAATTTAAATTCTTGTAGATAGGGATAAACCACGTTTGAGAATCCCCCTGTAACGATCTTGGTACAATTATGCCCTAATTCTTTTGCCATGCGTTCAGCGATCCCAATGACGGAATCGATATGACCATACATCAAACCTGATTCCATCGCATGTATGGTATCTTTACCGATGACGGTCTTAGGGACTTCGATGGCGATTTGAGGCAAATGCGGGATAAATGAAGTCAAGGCATCGCGACTGATTTTTATGCCAGGTAAAATAACCCCGCCTTCAAAGACAAAATCTTTACTTATGGCACTGAGTTTGGTTGCAGAACCTAAGTCTGCAATCACACACGGCAAATCATATTTAGCCAAAGCCCCATAACTGGTCGCAATAAAATCAGCACCGATGTCACTGGGTTCAGTTAGTTTGACTTCAAAATTTTTGACTGTGTTTAAAGAACAGTTTTGCCCTTTTATTTCTAATAGTTCTTCAAGTAGCTTAAAAAATGTTTCTGTTACTCTTGGGACAACTGAACTTAAAATAAAACGCTCTATCTTGAGTTCTTCTTTTATAGAACACAGCTCTAACGTGATCCATTGGGTATAGTAAGTCAATACATCTTCTTTGATCGTTTCATAACGCTGATCAAAGGTTCTTGTTTGGTGTTTGTCGTAACAAACAACGACGATATTCGAATTCCCGATGTCGATGGTAAGTAGCATAGGACAATTATACCATAAGAAAAACCGGGTTTTACCGGTTCATCGGCCGTGTGATCAATTGAATCAGCGCGGACTTTTCATAATTAAGCAAGGGGATGCTTAATGGATATCTGACTTTGATCGTATAACGTTGGGTCAGTTCATCTTGAGTGATGGTAGAAGAACAGAAACTGCATTGAACAGGATGATTCTGAATTAAAAGCGCAACCGATTCATCATAACGATTTTGATGCTCTATGAGTGCTAAAATCGTTTCACCATAAAGCCTGGCTTGATTTTGTGACAAGATCACTTGGGTAAAGCTCATACCTAAGATCACAAACATCATACCAAACAGAAAAACCATACCCAATTCAAATGCACCTTTCATCAGCTGTTAGAGGTCATTTGAGACCACTGCGCCGATAACGTTTCCTGCATCGTGGTCTTAAATCCTTCTGAAAAAGCAATCATTCCTGTAGCAATTACAGTTACGACTAATACCAATCCATATTCTTCAAAAAATGCTTTCATCATCTCACCTCCTTTCAAACATCGTCATCAGGACGCTCATCATGGCACTAAGGAAAACCAGAGTCACTCCAATTAAAGGGATCATACCCAACCACTGACTGATCATCAGTTGCTTTTGTTTCGCATATTGACGTTCTTGTCTCAACCACTTGGAAGTCGATGCAATCATTCGATTAAACTGTCTTGAGGCATCTTGTTGACCTGTGTTTTCAAATCGATATAGCCACTTCATAGCCCTTTGAATCTCAGAAAGCTCCAATCGGCTCATAAACGCTGTGTATGAGCTCAATCTACCAGGTTGTGACAGTAATCGCTGATGCAGTAACTTCAGTTCTGTGCGAAGATACAAAGGCGCTTGTGGAATCGAACATTCTATGGCTTTGATGACTGTATTGTTTTGAAGCAAGATCTGAAGTTGTCTCAAATAAATCGGAAACTGATAGCGGATCAGATCGGATTGTCGTTTGACTTCAGATTTCAAATGAATCCAAGGACTTAAGTACATCAACAAGATCAATCCCATAAACAGTAAGTCAAATTGAACTGAACTGGTCCAAACTAAGGCAATCATCCATACCCAACGAACCTGATGACTTCGTCTATACCTCCTTCTTTGCCACAGACTTGGGTTTTCCTTTTCTAAAATCCAAAAATAGTGAATAAGTTTTGAATCTGTCAAACGACTGACCCAAGGTTCTAAAAGTGGATCAAGTGCAATCCATACCAAGAGAATGATCCAATGAAGAATTAGATTTTCCATATTTCCTCACGATCTTCGATCCATCTTTTAGCCAAAAGATTTTGCACGACCGCAACCGTAATCTGAATCATTAGTAAAAAGACCAATAGCGCCATATCCGTTAAATTCATCTGCGCTTGTAACCCTGTCTTCTTTAACATGGATTGACTGAAATAAGCAATCATTAAAGCAAAAAGACTTAAGAGGATGATACGGTTTCTTTGTTGTTTCTCCATTTGTTTGAATAGTAATGTATCTTCAGCCCATTCCTCTATGTCATCTTGGATGATGTCTAAACTTAAACCATAATCATGGGTGCCAAACAATTCGACCGCAACCATCAGATGTACCAAATTCCCGATGACGAAATGCGGATATGATTTTAGAAAAAACAACGCTGAATGATTAAGATCCTTACCTTGCTCAAGATCTTCGATCCAAGTTAAAACAGATTCTTTGAGATGTCCTTTAATGAGATCTTGACTCTCAGTAAAACTGAAATAGATTTTAGGATGATGTTTGAATAAAGCCAAGACTTGTTGAAAGAAATCGATCATCATATAGAAATCTGTTTCTTGTCGTTTGTAAATTTTCTCTGTGATCGAAAACCAAACTCCTAACCCAAAAGCACTGATCATGATGATTATATGATTCAAAAGACTTAAACCCAATAAGTCTCCTAGAACATAAAACAAAGAGGTACTTAATAGACCATACAGTCCATGGTGAGTCAACCAGATCAAGTTTTTAGGTTTCACGATGAATCCCCTTATTGGGTAGTTCATTAAAATTTATCTCTGGATTCTTTTCATCATCTTTATAAATCAATATTGTTTTGGGCTTAAAATGCTCATCCAGATGATAATAAACTAATTCTCTGATTTTTCTTCGTATGCCTTTGGGAGAACTCTGAATTTCAATATGAAGTCCAAAATCTAAAGTCGAGTGAACAAGTGCCAAGAGATTTGTGTTGGTGACATCCACATCGGGCATCATGTGCAGTAAACGTTGAGGAATCGCAGTTGCATTTTCAGCATGTACTGTACTTAAGACACTGGCCCCAGTCGAACAGCTTTGAATCAATTGCATGACTTCCCTGCCTCTAACCTCAGAAACACATATCCAGTCTGGTCTTTGTCTTAAGGCTGCTTTTATAGCAGCCTCATAATCAAATAAAGGACTGATCTTGATCATGACATGATCTTTATGCGGATGAATCTCCCCATAACGCAACTCCAGACTATCCTCAATCGTTATGACACGCTGATAAGCAGGAATACTTTTCATCAGATATTTGACCAGCTCTGTTTTACCACTACCAGGTAAACCACTGATCAAGATATTCGATCGAGCTTTGATGGCATCTTTGAGTAACTCGATGACCCAATTTGGCGCATAATTCTTCATCATCAGATCACTGATTCTTAGAAACGCTGGTGTCTTTCTGATCGAAATGCTTAAACCACTTCGACAGACACTTTGATGAAGCATACTGATGCGTAGTTCTTTGGTTTCAGCTTCAAGAATTGGTGAACTGATGTTGAAAGGCAGATTGACATAATTGGCGATCTTATAGGCAAAAGCTTGCATAAAATCATGAGCTGTAAAGGGCTCTATGGGATATCTTCCCTTTCCTAGATGATCCACCCAACACTGTTTACCATTATAGTTGATGTCGGTAATCTGATCATCTCTAATCCAAGGATTTAATATGCCAAAATCAAAATCATCGTTCATGAAGCACCTTCAACAATGCCGTGTCTTGAATCAATATACTTTCTGTTTCTAAACTTTGATTAGAACCTGGTGTAATGATCAAATCTCCCAATTCTATGGCTTTTGTAAGTATCGAAACTTGATCTTGATCTAGTGCAATCAACATCAACTTCGGTATATCCGTCGCTTTTTCAAGTTCTTTACCATTCTTATCTTTGAGGCTTAAAATCCTAACATTACTGATCAAACGATCAACGACGGTCAGTCGATTATGTAAAATCGATACATAAAGATCGATCTTTTGAAAAGGTTGTAGTGTATTACCTGAAGTCATTTTCAAATCAACGTCTAAGGCATACACCACTTGATTGGGAAGCAACAAAAGACTGGGTGAATCTTTGGCTTGTTCAATGGACTCCACCATCGAATCATAGATAAAACTACCTTGTGGGATCTGTGATCGAATCAGCGTATACTTACCAATCAAGTCTTTGATGTCTAAAACAATGGAGTTTTGAAGATAAGCTTTGGGTACTTTGATCATTACAATGTCATCTTCACTGATCAGTGTCCTAGGTTGTAACACACTGGCTGCTACTGGTACATCAATAAGTTCCAATCTTTGATCAACATAGATCTTAGATCCCAAATAACCGATTCCACAAAGTGCAGCTGCTAATAAACCTAATATGATTCTATTCGATTTCATGTTCTACCTCGATCATGGTTTCTTCAGTTTGTATGTTTAATTCAAATAGTGATCCAATATCTGTTGCATCGATTCTGATCCTTAAAGCTAAAGGATCTGCTATAAATCCCATGAGATCGATTTGATAAGAGACAGATGGATGCTTTCTCAGTTTGAAATTATCAGAAAACAGAGTTAATGCTTGATTATACCGATCCCCAACAGCCAATTCATCCAACTGAAACAAGGTTTCAATCAAAGACTGTTTCAAGGCGGTCACTGTATTTAGACGCAATTGTTCAAAACTGATGTAATACATCAATCCTAAAGTAACACCCATGCTTAAGACGAATAAACCAACTGCCATCATGATTCCTTTCATGGTTTGACCTCAAGTTCCTCTATGAACTAAGTCAGAACGTTCCTAAAAAAAAAGAGCCTTTTGGCTCTTGGTTATACGGAATGAGAATGTGCTGAAGCGAGAGGATCGACCCCTGACTCCATAAAAGAATTGATACGATCACGATGAGTAGCGGTTGATGGCTTGCACAATGTGACGGATTTGGCTTCACCTGAAACTAAGGCAGTGGCTAAACCATTACATCCTGGGTATCCACAAGCACCACAGTTAAGTCCTGGCAGCATGGTCGTAATCTGTTCAACACGTGTGTCTTCTTCAACTTGAAAGAACACACCAGCAATTGCCAGCAATAAACCAAGTGCAGCACCCAATACAATCATCATCAAAATGGCATTCAACATATTAGTTCTCCTTACTTAACTGGGCTGGATTATGGCCACAGGATCCGGTGGAACAAGTCGAACAGGCCACCAAGATGTCTTTACAATTATCTGGAACAGGCGTTTTCTGATTCAATACATAGAATAAGGCATATAAGCCGCCTAAGACGGCAATATAGAGACCGGCAATTAGATAGGGCATCAGATTACACCAAGCCTACAAAGCTTGTGAAAATGGCAGCCATCAAAGCCGCAACGATCAACGCGATAGGATTGCCTTTGAATGCTGCAGGTACAGTGGATTGATCCAAACGTTCACGAATGGTTGAGAAGATATACAGAACCAACATAAAGCCTGTTGGAACAGCAAATGAATACACCAACATCT
Source organism: Erysipelotrichaceae bacterium (assembly GCA_009773735.1). Lineage (GTDB taxonomy): Bacteria > Bacillota_I > Bacilli_A > Erysipelotrichales > Erysipelotrichaceae > UBA2212. Next base: position 7,299 of record WSYG01000005.1, read on the forward strand.
CAACGAAATCGAAACCCTGAATGATGTTGTCTAAAGTAACATATAAAACGACACAGTTGGTGGTGATCAAAGGCAAGTAGATGCCCAAAGCTTTGTATAAACTTGGTGAGTACTTTTTTAAAAATAACTCAACGAATTGTACGAAAGCTGCGATGACCAAAATAAACGTGATCAGATCCATATATTGAAGACCTAATGGAACCAAAACCGTGTAGTATAAGGTCCATGTGAAAATTGAAGATCCAACGATGACGAAGATGACCGCTAAGCCCATCCCAACAGCGGAAGAACTCTTACGTGATACACCAAGTAGTGGACACATCCCTAAGAATTTGGTCAATACGACGTTACTGATGACCACATTTGAGATAAAGAGCGTGATTAGACCTGCCATATTATTTTACCCCATCTTTCTTGGCGTGCGCATTTTGAACAGCTGCGACTCCAGCGGCTAAGAAGGCAAAGGTCAAGAAGGCCCCAATGGGTTCCTTGAAGATCGCTATCCGATATTCAGCCGGAATAAGATTGATTTTAAAGACGATTGAATTCGTAAACGGATTGCTTAAGCTGAGGATACCATCGGCCAATACTTGACGGATAATGCTCATGGCAGCCAAACTTAAGGTATAAGCAAGACCCATGGTCAAGCCATCGAGCGTAGATTTCCATACAGTATTCTTACTGGCAAAGGCTTCTGCTCTACCCAAGATGATGCAATTGACAACAATCAAAGGAATAAAGACACCCAGAGCCACATCGATGGCTGGGGCATACGCTCTGATCAACAATTCAATAGCCTTGGTCAATGTCGCAATAACAACGATATACACCGGAATACGGATCTCATTGGGAGTAATCTTACGGATCGATGAGATCATGATGTTGGAAATCGTCAAGATGATGATGACGGAAACCCCCATCCCAATGGCGTTATCCAAACTTGTTGTAATGGCAAGTGTGGAACAGATCCCAAGATATAAACCAAATACTGGATTTTCTTTTAATAAACTAAGTAAAAAGTGTCCAAAGGCTTTCATGGGACCTCCTAGTTCAAGGATTGATATACGGCGATGGCCGCATCAATCCCGCGAATTGCTGCTGATGAAGAAATGGTAGCACCTGATATGGTATCGAGCTTGGTCGTAATCGGTTTACCGATGATGGAATTTGCAAATTCAGGTTCTCCAACTTTTGTACCAATCCCTGGAGTGTCATTAAGCGCAGTGACTTCAAACCCAACGATCTTATCATGGAGATCAAAACCAACTAAGATTGTAATGATATCCTTATAGCCTTGGATTGAAACTTTGATCGCATAACCTTCACCGGTTGCTTCATAAACATTCTTTACAAAACCAGATTCATCTTCAAAAGTGATTTCTTTGAATTCGTCAGCTGTCGGGAAAATTTTTTGTAGACTTGCTTTAACAGCTGCGATCTTTTGTTCTTCAATGATGGGAGCCGTAATGCTGTTGACACCAGCCAATACTGCGCCGGCTAAAGCAGAACATAAGGCTAAAAATAAGGTTAATGAAATGATTTTTTTCATGTGGCCCTCCCTACTGCGGGGTCAATACAGCTGCTATAGCCGCATTGACTGCGCGAATGACCGAATCTGTGGTAAAGGTTGCCCCTATGACTACATCGACACTATTGTCGACGATGATGGATAAACCATCAAACTGTTTAAGAAAAACTGGATGAGAGGTTGCATACTGCAAACTAGCTGTATCGTGATAGGTCACAAAGGTAACAGAGACAATGGTCTTGGTCACCGTATTGATCTTGACTTCAATCACGTTTGGTTTTGGATCGGTTTCCCATTCCGCTTCATAGGCATGACCTTTGGTTTCAATCACAAAGGTCGTAATGTCTCCCGTAACCGTCGTACTAACAATGTTGACATTGCCTGCAGTAGGTAAAGTGCTAAATAGGATTGGATCACCTAAATTAGGTATAGAATCTTCAGGCACATAAGGCTCTTTATACGAAATGGTCGTTGCGGTAAAGGAAACTGTCAACAAGGAAACTGCAAATACAGTTCCAATCGTAAACGCATATTTCTTCATGGCTTTTAATGGCCAACCATCTAATCCACGATCGATCAACGGAGTTACCATGTTCATAAATAAGATCGAACGGATAACACCTTCAGGCAAGTGGCCTTTTACACGAATCAACGTTGCTAAGAAAGCAACCCCAATCGCAAAGATAATACGTCCAGGAATCGAAGTCGGCGAAGTAACAGGATCTGTCAACATAAAGACAGCTCCAAACATCGCTCCACCTGTTGAGATTGAGAAGATTGGATACCACCAACCCATGCCTTTGAAATACATGATGATGGTTGCGAAAGTAAAGAGTGAAGCGATAAAGACAACTGGAACTCTCCAGTCAATGATTTTACGAACGGACAAGTAAAGTCCAACCAACATGATCAACAAGGTATTGGTTTCCCCAATAGCCCCGACATATTGACCGCTAAACAAGCCCCATAATCCATTGAATTGATTCAGATAAGCAGTTACAGCTTCAGGTTTAGTAATGACCCAACCTAAGCTTTCCATCACTTGGTTTGGCGTTGCGCCTGTAACCACATCTGGAAACTGAGAGGCAATGAATCCACCAAAAGCCAAGACTGAGAATGCACGTCCAACACCAGCTGGATTAAAGATGTTCTGGCCAAATCCACCAAAGATCAGTTTTCCAATCAAGGTGGACACCAAAGACCCAACAATGATGACATATAAAGGCTTATTGACTCCCATCATACCGACAAATAAAAGTGCGGTAACCCAAGGGAAAGATTGAGTCAAATACTTCAAGACCGGTTTTTTAGCATAGAACTTAGCCCATAATGCTTCTGTTCCAATCGCTACTACCAAAGATGTAGCAATCATCGATAAAGCATGAATGGCATATTCTGGACCTAGATTTGGATTCAAATAATAATAGACGACATTATAACCCAAGACCACCGCAATACACAGGGTCAATTCGGTCATGATCCACTGAGTCGATAAAGGCTGACGATAGTTCGGAGAAACTCTAAATGTAAATTTCATGGTTCAGTCCTCCTATTTCTTTCTCAGCATCAGGGCACGTTTAGCACGTCTTACCCCTTCAGTCACATCAATTCGAGACGGACAGATATAACTGCACATCCCACATTCGATACATTGATCCGCAGCCAACTTAACGATCAAATCTAAATCCGCAACCGCTTCAGCATTGTTGATACGTACCGGCAATAAACCAGCTGGGCAAGTATCATTACATCTTCCGCAACGCATACAAGGTATGGCTTCTTGTGGGGTCGTTTTAAGGATTGTGATCGCATTGGAATACGACGTGATGACGAAATTGTCTGTAGGAATGGTTTTACCCATCATTGGTCCACCTGCGATTACCAATACATCTTCAGCACTATAGCCTCCAATGGCTTCGACGATTTCTTTGACGGTCGTTCCATAAGGAACTTTGACATTGACAGGGTGTTTTAAACCATCACCTGAGAAGGTGATGATTTTTTCATCGATGGCACTTCCGTATTTAAGCGATTGAGCCAAAGCTATGGCCGTTGTCGCATTGTTGACGATGACACCGATTTCTGAAGGCAACTTATCATAGCGTTTATGGGTAAATTCATAGACCAAAGTTCTTTCCCAACCCATTGGGTATTTATCTGGGGTCATGAACAATTTAATCTGTGGTTCATTGGCCAACAGGGCTTGAATTTTCGTACAGACTTCAACTTTATTCTTCTTGATTGCGATGATGGCTTCTTTGGCAGTTGAAGCTTTTAATAAAGCTTTCGTCCCATAGATCAAATCATCTAGGAATTCTTTCATCGTGCGATAATCTGCTGTAATATATGGTTCACATTCAACCGCATTAATAATAAGGGTATGAATATTGACTGGATTTTTGTACTTTATATACGTTGGGAAACCAGCACCACCACAACCCATCAACCCAGAATTCATGATAAAATCAACGAGTTCATCGCGGGTTGCGCTTGTATAATCAATAGGACTAAAAGACTGGGCCTTTTCAAACTTCCCATCACTGACGATAACCAAATGATCACATGGCCGCATAACGGCATGCATCATCGATTTAACAACTCCAACTGTCCCCGATACTGATGAATAAATAGGTACGACAAACGGAACACTGCGTTTTGCCAGCAAGGTTCCTACCTTAACTTTATCCCCTTCTTTTACTAATACTTCCACAGCGGCGTTATTTCCGTTACTCAACGGGATATATACTTCGCCTTTAGGTTTGACGGTTACGATTTCGTTATGCGACGTCAACTCTTTATGACCATTGAGATGTGCATTCATTGGTCCAATCCATAGTGGCATATAATCACCTTCCCTTTCTCATGCGAAAAGTTTCTCTTTTCAAATTACCTTGTTTATTATAACATAATTTAAACAAGTGAAAAGTCACACATGATAAAAATTCAGAGGTCAATTGACTTGTGGTAAAATGTCAACAAGGAGAGTTTTATGAAGAAATTGATCGTACTCTTACTAGGTCTTGGATTGGCATTATCTGCCTGTACAAGCACCGATAAGTCCAAATACAGCTGTGCTTCGGTCGAAAAGTCGAAATTTTACCGCTGTGTCGTTGTTTTAACTGAAGTTGGGGCCAGTATGAATGGCAGCGAGATCTCAGTCAGCTTTACAGCTTATGTCCCCAAGAAAAGTCAATTTGATACTTATGTGGATATTGTCAAGACGGAATACTTGAGATTAAATCACATATTTGACAAGTACAATGATGTCCAAGGCGTCAACAATGTCAAGATGGTCAACGATAAGGCAGGCATATCTCCGGTTGTCGTGGATCAAGCCCTAATTGATTTATTGGTGCTATCAAAAGAATGGACAACCAAATCCAATGGGACCTTTGATGTTACTTTAGGTGCCGTCTTAAAAATTTGGCATACTGTACGTGAAGATGGCCAAATCCTCAATGAAGATGGGATTGGCGGTGAGATCCCAAAACTGGTTGACTTACAAGCTGCTGCTCAATATGTTGGGTGGGACTTTGTACAAATCGATGATGTGGCCAATACGGTCTATTTGACCCATGCGAAAGCTTCGATCGATCTCGGGGGCATTTCAAAAGGCTATACAACCGATTTGGTTGCGGAAAAACTAAAAGCTGCTGGGTTGACCAGTGGTTTACTTTCCTTTGGCGGAAGCAGTTCTATCATCATTGGAAACAAACCCAATAATGTAAACTGGAATGTTGGGATCAGAGCACCCATCAGAGGCAATCCCTACATTGAACTCGATTATGTCTACTTCAAAGATGCCTTTGCCCTTTCAAGTTCAGGAGATGATCAAAACTACTACCAAGGCGTTGATTTTAAGTATTATCATCACTTGATTGATCCTTCGACTTTATTTCCAGTCGACAATGGATGTCATTCTATCACTGTCTTTAGTACAGAAAGTGCAGCAGTTGCGGAAGCTTTGTCGAAAGCCTTATACATCATGCCTTTCAAAGAAGCTTATGCATATCTTACTCAATATAATATCGATCATCCAAATCAAAAACTATATGCGATATGGATCTTTGATTATCAACAAGTTCCTGCAGGATACGATAAAGTAGACTTTACTCAAGGCTCTGTCAGTGGTTCAACCACAAAGAAAGATGCCCCTTATACTTTAGTTTATAGTTCAAACTTAAAAGGAAAGACACTTAGTTTTGAATAATCTTCCTAAAGGACTGAAAAGTCCTTTTATTGTAGAGGTAAGCTGATTGTAAACTGTGCTCCGCCATTATTTTCAGCTCTGATCGTTCCATTCATAAGTTCGATCGATGTTTTCGCGATGGCTAAACCTAAACCAAAATTACCTTTCTTGCCTTTATAGAATCGTTTAAAGACATGCGGTAAATCCTTAAGTGCGATACCATCTCCGTCATCAAGAATCTGTATGACAGCGTTATTTTGCTGTGATGTCAAAGTGATTATGACCTGTGTCTTTGCATATTTTATGGCATTGGTTAAGACATTGTATACAGCACTAAACAATAAATCTTCATTGACTATGACCAATAAAGGTTCTTTTTCTATTTTTAAAGTGATTTCTTTCTCTTGCAATAAGGCATATCCGTTGGCACGTTGAATCAAATCTTTTAATACATCGCACAAATTAAGTCTTTCATTAACTGGTGTATAATTTCCAGATTCGAGCCTTGATAAAGTTATCAATTCTTCAACAAGATCATTTAGTCTTTTCGATTCTTGAGCTATCAAATCAGCTGTTTCTTTGGTTTGAGAAAAAATACCTTTTGATAAACCTTCAGCATATCCCTGAATCGACATCAACGGAGTTCTTAGCTCATGAGATGCGTTCTGTAAGAAATCACGTTGAACTTCTTCACTGGTTTTGAGTTTCTGCGACATCGTATTCATCCCTTGAATTAAATCGTGGACCTCAACACAATCACTATCATCCTTTAAAAGGACATAGTCGCCTTGTGCAACTTTATGCGTGCTAGCAGCAACACTTACCAGTGGGGCTGAAATCTTTTTCGATAAATACAACGTGATCCAAATCGCCAAACCTGTTGAAACAATCAGTACAATCACTAAAACCAAATTCATAAATCGGATAAAGGCATCCGACGAGGATGCTGAAGCAATAAAGAAAACTTTATAGTCGCGCACAGTTCCTTGAACATCCTCATAAATATACATATAACTTTTTCCGTTACTGATGAATCGGATGAGTGACTTCTCAGTATTGGCTCGTAGCTTAGCTTTATTGATTAAGGTATCGCTAAGAAAAGTGTCTTCGTAACTCTGAGGAAAGATAATCTTTCCTTTCTCATTGATGATGACCATTTCAGTATTCATTGAATATTTTGAAACCTGCAAAGCTGAACGAATCAGGATCAATCGTTTAAGATTTTCATCACTGATTCCGTCTTCAGATTCAATCAGATCTTTTTTTAATAAAGTATCTGTTAAGTCTTTGATGTTTTCAACGACATTTTTCAATTCATTCGCAGTTGCTCGATTGACATAATATCGAGCCGATAGATTAAAAACCAACATGATCAATATCGGGACGATGATAAATAAAGCAATGATTGGACCCGACATTTTCCTACTGAGGGTCTTCATGGATGGACCTCTTATTGAGTTTAAAACCAAAGCCCCATACAGATTCGATCAGGACCTCACTGGTACTCAATTTTTTTCTTAGTCGTTTCATAAGATCGTCAGTGGCTCGCGTATCTGCTTCAAAATCAAAGTTCCAGACATTCTTTAGCAGTTCAGATCGAGAAACTGCTTTGTCGGAATGTTGAAGTAAATAGGACAACAAGGCAAATTCTGTTGGAGTTAACTCTAGAGTCTGGTTTTTGATCGTAGCTGATCGTTGAGCAATGTTCATTGTAAGATCACCATAGGTCAAAAGTTCTTTACAAAGCGGTTTTTGATCCAGATGAATACGCCTAAAAAGCGCTTTGACTCGAGCCACCAATTCCACTGGTGAAAATGGCTTAACAAGATAGTCATCGCTTCCCATGGTGATACCGGTGATGCGATCCAATTCAGAATCACGAGCCGATACAATAATGATGGGCACGTTGTGTCGTTCGCGCAGTTTCATGCAGATGGTCAAACCATCTGAGCCACTCATCATCAAATCCAATATGACCATGTCGCACGGTTGCTTCATAAAGGCTTCTAAAAGAAGATCCCCGTTTTCAAAATCAAAAACTTCATACCCTTCATTCTTTAAGAATGAACTTATGATAAAGCGGATATTTGCTTCATCGTCTGCGATATAGATGCGTTGTTTCATACATGTGATTCCCTTTACCAATATAAAAACACAAACAAGAGGAAAAAGAAAGAACTGCCACTATTTTGCCCTAATCTAACCGATGATTTTATCCGAATCTTGTTTTACAATGGTTTCATAAGGAGAGAACAGATGAAAAGAAAGCTTACTGTGATTGGCTTAACGATATTACTTCTATCAGGTTGTGGCGTATTAAGAAAGAAAGAACCAAAGCCAGATCAGGCTCAAACGGTTATGCTGAATGATTTATCAACAATGATTCAAGATTTAGGCAGTTTTCAGACAACACAAGATGACATCGAAGACGATGCATTACTGGACAACTAAGGAGAAACCATGAAAAAAACAACGATTACTCTCATCGCCATCAGTATCTTCATATTGATAGGGACACTAGGTGTATCTGCCACCAGCGGATTGACCTCGATTAAAAGTCGGGCAGAAGCTCGCGAAAAGGCAGTTGAACTTAGAGTCAACAAACTTGAGAACAGATTGATCTGGGCCGAAAATGTTGAACTCAGAACTGAAATCAAACTCAAACTCATCGACATCAAGAAGAATGAGATTGTGATTGAAGAAAGCATCAAGACACAACTGACCGAGTTGACCGCTACTTTAAAAACCAAATATGCTGCCCTTAAAGAAACAAAAGGAGACATCAAAACTTTAACCGATGGTGTCAAAGCCTTGATTGAAGCTAAAGACTGGGTTGCATTAGAAGCAGTTTATGAAAGAATTCGTGCGATTCAACATGAGCGAAACACCTTATTAACAGACATCAACGAACTACTAACACAAGTAAAAGACTTGCTTCCCTAAACGAAAGGACCTCACGGTCCTTTTTATGTTTATTGTTTACCCAACAACTTAAACATATTCTTCTTATAGACTTCTACCCCTGGCTGATTAAACGGATTGACATTAAGCAGATAAACGCTCATCCCACATGCGATAAAGAACCATTGTGCCATATATCCAAAGGATCTGGCTGAGAAATCTTCAACCGTAAGGATCATATTAGGAATCTTTGCTTCATCATGATGGGCGATCAAAGTCCCTTTCATGGCGGCATTATTGACATCGCTTAATTTCTTGCCAGCCAAATAATTCATGCCATCTAAATTATCTTTATCTTCTGGAAAAGTCATATCCAACAAAGGTTTATTGATCATCAATAAAGTTTCAAACAAGACTTTCTTACCTTCTTGAACAAATTGACCCATAGAATGCAAATCCGTTGAGAAGTTGACAGATGCGGGGAATAGACCCTTGTCTTCTTTACCTTCAGATTCTCCAAAGAGTTGTTTCCACCATTCAGCAAACATCGTCAATTGACTTTCATAGGAAACAAGAAGTTCTATACTTTTGCCTTCCTTTTCAAGTAAACGTCTCATGACGGCATATTGATATGCTGTGTTGACTTCTAAATCATCATCTTGACAGTCTGTAGCAGCTTTTTTGGCACCTTCCATCATTTCATCGATGTCGATTCCAGCAGCTGCAATCGGCAACAGTCCAACAGAAGTTAACACTGAATAACGACCTCCAATATCATCAGGAATGCTTAATGTTGCATACCCTTCTTTATCCGCAAAGGATTTTAACGTTCCTTTATGTTTATCTGTTGTCGCGATGATGCGTTTTTTCGCTTCATCTTTTCCATATTTTTGTTCTAAGAATTGTTTCAATAACCTAAAAGCCATGGCAGTTTCAGTGGTCGTTCCGCTTTTTGAGATGACATTGACATATACACTCTTGTCTTTGATTCGATCTATTGCTTGAACGATATAGGTCGAAGACAATGTGTTTCCTAAATACACTAGTTCAAGTTTTCTGTTTGGATATAGTCCTTGGATCATCTCTATCGCAGCACGAGATCCTAAGTATGAACCCCCGATACCACAAACAACCAAAACTTCCGCATTTTCTCGAATGGTTTTAGCCAATGATTTTACTTTTTCGAATTCATCTTTGTCATAATCAAATGGCCAAGTATTCCAACCCAGAAAGTCAGATCCTATGCCTGTTTTCGACTGAATTTTTTGGTGGATCCGTGTGACTAAGGCTTGGTAGCCGCTCAGATCGGGGTGGCCTACTTGGGTTAAATCGAGTTTAATGCTCATGGTTTCTCCTTTTTGCTGTAATAATCCATTGAGGCAAGGCTGCTGCCAGGGTTGAAAATCCAATGGTATCGCCTTGTTTTTCACGGCTTGGTTTGGGTCTGGATTTACGTGGGGTATCATGAATGGCTTTATAGGAAAGTCTCAATTGATGCGTTTTATCATCGATATCGAGCACTTTCACTTTGACAATGTCTTTTACCTTGACGAAAAGACTGATGTCTTTAACATAACCATCAGATAGTTCCGAAATGTGGATGAGACCTGTCGTATCCGAATCCAGTTGCACAAAAGCCCCGTATGCCTGAAGTCCGGTTACCACACCTTCTACGATTTGTCCTACACTGTATTTCATAACACTTTTACCATAGTCATTATATCACACAGGCTTATTGCTTGTGATATAATGACAGGCGAGGAAAGACAATGCTAGGAAATATGTATCCGTTTTGGGCAGCCATTACCGCCAACATCTTGACTCAGGTATTAAAACCCTTAGTCGTCTATAAAAATACCAAAGTATGGGACCCTAAACTTTTGATTGAAAGCGGAGGTTTTCCGTCTTCTCACACAAGTACGGTCGTTGCTTTGGCATTAGCTGTTGGTCTACAAGAACGTTTTTCGTCCACCAATTTTGCGGTTGCCGCTTTGTTTGCGTTAATCGTTATGTATGATGCGGCGAATGTGCGTTACTATGCCGGACAAAATATCCAGATCACCCAACAGTTGATCCGTGATATTCAAATCTTAACTGATGCGAAACTGGATGATCCAATCTATATGACCCGAGTCAAAGAAGTTTTGGGTCACAAATGGTTTGAAGTCATCGGTGGTATCGGAGTAGGATTATTGGTTGCTTCACTGATGTATTTCCTAAGATAAAACCATGAACATAGAAACACAAGTCAAAGAAGTTATCGAGAAAATCAGACCGTACCTACAAAGAGACGGCGGAGATGTGGCCTTTGATCACATGGATGAAGAAGGCAAAGTTTTCGTTCGGGTCTTTGGAGCCTGTGTCGGTTGCGGTGCCATCGATTACACGATCAAAGAAGGTGTAGAAGCCTTATTGATCGATGAAGTCCCAGGTGTCACAGAAGTCATCGTAATGGATTAAAAAGCAGATACATAAGTTTCTGCTTTTTTATTGTTCACCACCTGAGATTATGATATTTTGGCCATTGACGAAACTTGTCTCATCACTCAGTAAGAAACAAATCATGGGAATGATGTCTTCAATTCTCGCATTACGTTTCATCGGATTACTTTCTGCACTCATTTCAATCGATATCGGGGGGATCTTTTGAAGAAACTGCGTTTCAACCAGCGAAGGTGAAACCGCATTAATGCTGATTTGATGCGATGAATACTCAGACGCCAATGCTTTTACTAAGCCCAATAAAGCATATTTAGAAGTCACATAGTCACTCATAAATGATGGAGATTGACCGGAAGTGACTGAACTTAACACAAAAACCATTTTACCCTTCTTTGCTTTAACCATAGCTGGTAAAACTGCCTTTGAAACCTCAAAAGCTGATTTGACACTGACTTTCCATAGTTTATCGAAACTAGTCCATTCCATCTTCTTGAATGCCATTAAATCAAGGGCAATCGAAGGTAAATGAACCACATGGGTAATATCTGTATGTTGAGTTAATTCTTTGATAAAAGATGCACTACTTAGATCATCTGAAAAATCAGCTTGAATCAAAGTCATAGGTGTCTTAATCCTTGTTTGCAAATCCAACAATGCTTCATTGTGGCGATGATAATGACAGATCAACGCATCATACTGACCATCTAACTTCATGATCAAAGCCCTTCCCATATCTGAAGAAGCTCCTAAGATTAGACATTTTCGGCTCATTTTAAAACTCCAATCTGCATCTGTGCTTTACAGACGATGGTACCATGTTGATTCTTTATATTGGCTTTTAATTCTATAAACGAAAAGGTTTCATTTTTTTCGACGATTTCTCCAATAATGGTTAATTCATCACCTTCATAAACCGGTTTCACAAATTTGATATTGACCGTATGAATCAACGCATATAAGCCAGGTAAATAAACACCAGCCAGTGTAGAAAAATAAGACGCTGTCAACATCCCATAAGCAACTCTTGATGGATATCCTTGCGCTTGGGCAAATTCATCATCGTTATGTAAAGGATTTGTATCATGACTATGTGCTAAAAAAGAGGCAAAATCAGTTTTAGATACAATCGATGTAAATTGCGCTTTCTGTCCGACTTGCAGCTCAGATAATGTAAAATTGTTCATACTCCCATTTTAACACAACACTAAAATAAAAAAGTGAACCTTTCGATTCACTTTCTGATTCTTACCACTTACCTTTAGCGATATGACTAGCAATTTCAGCTTTAGCCAATTGTTCTAAAAGACGACTGTTGGCTTTGGCTCTAACAAAGATTTTGACACAAGATGGGTCCAGATTATCACTGATTCCTGCATCGGCGAGTTTGTTGAGTTTTTCACAGAAATTAATCAATTGAGCATACAAATCATTGGTAAAATCACTACGGACATGTTTTTCAGTCGTTTCAGGATCAAGTTCATGGAACTTCTCTCTTGGAGCGCCACATTTAGGACATGTGTCTTCGAGTTGTCCTTCTTCTAAGATTAATCCACACATTTCACAGCGATAGAATTTCATTGTTTATTCTCCTTCAATAGGACAATTATACCACAATAAGGTTTTTGTAAAATTCAGTAAATTCTTAATTATCGATTCATGCTCAAAATATTATTGGTCATACTGTTAATATTTTTATGAAATATTCACAAATATAGAATTTTATTCCAGTTATTTAAGATATTTTTCATTTTCCTCTTTGCTTTTTTAATTTTTGATGTAAAATATCTCTATATTTAAAGGAGCACCCTATGAGTCAACACCCATTCAAAGATTTCGCCATTCATCTATTCAGCGATTCAGTCATCAAAGAACGCTGTCCAGAGGCCATTTACCTCAATTGGAAAACCGCCATCGCTAAAGAGAGTCCTCTGGATCGATCCACTGCTGATAGCATTGCCCAAGCCATGAAAGATTGGGCCATCAACTTAGGTGCGACCCATTATTCCCATTGGTTTCAACCGTTAACTGGAAACACTGCAGAAAAACACGATAGCTTCTTAGATTCAGATTCTAAAGGAAGAGCCATTACGGTCTTTTCTGGAAAAGCACTCATCAAAGGTGAAACCGATGGTTCAAGTTTCCCATCTGGTGGTTTACGCGCCACTTTTGAAGCTCGTGGATATACCTATTGGGATATTACTTCACCAGCGTTTATCCGTGATCAAGTTTTGTGTATCCCAAGTATCTTTGTTTCTTATAATGGTGAACCACTCGATCAAAAAGCTCCTTTATTAAAAGCATTAGATGCCCTCAGCAAAGAAGCGACCCGTATTACTCAATACTTAGGTGACAAGAGTGTCAAACATGTCAAAATGATGGTTGGTGCTGAACAAGAGTATTTCTTGGTCGATAAAGCGATGTTTGAACAACGTAAAGACTTACTGTTGGCCGGAAGAACCTTGGTTGGAGCATCTGCTCCTAAAGGTCAAGAACTTGAAGACCATTACTTTGGTTCCATTTCACACCGGGTAAAAGGCTTTATGGATGAAGTCAATCATGAGCTGTGGAAAGTTGGGGTTTATGCGAAAGTTGAACACAATGAAGTTGCCCCTGCTCAATTTGAGTTATGCCCCGTCTTTAAAGAAGCCAATATCGCCGTTGATCAAAACCAAATCATGATGGACATCTTAAAAAAGACAGCTAAGAAACATGCGATGGAATGCTTACTTCATGAGAAACCTTTTAAAGGCATCAATGGTTCAGGCAAACACAACAACTGGTCCTTGATTACCGATGATGGGCAAAACTTACTGGAACCTGGAGACAAACCGCATGAGAATGTACGTTTTCTCTTGGTCGTCGCTATGATCTTAAAAGCCATCGATACTTATCCTGAATTATTGCGTTTATCCGCATCAGGTCCAGGAAATGATCACAGACTGGGTGCTAATGAAGCTCCTCCAGCCATCATTTCCGTATTCTTAGGTGATCTGATCGAAGATATCTTTATGAGAATGATTGAAAATACTCCACATAAAGCAGCTCAAGAGACTGTTAAATTTGGTTTCATCAAAAACTTAGCATATTTACCAAAAGACTATACCGATCGTAACCGCACTTCCCCATTTGCGTTTACCGGAAATAAATTTGAATTCAGAATGATTGGTTCATCTTTATCGATCGCTACGCCGATCACTGTGATCGCTACGATCGTTTCTGAGTCGATGAAAGAAGTCGCTGATCGTTTAGAACCCTTCAAGTATCTTCAAGATGCTCGTGAAGAAGCCCTTAAGATCGTTTCTGAGATCGTTAAGAAACATAAACGGGTCTTGTTTAATGGGGATGGTTACTCTGATTCATGGGTCAAAGAAGCTTCTAAACGAGGCTTACCTAATATTCCTTCCTTCGTAGAATCAATTTCAAGTTTGACGGATGAGAAAGCATTGCGACTGTTTGAAAAAACAGGCACCTATACTCGCCATGAAGTCGCAGCCCGTAGTGAGATTCTCTATGAACTCTACATCAAAACCATTCAAGTTGAAACGAAGACCTTCATCGATATGGTCTCGCGACAGATCTTGGTTGCTGGTGAAAACGAAATCATCCGCCTATTACCACTCAAAGATCTAGCACACACAAAAGCCAAGATCGACCGCTTAAGTACTTTGACTTTCGACCTCAATGCTGGACTACATGGCTTAAAAGATCAGCTGACTCTAAGTTTCGGTCATCATGATCATAAGTCACAAGGATTATCACTTAGACATGATTTGGTCCCATTACTTGAGAAGACAAGAGCTTTGGCTGATGAACTGGAAAGCTTGATACCCATCGAAGCTTATCCGATTCCATGTTATACCGATTTATTATTCCAACTTGACTGAAGAAAAAGGTGATTGAAATCAATCACCTTTTGTTTGGTTCTAGGGCTCTTATCGCATCCAACAATTCTTGGATTTCCGTACTTTCAAGATAAGGCAATTGGCTTTCTCGATAATCAAAGCCAAAGGATCCACGACTTACTGTTACGATGGGTGGAAACTGAATCCGTTTGAAGATGCCTTTTTGCCAAGCTTTCATAAACCATACAAAGTCTTCTACGAAGGCTCTAGGATGATCAAGTCCATAGGCAACCATCGTTTCATAGATCGGTTGTTTCTTCCATGAGCCATCTTTATAGGCTTTTAACCATACGATAGGATGATGAGATGGATACTCCATCAAATATTGAACCAACCAATCATGATAACCCCATTTCATGGGATCGATCTGATTGGGTTTAAGTTCAGCTGACGGAATCAAACCAAAGACATATTTGCCTTTTTTAAGTTCACCAATCAAAGAAGGATCGATTAGTTCATCGTTGTATATTTTATTGATGCTTGTACATAACTCAAAGATCTGGACCTTGGTTAGATCGCCTAATGTACTCAAAGCTCCGATCGTATCTCCGTATAAGGTCGCATAGCCCATCGCCAACTCAATTTTATTTCCGTTATTAATGACTACACCGCCTTTATAGGCAGCGAAACTACTGAGCAGATGACCTCTTAATCGAGCTTGGATGTTTTCATAAGGTAAGCCTTCTTCTAATGGTTCTAGTTGATAAGTAGCTAAGGTTTCATTGGTGGCCTTGGTTAATGATTCGATACTGCCTTCATGATATTCGATGCCTAGTTTTATGGCCAATTCTTTAGCGATATCAATGGTCTTGTCTGAGTTGAAACGACTGGCCATGTTATAACCGATAACGCGTTTGTTGCCTAAAGCTTTAACCAAGAGCACCGCATTTAAAGAACTGTCGATACCGCCAGACATGCCTATGATCCAAGGCATTTTACCGCCTAAGATTTGTTTATCAAACTCTTTGATGGCGACAATGAGTCCTTTCAGAAGTTTGTTCTCTGGTTTCTTGGATTGAACTTTATCGGTTAACTTAAAAACCAAAAGTTCTTGTTCAAAGACATCATTGGCTTCGACTTGGATTTCTCCTTGTTCATCATATAAAGTACTGTCCCCATCAAACAATAAGACATTCTTACCTGTATTCTGCATTCCACAGGCATTCACATACAATATTTTGACCATTTTGTCATCGAGGTTGACTTGATGCTCACGAACACGTTTGATGCGTGATTGTTCCTTATTTAAAGTCCATGGTGATGAAGAAATGTTGATGATGAGATCTACCCCATGTTTAGCATAAATCGCTGTAGGATCGACAGGATAGTCTTTACTCCACAGATCTTCACATACTTCTAGTCCAATCTTTAGAGATTTATTTTCACGTTTAAAGATAAACGGAGAAATAAGTTTTTCTTTAGGCAAGTTCATTTCTATACTTAAGTCACAGCCACTTTTAAAGTAACGTGAATCATCAAAGAAACGATAATCGGGTAAGCAATGTTTAAGATAGATTCCCGGCATGAGTTGATTTTCATGCTCGACCCATTGTTGATCATAAGCAAAGTAAGCCGCATTGAAACGATTGGCACGTCCATCACGGTTGCCTTTGGCTCCTTCGATCTGATGGATATTGCCCCATATGATCCCAATGTCGTTAGACCAAGATTTGATGATGTCATTGGCACCACAAAGCAATGTGATCATTTCCTTTTGTAGATAACGATCCGCAATCAAATAACCACCCACACACATTTCAGGAAATACGATAAGATCTGTTCCTTGTTGTTTGGCCTGATCGATCATCATTTTCATCTGAACGAGATTATTATCGATGTCACTGGCTTTGACGTTAAGTTGAGCGATGGCGATCCTCATGGTTTTAAACTCCCCAGACACCAGTGATCAAAGGTTTTATACCCTAAATCAAGGTAAATCTTACCTGCTTTTGGATTATCATAAAATAAACATGGTTTTTGTCCTTTTGATAGGCAATATTTCGTAATGGCACTCACAACAGTACGACCATACCCTTTTTGACGATAGTCAGGTAATGTAAATACAGCACCAATCATTGCGCCTGAATTGGTCTCTACACTGGTAGACGCATGGGCAACAACTTGATTGTCTTCTTTGATGATGAAGCCATGGATCTTTTGTGATGCATAACGTTCACGCATACTTTGGATTCGTTCATCTTTGGTTTGATGAGCCAATGAACTTCTGAATTCTTCGATCTGACTGATCGATTCGACAACATCTGCACAATCATAGACTGTCACTTCTTGAACATTCAATGGTTCATCTCGGTTTGTGAGTTGATCACACTCACAGAAATAAAGGGTTCTAAAAGTATATCTTTCTTTTAAATATTGAGGCATCATGTCTATGTCTTTTTGACATGCTGAAATCATTTTGATGCGTTGATCTAGAATGGCTTCAAAACCTGCATGATCTAAACATGCTTCTTTCATATAGAACACAAAATTCGCATGGTATCTTAAAAAAAGACCTTGTATCTTTCCTTCAACATCATCGACCCATGTGTCTTGATAAGACGTGTGTAAACCATTTTGGGCAATATCTCCGTCAATAAACAACAAACGGCTACTGTCTGATGCACAAAGGTCTTGGATGGCTTTTAAATCATGTGTTTGAGCTTTTCTGATCATAACTTCATTATAGGGTTGAGTGGTGTTCTTGTCTAATAAAAAAGATGCCTTAGCATCTTTTAGTCTACGATGATTCTTACTTTCTCGCCATCTTTACCATCAATGGTGATCAATTCACCATTGAGGTCATCATCGATCTGCGATAAGATCTGACCTAAATCAATTCCGTTGAGGTCAATTGACTTGCCTCCGACATTCAGTTTATTGTTGATGTCGAGGCCTAATTTAACCAAACTCATTGGGAGATTGACTCTGACACGTTCACCGTCTTCAGAATCGACCAGGATCCGTATCATACGTTCATTGATGGATTTCTTTGGTAGATTTGGTTTTTGTGGTGTGCCATTAGGTTCAAGTGCATTGAGTAATTGGATGCCTTGTTCAACCGTGATGGTTCCGTCTTTAACCATTTCTAATATTTTTTCTTTGCTGTTCATAATCCCCTCCGTTGGTAGATGTCCGATTCGAGTACTGCTTTTAATAACATTTCTTCTTCTGCACTGGTGATATAGCCTTTATGGGCCATAATCATGATTTCTTCTTCGTAGTTCATGTGCCCCTCCTTAGATATTGGGCTGCTTCTTCAACCGATATTTCTTTGTTCTTTAATTTTTCTAGGATGTCTTCTTCATCGATTTCAGGTAAAGCTTGAGTGGTTTCTAGACCGAGCTTGATGATGATGCCATCCAGATTCTTCTTGACGGTGGGATAGGAGATCCCTAAGGATTTTTCCATCTCACGGATGTTGCCTGAGACTTTGATGAAGGTTTCAATAAAGTTGAGATCATCTTTGTTTAAGGCGCTGAACTTCGAGAGGGCGAAGTCGCCGCTGATTTCAGTGTGGCATACGCTGCAGCTGAGTTTGGTGACGGTCAGGTCGTTACTGCATACTGGGCATGTGCCGATTACTTCATGTTTCATGTTTGTTTCTCCTAGAGTATGTCGATGAGGACATTTGCATCTTTGCTTTGGACTTCCACTAAGGTGAAGGGTTCCATTGGTTTCAATTCTTTGATGACGACTTTGATGAGTCTTATGATCTCTTTTTTGTTTGTCTTAATCAGTTCACGGGTTTGTGGATCCACTGTATCGCTAAACTTTGTTGTCCATAAGCCGATTCGTACAAACCAGACCATATGTGAGAGTCTCATCTTGGGCAGATTGATATGTCTATCTTCTGTTTGAATGCGTATTTTAATCTTTTTTGCCATAGGGTTCTCCCTTATGACCACATAATAAAACAAAGTATTGAACTTGTCAATACTTTTATTGATTATTTTAATAATTATTTCAACTATTTCAATTATTGCTTTAATTATACCTTGTTTTCTTCTTAATTTGATTTTGGAGTTCAACCATTTGATCATCAGTTAGATCAGAATGATAGTCTTCAAAGCGTTCATCTGAGAAGAAATCCATAAAAATAGCTGTAGAAGTTAGATTGGGTTCCGTTGATATCACAAATACTGTCCCATCAACGGGTTTAAAGACATGATTTTGAATGATCAAAGAATCTTCATAGAGTCTGACTCCTTCCATCGGTAAGGTATCTTGAGTATCATAAACCTTGATGTCTTTTTTGTAGGATAAAAAGTCGATGGGTTTAAGATCGCGAATGTTTTTGTTATGAGTGGAGACAAGAATCATATCGACAGGTGTGCTTTTGATGAATTGCAATAAGCGAGAACGTACTTGAGCACAGCGATAGATGTCTCTTAGGAGTCGGTCGTGAAAGTAAAGGAACTTCATGCGAGTATCATACCAAGGTCTATAGCTAAACTCAAAACAAATACCCAAAAAAAAGAGGCTTTAGCCTCTTGATTTAAAGAATCCTGGAATACTGCTGTCGTCTGCATCATCTTCTTTAGGTACAAATTTATCGATGGTTGAAGGATCATTGACCAATTTGGTGGCTTCAACGGTAGGACGCGTCGTGATGTTTTCTTTCGGAAGATCAAAACCAGTTGCGATGACGGTGACGATGATGTTGTCACCCAAGGATTCATTGATCGCAACACCGAAGATGATATCGACTTCTCCGCCAGCTGCTTCACGAATGAAACGGACGGCATCATCCGCATCCATAAGGTTGATGTTTTGACCACCGGTCACATTGACGATGGCTTTCTTAGCACCGCGAATATGGGCTTCGAGTAAAGGTGAAGTAATGGCTTTGGCTGCTGCTTCATGAGCCTTGTTTTCGCCTTGGCTCATTCCAATTCCAATCAATGCTGTGCCTTGTGCTTCCATGACGGTGCGCACATCCGCAAAATCAAGATTGATGACAGCAGGAACAGCGATTAAATCAGTAATGGTTTGAACACCTTGTCTTAAGACATTATCAGCTTCTCTAAACGCTTCCATAAAAGGAATGCGTCCGATGGCTTCTAAGAGTTGATTGTTGGAGACAATGATCAATGAATCTGTATATTGGCTAAGGTTTTCAAGGCCAGCTAAGGCTTGATCCATTCGCTTCTTGCCTTCAAAACTAAAGGGCTTAGTAACGATCCCAATCGTTAGGATACCCATCTCATGGGCTAGTTTCGCAAATAAAGGAGCAGCACCTGTTCCAGTACCCCCGCCTAAACCAGCGGTTAAAAATACCATATCTGCTCCTTTTAGAGCAGCTTTGATGTCTTCTTCGCTTTCAAGGGCAGCTTTTAATCCAATTTCAGGATTGGCACCAGCACCTAAACCTTTGGTGGTTGATCGACCTAATATAATTTTGTTTTTACATGGGGATATGTTGAGCACCTGTAAATCAGTGTTGGCCACAAAGAACTCGACCCCTTTTAATTCATCCTCAACCATGCGGTTGATGGCATTACAGCCGGCTCCACCGATTCCGAATACTTTGATCTTTGCGACTTGGTTATACTGCAATTCACTCATGATGCCTCCTAGTTTTTGCCCTTTTCGAACATTGTTTTAAACTTGTTACCTAAAGTATCTTCGGGATTACTCTTTCCCATACTTGCTTTTATTTTAACACTAAACTGGTCCATCTCAATAGCACTTTGGTAGTTACGGTAAACACTTTGATCTTTTAAGACATAAAAGAGTCCTGCACAGACACTTAGGGCTGAATTTCTGATGCCTAAGGTCTCTGAGATATAGACCGTTGTGGGACAGCCTAGTTGACGCGCAACAGCTTCTGATAGGCCATTGATGTCTGCTGATTCGCCACTCAATACGATTTCTACATGAGTATCCATTAGAATTGGACTGATGGCTTTATGAATGCTTTGTAGCCAGACATCCAGTTGAGGTTCAATCAAACCAGCCACATCATTTTCAGTCAACGTATGATTCTTTTCATCAGCAGTCCATAAATAAATGGGTGACTTCGGATATTTATGAAGACCAATGCGAATATTATGATGAAGTAAACGATCGGCGACTTCAATGGGTAAATGATGTTTCTCACTGATGGCTTGGATCATTTGCGCTGTGCCTTCTTTGATGACTTCAGTCGACATCAGCTTCCCTTTCGCAAATAAGCTTAAGGCTGTGCTTTGTCTTTCAATTTTCATGAGAACGATATAATGATCCAAAGATTTTTCGAATAAACTGGCTTCTTTACCGATCGCAAAACCATCTAAACTGATTTCTGTGATCTCTAAGCCTGCTTTTTCTACGATCGATGCGTATTGATAGACCAATGATTTATCGGCACACATCAAATCAACATCAGCAATAAAAGAATCACAGGTCTCATCGATCGGCAATCGTCTTAATGAGATCCCATTGACGATGCATTTATTGATGATGACATTGACGATTTCTAAGTGTTCTGGTAAAGGAGTCTTGATGGCTTTTCTAACCGCATTTTGAATGTCGATCGAAGTTACTCGATCTTTGACTTGCATGTTTACTTTTTGATTGAAGCGATGCATAGAGGCACTAGGCAACGCTAAAATAACAGCCTTGATGGGAAAGCCTATGTTTTTAGAAGCATTATCTATCGCCTTCTTTAAGGCGTTTACGATGGCATTTTGATCGACTATATTTTGATTCAGGATTCCTCCTGAAACAACTCTTTCGACCTTCATGACGGTTAATCTTTGGTTGTGAAATTGTCCTACCACCAGGCGAATCTCATGATCAGTCAGTTCCAATGCTGCATAGATATTCTGATCGTTCATGGGTATCCCTCCGTCTTCTTTTTAAATTATAACACATCTGCTTTTGAGTAAATTATTTTAAGATAAAGGTCTTGCAAAGTCACTTTTTTCGTGGTAAACTTTACAAGCATTAATGAAAGGGGGTTTACGGAACATGTCAAGAGTTTGTGCCGTAACCGGTAAAAGAGCGCTTTCGGGCAACAAACGTTCACACTCCTTGCAGGCCACCCGCCGCAAATGGAATGTTAACTTACAAAAAGTTTCAGTCGTGGTTAATGGAAAACCTCAGAAGTTACGTATTTCCGCCCGTGCATTGAAGACTTTAAAGGCTCAACAAGCAAATTAAATCGAGATACCTCGGTTTTTTTATGCCTTGGTACAATAAACCAATACTTTACCTGTATGAACACTAAGAATCGCTTCGTCTTCAATCCAAGTATTAGATAAACCTAATATCGACTTTAAATCGATCTCATAATGATCGAGTGGGTATTCAACACCCATCAAAGATAAAACCGCAAAATCTAAGGTAAATACAGAAAGCTTCTCATGGCTTTCTTTTTTGATCGCATAAACACCAGGGCCATAACACTTGATCCAATGAACGTCATCGATCAAGGTCACTTCAGGATGTTGGTAAGCTAAAATAAGATTCGCATGATGATGATCAAAGCGACCGCCTAGTGCCCCATAGATCACGATGTCGTCATAGCCTAATGCTAGGGCTTTATCTAGTGCCAACTGTGAATCTGGTTGATCTTTATGGGTAGGAAAAGAAATAACCTGTGTTTTTTCTTTGAGCAACGTTAAAGCATGGGCATCGATCGAATCAAAATCACCCATTGCACAGATCATATTGAGCTGTTTGCGAAGTGCATAAGCAGCCCCCGCATCAACTCCGATCACATCGGTTTCAATCAAAGGGACCTCGCCTTCTCTTAGGATTAGTGTGACTGATTTTCCCATAGGTTCTTAATGGCTTCGCCAATGTTGTTTTTAAAGACATAACTTCCCGCAACCAAAACATCAACTCCAGAATTCAAGGCCATGGTACCGGTATCTTGATTGATACCACCATC
The DNA here is from genome assembly GCA_009773735.1 of Erysipelotrichaceae bacterium. Classification (GTDB taxonomy): domain Bacteria; phylum Bacillota_I; class Bacilli_A; order Erysipelotrichales; family Erysipelotrichaceae; genus UBA2212. Next base: position 30,137 of record WSYG01000005.1, read on the forward strand.
GATCTCAATCAAACATTGTGATTCCATAAGTTTGATTTGACGTTTCAGCATCGTTACTTTGACCAAAGCTTCAGGCATGAATGCTTGTCCACCAAAACCAGGATTGACACTCATGACCAATACTAGATCCAGTTCATTTAAAAAAGGAAATAACAGTTGAATCGGGGTTGCAGGTCTAAGCGATAAACCAGCTTTCTTACCTTTAGATTTGATCTTACGGATCAAGTCCAATACGGCTTTTGAATCTTCTAGTGCTTCATAATGGAAGGTAATAAGATCAGCACCTGCCTGTATAAAAACATCCGCAAAAGTGACAGGATCGCTGACCATGATGTGGACATCTAAGAATAATGAGGTTTGAGTTCTAATGCTTTTTACAAAATCAGGGCCAAAGGTTAAGTTGGGGACGAAATGGCCATCCATGATGTCTACATGTAACCATTTGGCTGGTGACTTTTCAACTTCACTGAGTTGTTGGGGGATTTTTGAGAAATCCATGGAGAGGATTGAAGGGGCTATGATCATAGATAGATCTCCTTTTTTTGATCGATAAGGGTTCGTACTTCCAGATAATGAAGGTATCGTTCCTGTGGAATCAATTGTTCTAAAACAGCTTTCTTGATGGCACAGTCTGGTTCATTGAGGTGTTGACAATTACGGAAACGGCATTGTTCACGATAAGGTTCAAATTCAATGACACATTGAATCAGGTCTTCATGAGTCATATGTGAAAAATCAAGTGATGAAAATCCAGGTGTATCAGCGATCCAACCTTGTTGAACTGGCAGAAGTTCCACATGTCGAGTCGTATGTTTACCGCGACCTAATGCTTTGGATATTTCTTGAGTCTTGATGGTGTAACGCTCATCAAGTCGATTGATCAGTGATGATTTCCCTACCCCACTTTGACCTGTCAAAACACAGATCTTATGTGCCATAAATTTCACTATCGCTGAATTATCAACGCCTTTACCGACGGTAAAGACATGCATGAACTTTCTGTATTCGTCTAAAACCAAGTCTAACTCTGATGTGTCGCTCAGTAAATCCCATTTGCTGACCACAAGAACAGGTAAGATGTTGGCCTGTCTGACCAACCATGTGATCCGATCCACCAATAAACTTGAAAATTCAGGTTTTAAAGTCGACATGACAATGAGGATCGCATCGACATTGGCAACTGAAGGTCTCATCATTTGATTGCTTCGAGGATACACTTTTTCGATGACACTGAGATCTGAGCCATGCAAGACGTCCACCCAATCACCGACCATAGGTGAGACCCCTTTACGCAGTTTTCCACTGGCTCCGGTCGCAAAAACATCGCCTTTTTCGGTTATGCAGGTATAGTGATTGGATATGATGCGAATGACTCTAGCTCGCTGCATTGGCATAATACGATAAGATGATCTTACTGTCAGTTTTTTGGATATAGTATGTATTGGCACCAGGAGTTATCGAGATGACCTGATTCTTTGGCAACACAGCGATTTGTTCAGCTGTCATGCCAGAAGTACTCAATACTTGTAATTCTACGATAGCACCTAAAGCAGTCAATTGAGTTTGGGCAATTTGAACATTGATCCCAACCAGATTAGGTATGGTAAATTGTACTTTACCTGCAATCGTCAATTTAATCTCATATGACATGGCTGGATCGATCTTTTCACCTTCCAATAAATTCTCTTGCTTAATGATCGTGCCTTCATCTTTATCAGAATCATAATCAAATTGTTTTCTTATCGTAACTTTAGTTGAAGCCAAAAGCAATTCCACGGCATCAATCTTCTGATTGACATAATTGCCAATCACAAAATACATCCCTTTACTTAAGGTTAAGATTACAACCGATCCTCTTTCAAGTTTTTGACCTGAGCTCGGGGTTACCTTTACAACCAGGCCAGTTGCGATATCATCGGTAAGTTCATACCTGACGGTATTTGAAACAGCCAGCCCTAGTGCAGTTATGGCATCTTCTGCATCAGATCGGGTCATGGCACTTACATTAGGAATGGTAATAAATTCTGTTTCAGGGTTTAAGAATCCACTGATCAAGATAAACGCATACACAGACATCCCAACTAAGGCAATGAAAATCAAACCTATCAAAGCTGATAGTATTCCTATTTTACGTTTGGGTTTTTGAGGGGACATATTGGCTACCTGTTGAATGATGATGGTATCATCATTGAGGGTGTCTGATGTAAACACGACTTTAGCGACATCTTTATTTTTATCTTTTAAACAGTTCATCAGATCTTCATACATATCCGAGGCCATTTTATAACGGTGGGTCTTGTTTTTAGCCGTTGCTTTGATGATGACATTTTCCATAGATTGCGGAATACTTGGATTGAAATCGCGTACTGAAGGCACTTCTTCACGCATATGCTTCATGGCGACTTGAACCGCTGCTTCTCCGGTAAATGGAACTCGGCCTGTTACCAATTCATAAAAAGTGATACCTAAAGCATATATGTCGCTTTGGAAACTTGCGTTTTCTCCACGAGCCAATTCTGGTGCTAAATAATGGACTGAACCCATGACGGTATCTGTTTGGGTCAATTGCACCGCATCAGATACGGTAGCAATCCCAAAATCAGCGACTTTGACCGTTCCATCATCTTTGACCATGATGTTTTGAGGTTTGATGTCGCGATGAATGATGTTGTTTTTATGAGCTTCTGTGATGGCACATAACAATTGGTCCATGGTCTGAAGGGCTTCTTGTTTTTCCATCGCACCACGCTGTGAAATCAATTCTTTCAAAGATTTCCCGCGGATGTATTCCATGACGATATAGTGTTGGCCATTATCTTCACCGACATCATAGATTTCAACGATGTTGGGATGATTTAAACGACTGGCTGCATTGGCTTCTCGCTGAAAACGTAAAAGCGCAACAGGATCTAATGAAAGCTTCCCGCGTAAAATTTTAACAGCGACTTCGCGATTTAAAAAACTATCTTGGGCCAAGTAAACATCGGCCATACCGCCTTCGCCCAATTTCTTATTGATGACATATCGATTGGCTATCATTTCTTTCATGGTCAACCCCCTAGAAGGCCATGAGCACAACGGTGGAGTTATCATATCCGCCTTTGGCGTTGGCACTGTCAATTAACTGCTTGGTTTTTGATGCTAAACTTTCTTCCGTTTTTAAAATCGCTTCAATTTCCTGATCTTCAACATATCCATGTATTCCATCTGAACAACACAGGATAATTTTAACTTCTTCTTTTAAAGTAAACAAGTCGATATAGACTTGAGGCAAAATCGCTAAAACATTGGTCAGTATCGAACGTTGTGGATGTACTTTCGCATCTTGTTCATTGATACGACCCTGATCGATCCATTCTTGAACCAAAGTATGATCCGATGTAATCAGTTTAAGCTCTGAATTCATGGTGTAGATTCTTGAATCTCCGACATTGGCCATGATGGTTGCATTTTTATGATGCAAGACAGCGACCATGGTCGTTCCCATCCCCCGATATTGATCGCTGGATGAGGCTAGAAGATACAGCTTATGATTGACATTTTGGATGCTTTCTTTAAGCCATAAAGACATCTCATCACTATTTGATAGTGTTGGAGGCGTTTGTTCGAAGATGGCTTTGAGATAATCGATGGCCATCGATGAGGCGACTTCTCCTGCTTTTGCTCCACCCATCCCATCACACACCGAAACCAGAGTGTAACCTTTGTGTTTTAAAACGATGTAGCTGTCTTGATTGATTTTCCTAAGTCGACCGATATCGGTCATCCCTGTAACGATCATAATTTCCCCTCTGTTTTTGCCCTTAACTGACCACAAGCGGCGTCAATGTCCGAACCGTGTTCCTGCCTCAAAGTACATTTTACCCCAGATTTCATCAATTTGTCATAAAACTTCATGGCTTGAACAAATCCGACTTGTTTATAACCATGTTCATCGACCACATTATAGGGAATCAAATTGACATAGGCGTTCATCCCTTTGATCAATTTAGATAATTGTTGGACGTGAATATCTTGATCATTGACGTCTTTTAATAAGATGTACTCAAAAGTCAAGCGGCGATTATTTTCTTCACTATAAGCTTTTAAAGAAGCCATGAGGTCTTTTAAAGGATAGGCTTTATTGATTGGCATCAGTTGACTTCTTAGTTCATCATTAGGTGCATGTAAAGATACAGCCAGGTTGAATTGGGTATGTTCTTTTGAGAACTGATTGATTTTAGGCACGATTCCGCATGTTGATACAGTAATGTGTCGAGCTCCGATCGCCAAACCATTGTCGTGATTGATGGTTTTCATGAATCTCATCACATTGTCGTAGTTGTCGAAAGGTTCACCTGATCCCATGACCACCACATGCGATACCCGTTCTTGAGTCGCATCGAGTTCATGTTGAATGGCCATGACTTGGGCAACCAATTCACCTGAACTTAAATCGCGATCTTTTTTAAGTAACCCGCTTGCACAAAAGGTACAGCCCATATTACAGCCCACTTGAGATGTCACACAAACGGAGTTCCCGTAATCATAAACCATCAATACGGTTTCAACCAAAGATCCATCAAGTAACTTATAAAGACACTTTACAGTGCCATCTTTAGATTGTTGTCTTTTAACCAATTTTAAAGGATCAATGATGAACTGTTCTTTTAAAAGTGCGACCAAATCCTTAGAAAGATCACTCATTTGTTCAAAATCAAGGGCTCTTTTTTGATATAGCCACTGATATATTTGCTTGCTTCGATAAGATTTTAAACCTTGGTCTAGTACCCATTGGTTTATATCTTCATAACTTAAATCATAGATGAGTTTCATATCAACAGTATTTTATCATACTTTATTTTAAGCGTTTCAGTTTAGCCATATAAAAACCATCAGAGTCACATTCATAAGGTAAGATCAATCGTTCATCGACAAGGACATAGTTGGGATGATGACTCAGGAAGTTGACGATTTGGAGCTCATTTTCTTTTCGATTCAAAGTACAGGTAGAATACACCAAAGTCCCGTTTATTTTTGTTAAGTCGGCGACTGAATCCAATAATTGATATTGTAAGGAAATCAATTCATCCAAAGTCTCTGGTTTTAAATGGATCTTGATGTCTGGTTTGTGACGCATTACACCTAAACCAGAACATGGAGCATCAATCAAGATCACATCAAAAGGTTGAGGTTTAGTATCTTTGAGTACTCTTCCATCAATACATAAGGTTATTAGATTGGTGACACCCAACAGTTGAGCTTGTTTTTCAACCAACTCTAAACGTGAGGCATACAGATCACACGCTAAGATCGATCCTGTATTGTTCATCAAAGCTGCCATGGCCGTCGATTTAGAACCCGGAGCACTACAAAGATCCAATACCCGATCATTGGGCCTTACACCACTAAAATGCGTCACCAACTGTGAAGACTCGTCTTGGATGACGATCTTGCCTTCTTTAAACCAATCTGTATTTAAAAGAGACAGTGTATCGCTTCTGATCGACAAAGGACTCAAGTAACCTCTTTGGATATTCTTATCTGTATAGATTTCTTTGGGATCGACTTTTAAGGTATTGATACGAGCACATAGGGGTGCTTCTTGATTCAAAGATAATGCGATCTGATAGGCCTCATCTTGTCCATAATGTTTGATCCATAGTTTATAGATCCACAAAGGTATCGATAAATTCAAGGCTTGGGTTTCAATTTCATCTTTTCCCACAAGTTCTTTTTGACCACGTAATGTAACTTTCCTTAATACCGCATTGACCATACCGGCTGAACTGATATGATCGACTTTTGCCAGTTCTACGCTTTCATCCACGATCGCATATTCTGGTAAACGATCGAAGTAAAACATTTGGATGATGGCCAAGTCTAAAATCAAAGCCACCTTCTCTTTGGGTTTATTCTCGACCAGATCGATCCATTGGGCACGAGCTGAAATTTGATGTCTTAAAGTGGTATACACCAAAGCACTGATCAAATTTTTATCTTGGTCAGAGTAGTTTTGTAGACGTTGTTTTAAGGCAAGATTTGCAAATTGACCATTTAAAACGACATCACATAAGATCGCATGCGCTAAAGCTCTTGGGTTTTTCATAGGACCGCCATTGGGTTAACATCCGCAACGACATCGGACTTCGTTGATTTTTGATTGATAACACTGCTTACTTTGTCTCTTAAGTGAGACAGATCCTTACCTTTTACGATCAAACGATATCGATAAATGTCTTTAAGTTTACCTAAATCAGAAGGTCCTAACACATCGATCTCCATCTGTTTAAAAGCTTCATACATCGCAAAGGCTTCACTTTGAGCCACAATTTCTTCTTTGTGGGTCAAAGTGATGTAGATAAGATAGGTATAAGGAGGATTTTGACCAAGTTGACGATAACTCATTTCTTTATGGAAGAAAGCGGGATAGTCATGCTTAATGGCCAGTTTGATGGCGTAATGATCTTTGAGTGCACTTTGAAAGATAACCTCGCCTTGCAGATCACCACGTCCACTTCTTCCAGCCGCTTGAACCATCAAATCAAACGCATCTTCAACACTACGATAATCTGTTCTTAAAAGCGATTTATCGATGTCTAGAATCAAAGATAAGGTTACATTAGGAATATCCAAACCTTTTGCGATCATCTGGGTTCCACATAAGATATCGGCTTGATGATTTTGAAATGTATCCAGAATCTGTTCATGGGCATTCTTACGCGATGTAGAATCTGAATCCATGCGTAAAACTTTGGCACTTGGAAACAATCGTTGAAGTTCTCCTTCAACTCTTTGGGTCCCAATCCCGATCATCCGCAATTCATCATGGCCACAAACAGGACACACATGGATCAGTGGGGTCTGGTAATCACAACTGTGACACTTTAATAGATGATTTTCTTTATGGACACTCAATAAACGATCACAGTGAGGACATGATACAGAACTGAAACATTGCAGACACTGATACACTGGGGCATAACCTCGTCGATTTAAAAGAATGATGATTTGTTGATGATGATCGAGTCTATGTTGAATGGCTACAACAGCTTGCGAAGAAAAAATAGGATTAAAACGATAATCAGGAGGAACTACAGTGACTGTAGGTAAGATCCCACTGATACGTTTAGGCAACTGGATCAATCCATATACCCCTTTTAAGGCTCTGGCGTAGGTCTCAAAGCTTGGTGTAGCTGATCCTAGTATGACTTTACATCCAAAGTGTTTGGCCCTATGGATCGCAATATCTCGGCTATGGTAACGTGGGGCAGATTCTTGTTTATAAGAATGATCATGTTCTTCATCTAAGACAATGATGTCCAAACGATCAAAAGGTAACCAAACTGCAGATCGTGTTCCAACAACCACTAAACTTTCTTTTGATAAAACACGTAAGTATTGTAGGTAACGTTCATGATCATTGAGATGAGAATGATAGACAATGACATCTTGACCAAAACGATCTTGGACACGTTTGATCATGAGCGGTGTCAAAGCAATTTCAGGAACCAGAATTAAAGCTTGCTTACCAGATAACATCGCATCTTCAGCAAGCTTTAAATAGAGCTCTGTTTTCCCACTACCCGTAGGGCCATATAAACATAGTACCGATTGAGGTGAGGTTTTAATGGCTTCATAGGCATTGTTTTGAGCATCACTTAACTCATAGGGGACGCTTATTTTCTCATAAGGTTTGGGTGAATAATTCATCTCACGATCATAGGTAGATAAGCAACCGTTTTTGATTAAAGTATCCAGTGGTGTTCCAAATTCTTTTTTAAGGGCTGTATATGGTTTATCCACGCTTCTTAATTCATCAAGGATGGCTTTTTGTCTGTCTGTTGTTTTGATGGGTTCGCTTTCAAAATGAACCATACGTTCTACTCTAGCGATCTTTGCGGTAGAATTGGGTTTAAGCATCTTAGGCAACATGGTTTGATAACAGGACATGACACTGCTTAAGGTATCCAAAGCAACTTGTTCTCCCAACTGTAAAAGTTCGTCGTTGAGGATGGGTAACGGATCGATGATCTCAAGGATGGGTTTTAAGGTGATCTTTTGATCAAGATAACTCTTTTCGATGTCTGAAGTATATTCTGTACAACTGACCACCATTGCGATACAGATTTGATTATGAAAGTTAACTTTGACACGAGTTCCTTTTAAGACAGGATGCATATGAAGATAGCTGAAACGGGTGTTCAGTTTAATGGTTTTGTGTTCTATGTAGACTTCAAGAATGGACATACATCCATTATAACAAACCTCAAGGCAAACAAGAAATAAGCCGCGATATTATGAAAACAATCAGACTGGGAAACATTATGACACAACAGATTGAAGACCATAGAATCATCGCCGATAAGTTCATTGAAGAGAAAGATTGGCTTACTTTTTGGCGTTTCAGTATGCATTGGGGAAAACACAATACAATCATCAGTCGATTGTTTATGATTTTTTGGACACTAATCGGTCCTTCGCTTTTGATCAATGATTTATATTATTTTAAATTAAAATATGGACCTTATTTGTATTTGATGGATATCTTTGATTGGTTGATGACGATGGTTCCTTTGGCTTTTGCAGTGCTTTATTTCTATAATAGGAATAAAGCACACAAACGTTCATTTCGTAAAGCAAGACCACCAAAAAGCTGACTTCAATGATTGAAGTCAGCTTTTTTATTTCAAATAAAAATTATTCCATGTGTCTTTTTATAATAAGGCTGATGATCTGAGCCGCTAAATGCGGATCATCATTACATACAATAAATTTATACGAACCCAATCTTTCCATCTCTTTACTGGCTTTAGCCAAGCGTAACTGAACGATTTCTTCAGTTTCACTGCGACGGCCACGGATTCTTTTTTCAAGTTCTTCGATGGATGGTGGAACGATAAAGATGGTCAAAGCATCGTGAACCTTGGATATGACTTGATTGGCTCCTTCAACTTCGATTTCCAGCAAGACATTCTTGCCTTGTTTACGCAGATCATCCACATACTTTTTAGGTGTTCCATAATAATTCCCTACAAATTCAGCGTGTTCAAGCAGTTCATTGTTGGCGATTGCTTTTTCAAAAGTCGGTCGATCAACAAAGAAATACTCGACCCCATTGGTTTCATTGTCGCGTCTTTGACGAGTCGTCATGGACACACTGTATGCAATGTTGAGTTCTGGTAATTTACAAAACAATTCACGCACGGTGCCCTTGCCTACGCCACTGGGTCCGCTTAGTATGATCAGTAGTCCTTTTTTCATGATGTCCCTCTATTTCATAAAATCATACCTATCCTGAGCTCATAAGTCAAGTTATGCTATAATCTTTTTAGTTATGGCCATCGATGGAATCGTATTAAACAAGATAAGCACCGAGCTTTCTAGCCTGTGTCCTTTCAAAATCAATAAAATCAATCACTTATCCGATAGTGAGGTTTTATTGACCTGTAAATCAGCTCGAATGAAATTTCAGCTCTTGATCTCTTGTCATTCGGTTTTCAATCGACTTCAGATCACAGCTCATGAGTATCGCTTACCTTCTGAACCGACAGCTTTCGTGATGCTGTTAAGAAAACATATTGAAGATGCGACCGTTGTTAAGATCACACAACTGGGTTTGGATCGAGTGGTCCAATTTGATCTGAGACTTAGAAATGATCTGGGTGATTCCATCATCATGACTTTATATATCGAACTGATGGGTAAATATGCCAATGTGATTTTAGTGGATGCCAACAACAGAATCGTCGATGCCTTAAAGCGAATCCCGCCTTTTGAAAACAATCGTAGAACGATTACCCCAACTGCAATGTATGTTCCCATTGAGGCTCACGATAAGAAAGATCCATTCAGCGTTTTTCTAATTGATCCGCATCTTCCAATCGCATCTCAGTTTCATGGTTTTTCACCACTGTTAGGCAGAGAGATCGAACATCGTTTGCTTCATCAGAATTTTGAATCCATCATCAGTGAAATCAAAGAGTCTCAGCAACTCTATATCTATGACCGTGATTTCCACATCATTGAATTGACCCATTTGAATCTAAACGCAAAAGTCATGGATCTGATGGAAGGATTAGACGAAGTCCATCATCGTAAAGAAGAAAATGAACGCATCAAACAACACACTGGAGATTTGATTCGCTTTATCACCAAAGAAATCAAAAAGAATGAATCCAAACTGATCAAACTTCAAGAGTCATTAAGTGAAGCTTTTGATTGTGATAAATATAGAGTCTTAGGTGATCATCTTTTAGCGTATGGCCATCAAGTCACCAAAGGCATGAAACAAATCGAAGTTCTAAACTTTGAAACCAATGAACCTTTATTGATTCCACTGGATGAGAAACAAGATCTAAAAGGCAATGTTCGTAAACTCTTTCAAAAATATACCAAAGGTAAAAAAGGTCAGGAACATATCGCCCATCAAATTGAACTGACTGAAAATGAGATCGAGTACTTTAAGATCTTATTTGATCAGATCTCGTATGCCAGTTTACCTGATGCATTGGAAATCAGACAAGAACTGAGTGAAAAAGGTTATCTTAAAGCCATCACCGATAAACGGCGTAAGAAGATGACTCCTGCCTATCAGCATTTGACATTAGACAATGGAATCCAAATCTATTATGGAAAAAACAACATACAAAACGATCTGATTACCTTTAAATTAGCCAAACGCAATGATACTTTCTGTCATGTGAAAGATTACCATGGAGCACATGTCATTATTCAACATGATTCCCCTGATGAAATAACCTTAAGATCTGCAGCTCAAATTGCCCTGTATTACTCCAAAGCACGTCATTCATCAACCGTTGGGGTCAACTATTGCCCAATCCATCAAGTTAAAAAAATACCTTCTGGGAATCTTGGGTTGGTCTCACTGGGTCATTATAAAACCATCTACATCGATCCAAATGAGGACTTACTTAAAAAATTATTGGGTGATAAATATCTGTAATAAAACTGAACGATGAATTTCGTTCAGTTTTTAGTTGTTTGAAATAACCATTTATAATCATCACAGACCTCAAAGTCACCCTCAGTTCACAGGTTTATGTAAAAGAAAACATGGTATCATTATAGTGTCAGTTAAAGGAGTGCACAATGAAAATTAGTATAAATATGCTTTCAAACGCAGAATCTGTAGAAGGCCAAGGTGTCGGTAGTGCTTATGCTGAAATGGTCGCATTACTTATCGAAGGAACTAAAGATTTATTCGATATCACCATAAATGGACCTGGTGATTATGACATCAATCACATTCATACGATTGAACCCATACATTTCATAAAATTAAAAAGCTACAAAGGCGTTAATGTCATGGCCGTTCATTTTCTACCAGATACACTTGAAGGTTCCATCAATTTACCTCAAGTGGCTTTCTCAGCTTTAAAGTTTTATGTCACGACATTCTATAAAGGTGCTGATTATCTGATCGTCGTTAACCCAACCTTTAAAAAAGAATTGGTTAACTTTGGTATTGAGCCCGATAAAATCCATTACATCCCAAACTATGTATCCAAAGAACATTTCTATACCTATGATGCAGAAAAACGCGCTGGTCTAAGAGCCAATATTGGGATTAAACCAGAAGATTTTGTTGTTATCGGCGTTGGTCAAGTCCAGCATCGTAAAGGTGTCCTTGACTTTATCGAAGTGGCAAAGCAATGTCCTGACATTCAGTTTATCTGGTGTGGCGGGTTCTCTTTTGGGATGATTACCGATGGTTATTTTGAACTCAAAGAAATTGTTGAAAATCCTCCAAAAAACGTGAAGTTCTTAGGCATCATCCCGCGTGAACAAATGAATGATATGTATAACATCAGTGATGTGTTGTTTATGCCTTCTTATAATGAATTGTTCCCCATGTCCATCTTAGAAGCCTGCAACCTCAGAAAACCAATTCTACTTCGTAACCTCGATTTATATAAAGACATTTTATTTGATCATTGTGTCAGAGGAGAAAACAATCAAGATTTCACAGACCTACTTCATAAGCTAAAAAACGATCCAGATTTTTACAAAACTGCTGAAGGCTATAGTGATTTTGTGGCTCAATACTACTCTAAAGAACATGTGCTAAGTCAATGGGTCGAGTTCTATAAAAATATTTATCATGCATCCAACATTCAAGATGAAATCATCAAGATCACGTTCGATGATTTCAATAAGATAATTAATGGTAAGAAACGTATGTTGATCATTGATGATTATTATGAAGCTGATGATCTACACTCAGACATGGTCAATATTACCTTAAGTGTCAATAATGATCAGGATTTTGCGGTTGAAGTCAAAGCAGTCAACATCCGAACCTATGAAGATTTGGATTCAGAAACTGCATTAGAACTCATCCTTCAAAATCAACCAAAGTTGTCTCTATCCGCTAAAGAAATCTATAAGTACAGTAAAAAAGAAACATTGATGATCATGGAATTTGAAGTGATTAAAGACATCAGTCTATTCTCACAAGGTAAATAACATAAAAAAGCACGTCTCAATCCATGGTTACTATTACCGGACAGAATGACGTGCTTTTTACATCCTTGGTTTGTTTATAGTATCGCTGCTCGTGCTTCTTTGACACGACCTTTGTAATCTGGACAATATGCCCTAACAAGCGCATAAAAGACCTTTGAATGATTCATATGAGTCAAATGTGCCAACTCATGGATACATACATATTGAATATAAGGCACTGAATATTCGATTAAACTGGAAGATAAGGTAATCTTTCTTTTACTGTTGCATCGTCCATGAGAGGTCTTGAGCTTTCGAATGTGAAATGAGCTAGGCCATTGATTCATCTCTTTACAGGATGATTCAAATATTAATCGTATAAGTTTTTCACTGTAATCTTTTTTAAACTTAGCCAGACTTTTCTCAATTGTCATTTTTGAACTATGAATGATCAACAATTGATCTTGATAGATTTCATATCGAAATGTTGGTCCAATTTGATCAATAATCTGAATCTTGCGGCCACGAAGTTTCAGTTCATTTTCCTTTAAAAGATGACTATTACTGATCACCTGATGTTTTAAGATCCATGTGGATTTGGTTAAAAGAGCTTGCTTGATGTCTGAGATTCTAGAAGCGTTGGGTGCAGAAACATTCAATACACCATAAATAAAACGAAAACTAATATGACGTTTTCGTTTGAAATGAATATGAATCGGAATCGTGACATTATTTAGAATCAAACTGTCATCAATGTCTGCTTTATTCGTCGTTTTCATTCAAGAGATCTGAAGTTTTAATGGATTTAAACGGATTAATGTTTTTAAGTCGGATAAAGAAATAGCCACCCATAATAACTGGAATATAGAAGTTCGCAAAGCGCCACAGGATCATTGTTGAAGAAGCAGCACCTTTCCCAATAATTGTGGAGAAGGCCAATACGAACAACCCTTCAGTTACACCAGAAGAACCCGGTAAAGGTACAAAAGAGTTAGATACGGTTATGAAAGATCCAAGTGCCAACATTGGGAAGAAATCTCCGAAACTTAAGTTGATTCCCAAAATTGATCCAATCATAAATGGGGTTGAATAATACAGCATCAGCTTTATAAAATGCAAGCCTGTAACTTTCCAGAACACTACTTTATTCTTAGTCACTTCTTCAATGGCTTCATTGAAATGAATCAGAGTCTTGTTCCATTCTTCCAAGATCTTTTCTTTATTTTTAATAAACTTCATTTTATGTAGGAGTGTTATGCCCCAAAACGAGATTTTATGATACAGCTTAGGAAACGAAACCATGATCCAAAGCAATACGACCACAAAACTGTTCGCGATCAAACCAACACCAAAAACCAATGAAATGGCCGCATGATTCGCCGTACTTAAGAAAACGATATACATCGTGATGGCAGTGACAACGATTATAATTTGATAGATAAAGAAGTCGATGGAGATAAGACCTGCTGCCTGCGATGTTTTAAGACCGCGCTTTCTTAATGCATAGGCTTGAGCAAACTGTCCACCAGTACTGCTTGGTGTGATTCCAGACATAAAACCACCGATAAATGCATTTATGGCGCCGTGTTTAAATTGGAATTTTTTATCGATCGTTCTGGCTAGGACAGTTATGATGTAGCCCCATGTTAAATAAGGTAATAAACCAAGCCCAACGATCAAAAGTAACTTAAGTGGGTCTAAGGTACTGATGGTCTCCCATACTGTTTCATAACTGTCATATAAAGCAAAAATCATAGCAGCAACAGTTAAACTGACGATAAAAAGCATATTTACCCAGACATTACTCATTAATTTTTTCATAGTACAGGTATTATATTAGCATATTTTAGTCAAACTATAAAGAACATCAGAAAGTGAACAAAAAACCAGCACCGAAGTGCTAGTTTAGATTTTGTTTAAGCTTAACGATAAAGTCAGAATCTTCTACATCGACCAAGATGGTTTTGTCTTGAATCGACGTTGTTTCTATGATCAGTTTTGCGATCTTAGTTTCAATCCTACGTTGGATATAACGTTTCATTGGACGAGCCCCATATTCAGGATCCGTACCTTCTTGAACAATTTTGTTTTTAGCCGCAAAACTGAGTTCTAAGAAGAGGTGTTGTGATGCCAATCGAGTTCTAAGTTCACCAATGAATTTATCTGCGATTAAAGTTAACGTATCCTTGCTTAACGCATGGAAAACAACGATCTCATCGATTCTATTCACAAATTCAGGTTTGAATGAACGTTTCACTTCTTCAAGGTAATGATCTTCACGCAGATCCAGATTGGTTTCAAAAGCATAATGCGAACCTAAATTGGAAGTCATAATAATGATAGTATTGGTAAAGTTAACAGTGACCCCTTGATTATCGGTGATACGTCCATCATCTAGGATCTGAAGCAATATGTTGAAGACATCTGGATGGGCTTTTTCGATCTCATCCAATAAAACAATCGAGTAAGGTTTTCTTCGAACAGCTTCAGTCAATTGTCCACCCTCTTCATAACCGATATACCCAGGAGGTGCTCCAATCAATCGTGAAACACTATGTTTTTCCATATATTCGCTCATATCGATTCGAATGATCTTGGATTCATCATCGAAAAGTTGTTGAGCCAAAGCTCGTGCAACCTCCGTCTTTCCAACACCAGTTGGTCCTAAAAAGAGGAAGGATGCTAATGGACGATGTTCATCTTGGATGTGTGCTTTAGATCTTAAGATGGCTGAAGATACCAGTGATAACACATGATCTTGACCCATGACTCGACCTCTTAATGCATCTTCCAAGTGTAATATTTTTTGACGTTCTACCGACAACAAGCGACTGACTTCAATGTGGGTCCATCTGGAAACAATCTGAGCAATCAAATTCTCATCGACGATCTCTTGAATCAAAGCATTGTCATGTTTGCTATTTTCAGAAGCCTTGATCTGTTTCTCTAAATTTGGGATCGTATCATATTGCAGTTTAGCAGCTTCCTCATAACGCGCATCATTGGTGGCTTTCTCAAGATCCAAACGCGCTTTCTCAAGCTTAGATTTGGCTTCTTTGGCTTCATCAAGATGCTTCTTCTCTTCATTCCAACGCATAGAAAGACCTTCTTTGGTCTCTTTAAAATTGGCCAAATCTTTACGGATCTCATCAAGACGATCCATGGCTTTATCATCCGTTTCTTTCTTAAGCGCCGTTTCTTCGATTTCAAGTTGTTGGATCTTACGATTCAAATCATCAAGTTCTGCAGGCATAGAATCCATTTCAACTCGAATAGATGCACATGCCTCATCGATTAAGTCGATGGCTTTATCAGGCAAATATCGATCAGTGATGTAGCGATGTGATAAGTGTACCGCAGCTTGTATGGCTTCATCTAAGATTCGCACCCCATGATAAGTTTCATAGCGATCTTTAAGTCCTCGCAATATGGAAATGGTTTCTTCAACGGAAGGTTCATCGACGATAATTTTTTGAAAGCGACGTTCAAGAGCCGCATCTTTTTCGATGTGTTTTTTATATTCATCATAGGTCGTTGCCCCAATACAGCGCAATTCACCACGGGCCAACATTGGTTTGAGTAGATTGGCCGCATCCATTGCCCCTTCTGTTTTACCTGCGCCTACTAAATTATGGAGCTCATCGATAAACAAGATGATTTGTCCATCAGCTTGTTTGATCTCATTGAGAACGGCTTTTAATCGTTCTTCAAATTCACCACGATATTTGGCGCCTGCGATCAATGCACCCATATCTAGTTCTATCAATTTCTTTTCTTTCAAACCAAAAGGAACATCGCCTTTCATGATGCGCCAAGCCAAACCTTCGACGACAGCCGTTTTTCCTACCCCAGGCAAACCAATCAAAACAGGGTTATTCTTGGTTTTGCGAGATAAGATTTCAATGACTCGACGAATTTCTTGGTCACGACCGATGATGGGATCGATTCTGCCTTTTTTAACTTCTTCAACAAGATCTTTACCATATTTACTTAAGGCTTCAAGTTGGTTTTCTTGATCAGGTTGGGTCATTTTTTGACCTTGAAGGGACTCCAATAGGGCATCTGTCAGTGTGCTAGGTGTGATCTTAAAGGTGGATAGGATATGTTGGCTCAACAAAGATTTGTTCAACAGGATGTGTTTAAACAAGGCTAAAGCGCCTAAATATGTCTCTTGCTTACCTTTGATCTCATGTAGACCATCGATGATGGCTTGATTGAGTTCGCGTGATAAAGCTGGCTGCGTAGGACTAGAGACGGAAGCTACGGTACTTAGTGATTTATCAAGTAGTTCTCTGAATTGATTCTTTTGAATGTTGAGACGGCTAAATAATCCATCAAGGACCCCATCTTCACTCATTGCCTTTAATAGATGTGCACTGCTGATTTCAGGATGATTACTCATCACCGCATATTGAACTGCGACTTGGAAAAGCTGTTGAAGCTTTTCTGTAAACTGATTCATACTCATAAGGAAGGCTCCTTTCTAATAAAAAAGTAACAGTGGAGCTGTTACTTGAATGTTTTCTTAAACCGCTCGTAAATACTTTCTTTGCCTCTTAATTGGCGAAGCTTTTCATACAGCTCTTTTTCTTCACGGGTTAAACGATCATCGACTTCAATCTTGACTTCGACATATTGATCTCCCATGTGTGAACTGTTGATTTCTTTCATACCTTTTCCTTTTAGTCTAAACTGAGTGCCGTGTTGAGTAGTAGGCGGGATCGTCAATTCGACATCACCATACACTGTAGGAACATCGACCTTGGTTCCTAAAGTCGCATCTAGGGCACTTAAAGGAATCTGAATGTAGATGTTGGAACCTTCACGAATGAAGTATTTGTGTTTACCAACCAAAACTTCGATGAAGAGATCTCCATTAGGACCCCCATTGACACCCTTTTCACCACGATGCGGCACTCTTAAGCGTTGTCCGCTTTGAATACCTGCGGGGATTTTAAGATCAACGGTGACCTTTTTATGCTCATGGCCGCTGCCATTACATTTCTTACACTTGTTGACGATCTTTTTGCCTGTTCCACGACAATCTGGACAAGGAGCACTGCTTTGGAATACCCCAAATGGGGTTCTTTGTTGCTGGGTGACTTGACCTTTGCCTTGACAGGTTGAGCATACTTTAACATCGTCTTTGGAATGCGCACCTGTACCCATACATTCTGAACACTGTTCATCGACATCGATGGTAAAGCTACTTTCTTTGCCGGTCACCGAATCCATGAAATCAATGTTCATTCTCATTAAGCGATCTTCGCCTTGTCTTGGACCTGTGGTGTTTCTGCGTTGTTGGCCACCCATGCCGCCCCCAAAGAAAGACCCAAAGATATCATTCAGATCGCCGAAGTCCGCAGAGCCGCCAAAACCTTGACCGAAACCACCGGCCCCTTCCATACCCGCATGACCAAATTGATCATATGAAGCGCGTTTTTGGGGATCCATAAGGGTCTCATAGGCTTCCTGGACTTCTTTGAATTTTACGTCAGAACCTTTTTCTTTATTGACATCAGGATGAAATTTCTTGGCTAATGAACGATAAGCCTTCTTGATGTCTTGGTCCGTGGCACTTTTAGATAAGCCCAGTACCTCATAATAATCACGTTTCTCGGCCATACTTCCTCCACTCATAAACCTGAGATCAACTCAGGTTTAATGTTTCTATTTTTCTTTGAATTCTGCGTCTACAACGTTGTCGTCTTGAGGACCTTGATCATTTTGAGTTTGATCTTGACCTTGGTTTTGTTCATCGGCTTGTTTATACATGGCTTCGCTCATCGCTTGGGCCGCTTTTTCAAGCTCATCGAGTTTGGTTCTCAAAAGATCGATGTTGTTGTCTTTGATGGCTTGTTGAAGTTCTTCTTTAAGCTTGATGACTTCAGCTTTTTGATTAGGATCCATCTTGGTGTCATTTTCTAGCGCTTGATCGATCTGATTGATGAATTGTTCAGCCTTGTTTTTCAGTTCAGCTTCTTCTTTCAATCTTTCATCTTCAGCTTTATGTTCTTCAGCTTCTTTGATCATGCGTTCGATTTCATCATCGCTGAGACCTGAAGATCCAGAAATCGTAATGGATTGTTTCTTATTGGTGCCTTTGTCTAAAGCTGAGACATGTACGATGCCATTGACGTCGATGTCAAAGGTGACTTCGATCTGAGGGATACCTCTTCTGGCTGGAGCAATCCCATCAAGTTTGAATAGACCCAAGGTCTTATTGTCTTTGGCCATTGGACGTTCACCTTGTAAGACATGGATGTCCACAGCCGGCTGATTGTCAGCAGCCGTTGAGAAGACTTGAGATTTTGAAGTAGGAATGGTTGTATTCCTGGTAATCAAGGTTGTAGATACGCCACCTAAGGTTTCGATACCTAAAGATAGAGGTGTAACATCCAAAAGTAAGACATCCTTGACATCGCCACTAATGACAGCACCTTGAATGGCTGCCCCAATCGCAACGACTTCATCTGGATTAACTGATTTATTGCCTTCTTTGCCTAATTCTTGTTTAACCAATTCTTGAACTGCAGGCATACGAATCGATCCACCAACCAATAAGATCTGATGAATATCATTCTTCGTCAAACCGGCATCTTTAAGTGCCTGTCTAACAGGTGCGATACAACGTTCAAGCAAATGACGTGTCATATTTTCGAAGTTTGCACGGGTCAATGTCGTTTCAATGTGCAAAGGTCCATTGGTTCCGGCAGATATAAACGGCAATGAGATCTGTGTAGAAATCATACCTGATAAATCTTTTTTAGCTTTTTCAGCACTTTCTTTTAAACGCTGTAAAGCCATCTTATCGCCTTTTAAGTCGATGCCATTGTCTTTTTTGAAGTTGGCAACCAACCAATCGACGACCACATTATCCCAATCATCTCCGCCAAGTACGTTATCACCTGCGGTTGCTAGGACTTCGAAAGTCCCATCGGCCAATTCCAAGATGGAAACGTCGAATGTTCCTCCGCCTAAGTCAAAGACCAGGACTTTCTGTTCTTTTTCGGTTTTATCGATTCCAAATGCTAAAGCTGCAGCCGTAGGTTCATTGATGATGCGTTCTACTTCTAAACCAGCAATCTTGCCTGCATCTTTTGTTGCCTGACGCTGTGCATCATTAAAATAAGCAGGAACGGTGATGACTGCTCTGGTGACAGGTTCACCCAAGTAAGCTTCCGCATAACCCTTAATGTATTGGAGGATCATGGCTGAAATTTGCTGAGGCGTATAGGTCTTGCCTTCTAAAGTTACTGTTTGATTGCTGCCCATCTTACGTTTGATCGAAAGAATGGAATCTTTGTTGGTGACGACTTGACGCTTAGCAGCATCGCCGACGATCTTTTCACCATTCTTGTAGGCGACTACTGAGGGTGTCGTACGATTGCCTTCTGGATTGGTAATAACTTTGACTTCGCCGTTTTCCATGACGGCGACACAGGAATTTGTGGTTCCTAAATCGATACCGATAATTTTGTTGCTCATAGTGTTGTGCTCCTTTTACTCACTGATTTTAACCAAAGATGCTCTGAGTAAGCGATCTTTGAGAACATATCCTTTTTGTAAGACTTCGATGATGATTCCTGGTTCTACACCTTCTTTTTGTTCGGTGAGAATGGCATGATGTAAATTGGGATCTAAAGGCTGATCTATTGCCAGTATTTCCTCAACACCTTCATTTTTCAAGGCAGCTACCAGTTGATCATACGTCATCTGGATGCCTTTGGTTAAAGAAGAATCCTTGTCTTCGATATTCTTAAGTGTTCTTTCTAAGTTATCCAATACTTGTAAAATTTCTTTGGCGAAGCTTTGGATACGATACTTCTTCGCAACCTCCATGTCACTTTGATTGCGTTTTTTGAAGTTTTCCGCATCGGCATAAGCCTTGAAGTATTCATTTTTCAGTTTCGCATTTTCGATTTCCAATTCTACGATCTGATCTTTTAACTTCTTGTGCTCCTTATGCTCCTTCTTTTCGTGTTTGTCCAAATGTTCTTCATGGACTTCTTCTGGTTGTACTACTTTTTCATTGTCTTCCATCAATCTCTCCTTTTTCCGTATATTTTTTCTATGGCTTTACTCATGAATTCCATCAAAGCCACTACGCGGTTATATTCCATTCGACTGGGTCCAACCACCATCAACTGTCCACTTTCATCGTTATTGAGATTAAACGTAGAGGTGACAATGGCAACATCATCCATCCATACTAAGGAAGAATGATCCGAATGGGTTAACTTCAAAGCATTTCGATCTTGACCAATTTCACGCCAGATCGCACTGTTTTCAAACATCCCTAACAATTGTTTCAATTTTGCGATATCCGCAAATTCTGGTTGATTGAGTAGGTTATTTTGACCACTGGTATAATAGTTATCACTGGCAAATTTGAGGAAGGCATTGAAGAAAGCTTCAAAGACGACTTCATATTGTTTAATGGCTTTAGCCAAGATCGGTTTGATCAAATTCAGTTTGGCTTTGATTTCAAATAAAGGGGTTCCGCTTAATCGTTCATTAAGGATCTTACAACACGATGCCAATTCTTCAACAAAGAGGCGATTTTCGGTATGACCCGTGTTGGTAATGAAGATGGCGACGGCTTGATTTTGATCGATCGGGAATAAATCGATGTGTTCTAATGTTTGGGTATGAGCTTCTGGACCCAATACAAGCGATGTAAGATTGGTCATTTGCGATAAGATATCACAACTTCTTTTGATGACCTCATCGATTTTCATGGCTCGATCGGAGAAGACTTCTCGCAAAACAAGTTCAAGTTTTTCATCCATCTTTTCAACCATAATGTTTTCGACATAGTATCGATAACCCTGGGTAGATGGGACACGACCCGATGAAGTATGGGTCTTTTCTAAATAACCCAACAGTTCTAATTCGCTCATTTCATGACGGATGGTGGCTGAGGAATAAGGCAAACGATATTTCTCGACCAAAGTCTTTGATCCAACGGGTTCAGCGGTTTGAATATGTATTCATCAACGATGGCGCCTAAGATTTCAATCAGTCGATCAGTTAGCACGTTTCCTCCTTAGCACTCCCTAATGGGGTCTGCTAATATTATAGCAACTCATTTAGCACTGTCAAGTCTTAAGTGCTAATATGGGTGAGTTCACATAAAAAATGACCTTTCGGTCATTCTAGATATTTCTTTAAGATCACGTCTTTGATTTCAGGTGGAATAAAGCTGGTTAAGTCACCATGATTGAGCGCAACTTGCTTAACGACACTGGATGATAAGAAAGACCACTGAGGATGCGTCAATAAGAAGATGGTTTCAACATCTGGGTTTAAGATCATGTTGGCCGTAGCTTGCTGAAGTTCATATTCATAATCCATGACCGCTCGAATGCCTCTCACTAAAACGGTTGCCCCTACTTTTTGGGCATAATCTACCGTTAAACCTGATTGTGCACTGATGGTGACATTAGAAAACTTCGTGATGACACTTTCCAACATCTCAATTCTTTCTTCGATCGAAAAGGTAAACGCTTTATTGGGATTGGTCATTATGACCACTTCCAGTTCATCAAATATCGCAGATGCACGTTTGATGACATCTAAATGACCATTGGTCAAAGGATCAAAAGATCCTGGATACAGTGCTTTAATCATGTTTCCTCCGGTAATAGTGTAAGGCTACTGTGCCATACACCGCAGTCTTTTCTAATGTGTAAGCAGGATGCTCAATCAGTGATGCATCTTTAGGTTGCTCTATGACCATTATACTGTCTTCAAGGATCAAATCATAGTGTTTTAATGCCTCTAGGATACCTACCAGATCCACCTTTAAATAAGGAGGATCAAGATAAACAAAATGAAACTTCAGTTCTTTCTTCGATAGATAACGCAAAGCTTGAAATGCATCCATTCGATATACTTGGGCTTGTTTCTCACAGCCCAGTGCTTTGATGTTGGCGTGAATAACATGTATGGCATCTTGTGAACCATCCACAAACACAACCGGTTGCATACCTCGTGATATCGCTTCTAATCCAATGTTTCCACTGCCCGCAAATAGATCCAATGCGGATTTTCCAGAAATGTTGGGTCCTAAGGTAGAAAACAAGGCTTCTTTTACTTTATCTAATGTAGGTCGAGTAGAAGATCCTTCAACGGCTTTGATCAATCTAGATCGATAGGTTCCCGCAATGATCCTCATGGCTTAATCTCTGCTTTTTGAAGGGATAACAAACGTTGTGCGATACCTAAAGCAAACATGATCGATAAGATACTGGATCCTCCAGAACTGATCAACAGTAAAGGCACACCTGTAAGGGGGATCAGAGCTGTTACACCTCCCACATTAAGAATAAAGTGCAATAAGAGATAATAAGCAACCCCACTCAATATCATCTTATGGGCATCTTGATTGGTCTTATAGGCAGCGATAAATATTTTAACAACAATAAATAAAGTCAACCCTGTGACAGCGATAACACCAAGAAAGCCAATCTCTTCAGCAATGATTGCCAATATAAAATCAGTTTGGGCAGCTGGTAAATAACCATATTTTTGTAGACTCTTCCCAAAACCGACCCCAAACCAATTCCCCTTCACAAAAGCCATCAATGAACTGACCAACTGATAACCTGTCCCATAACGGTTAATAAAAGGATCAACTGTATTCTCAAAACGATTGACCATATATTCAGGGATCCCTAAACCTCTAATCAAATTCAAACCAAAGTCCGTTAAAAGTAAACCCGCAAGAATCAAAAACCCAGCGAATCCGATTAAAACAGACCACTGTATTCCTCTGATACTTGGGGCTGTAGAAAGTAAGAAAACCAACGCACACATCCCAAGCATGACCACAGCTGATCCAAGATCTGACTGTAAGATCGCGATAATAAACAGTAACCCACCGATAAAAAACAGTGGCATCTTAAGAAGTTGACCTCTTTTAGCTTTGGCGACTTTAACATCTCCCAAATAAACAGCCAAAATAATAACCGCGATCATCTTTAGAAATTCAGAAGGCTGAATACTAAATTTTATAAAAGGTAAAGGAATAGGAATCCACGCTTTAGCACCATTGATTTCTGGAAAAAACAGTGGAATGATCGCAAACACAAAAGAAAAAAACATGATTAGAAAATAATGACGTCTAAAAAAGTCCAACTCGAAATGTTTACTGAACCATACATAACCAACATAACCCAAACTTAAAAATATGATTTGTTTAACAATGACCAGTAATATATCAAAAAGTTGCACATCAGAAGTCATTGCAGCTGAGCCACTCATGACCAATCCGATGATCATTAAGCCAATCATGGCCAATTGAATCGATATGTCTCTGCCTTTGGGCAATTTGAGTGAGAATTGTTTTGTTTTCATCATTTTAATTGTATCAAATAAAAATAGGCTTATAATGAACTTAGGGCATTTATTACTTGTAAATCATCTGACTTTCTGTATAATAAGTCTGTCAAGAGTGATAGTGACATATCATCAGCGCGTGTGAAAGGTTTTTTTAAATGAGAATCAACTATGAATCCATCGTTAAAGATACAGATCCAATACTGAGAAATAAGTCAGTACCCATTGATGTGCCTTTAAGTCATAAACATACGGCCTTAGCTAAACGGATGCTTCGTTATGTCAAAGACAGTCGTGATGAAGAAAAAGCCGAAAAATATCAACTAAGACCTGCTGTAGGTTTAGCAGCCCCACAAGTTGGAGAATTTGTCCACATCATCATGGTCATGATCGACACAGAAGACGATCAACCTAAGAGTTATTTATTGGCCAATCCTAAAATCATTGCTCATTCTGTTCAACAAGCTGCACTAAAAGGCGGCGAAGGTTGTTTAAGCGTAGAAATCGTTCATGAAGGCTTTGTGAAGCGTTCAGCACGCATAACCGTTAAAGCTTATGATATACTGTCTCAACAAGAAGTCCTGCTTAAAGAACATGGTTATGCCGCCATAGTCATACAACATGAAATAGATCATTTAAACGGCATATTATTTTACGATCGAATCGATGCGAATAACCCTTGGGCTATGAGCGAAAACATGATCGTCATCGAATAGGAGTCCTAATGGAACTAAAAAACGAATCCTCAGAACACAAGACATTTAACCGCGCGACGGATACCTTGGTTTATGCTTTAGGCGGGCTTGGTGAAGTCGGTAAAAACATGTATTGCTTTGAACACGGCGAAGAAATCATTATTTTGGATGCTGGTGTACGCTTTCCTGAAGAAAGCCTTTTGGGCGTTGACTATGTCATCCCTGATTATAGCTATCTGCAGCGCAATCAACATAAAATCAAAGCGTTGATCATCACCCATGGTCATGAAGACCATATCGGTGGTATTCCATTTTTGATGCAAAGCGTCAAACTGCCTAAGATCTATGCTCCCCAGTTTGCGGCAGCCTTGATCCAAAAGAAACTTGAAGAACGAAGACACTATAAGATCGATATCGAAATCATCGATGATGATTCTCGAGTTGAAACTGAATTCTTTAAGATCGGCTTCTTTAAAACGACTCATTCTATTCCAGATTCACTAGGTGTTTTACTTAACACACCAAATGGTCGTATCGTTGAGACAGGTGACTTTAAGTTTGACTTGACCCCTGTTGGAGCCAATGCAGACTATCAAAAAATGGCATATATTGGACAAATCGGTGTAACACTTTTAATGAGTGATTCTACCAATTCTTCGGTCAATGGATTCTCAATTTCCGAACGAGAAGTTGCTGCATCTCTTTTAGACATAACCCGTAAAGCTCAAGGCAGACTCATTGTCGCGACATTTGCGTCTAATGTTTACCGCGTTAGACAGGTCATTGAAGCAGCTATTGCGTGTGGGCGAAAAATCGTTGTCTTTGGCAGATCGATGGAAAATGTCGTCGCCATCGGTAAGAAATATGGACACATCAAAGTAGAAGATGGAAATTTCGTTGAACCTGAGTATCTTAATACGATACCTGCCAATAAGATCTGTATTTTAGTCACCGGAAGTCAAGGTGAACCTTTGGCCGCTTTATCAAGAATGGCCAATGGGACCCATCGTCATCTCAGAATCATTCCTGGTGATACTGTTGTATTTTCAAGTTCACCGATTCCTGGCAATGCATTGTCGGTTAATGCAGTGGTGAATCAATTGACGCGATCAGGCGCAAACGTCTTGACCAACTCACTTTTAAACTCACTTCATACAACTGGACATGCTTCACGTGAAGAACAAAAACTCATGTTACAGTTGATCAAACCACACTTCTTCATGCCGATGCATGGTGAATATAAGATGTTGAAGACGCATGCTAAAACTGCCATCGAAACAGGTGTCGATCCTGATAAGGTCTTTATCTTAGCCAATGGGGATGCTTTGGTATTGCGTGATGGGGTTGTCTTCCAATCTGATACACGTATTCCTACTGATGATATCTATGTTGATGGAAATGATGCATCTGGTTTATCCACCTCTGTCCTAAAAGATCGTAAGATCTTGGGTGACAATGGTATGGTTGCCGTCATCGTTTCAATCGATTCACGTTTCAATAAGATCTTGGTTAGACCAAGTATTGTCTCTAGAGGTTTCGTACATTTGAAAGAAAACCAAACCTTGCTAAAAGAAGCTGAGCTTATCGTCTATGATGCGCTTAAGAAAACCATGATGAACAAGGTTACCTTCAATGATCTCAAGAATGCGGTAAGAACCTCCTTAGAACCTTATCTCTATCTAAAGACAAGACGCAATCCAATCGTCATCCCAGTCATCCTAAATCAAAAAGCAGCCATGGTCAGTAAACAAAAAACCAATCAATTCTAAAGAAGAGAGCCTTGCGGCTCTCTTTTATCTGATCTCAACAGCTCCCATAACGGCTGTATATTGGACATTGATCGTAAATTGGGCATTTGGATCACCAGGATTGGTGTTTTCATAGCCACCCATAACAGGTGTCCCACTCACTACGATTCTTACATTTCTAGGCAAGATCACTTCAACGGCCCCCATCACTGCGGTACATTCGATATTGACATCCTGTTTGATGATGACTTGCGATAAATCAAGTTCAGCACCACCCATGATGGCTGAAACACTGCAGCCTTTAAAGTCTTCTGAAATTACTCTTTCATCTAAACCTCCCATAAACGCTGAGAATTCTTTTCCGTTGGAACGAGTCGGTCTAATGAAATCATGGGTATGCCGATTGATTCTTGTCCAACCACTAAAGAACAACAATTGAATCCCAAGTAAAACTAAAAACAAGGCTAATAGATGAAGTTCTTTACCTTGAAACCATTCTAAACCAGCATTCTTTGCAAGATAAAAAGAACCAATGATGATTAAAAAGACACTTAAGATTCTAAAAGAACCCCTTCTTATGATGCCTGATAAGCCAAACAGAATCAATACAGATGGCCAAATGAAGCTCCAGACCTTAACATCAGGTCCAAATACTTGAAGTGTGTCTGCTAAAACCAGTATTCCAAAAACTACCAAAATAAGTCCAATGAATTTTCTCATGAGTTCTCCTTTTTTTTCATTATAACCCTTCTGGCGATTTTTCAATAGGGTCTGTGTTAAAATATGTTCATATGAAATTTAAAGTTTTGATGAGTGTAGCATTTGCCTTATTGCTGAGTCTAACCATCATCGTCTATGATGCGACCCATGGTGCCTTGACTCGGCTCAAGATAAATCGACTTACTTTAGAATCAGATCAGATCCCAGAAGCCTTTGATGAACTTTCTCTGGTTTATTTTTCTGATTTACATTTCTATACCTTAGGTAAAACATATTATGAAGATGTCATTCAAAGAATTAACAGTCTGAATCCTGATTTTGTGGTGTTTGGCGGAGATTTAATCGATGAGACACAATATGAAACTTACTCTGAAACAGAACGCACCAACATCATCAATCTCTTAAAATCGATCAAAGCACCTTATGGTAAATTCGCCCTATTATCCGATACTGATCTTGAGCATCAAACAGAGCTTCTTTCACTTTATTTACAATCTGGTTTTGAAGTCATAAACAATAAACTCATCCCTATACATATGTTGGGTAGTGCATCGATCAATTTTCTGGGTTGGGATGAAACAAGCGATGTTTCGATTCTAACTCAACTTGTTGCGGATGAATATACCTTGGCCTTTGGATATGATCCAGATCTTTCCGCAAGTTTAAATGAAAACGAAATCGATGTGATGTTTGCGGGAAAAACCCATGGGGGTCAAGTGACTTTACCTATCATAGGTCCATTGTTTATGAAAAGTGAGACTTTTCATAAAGGATTATATCCACTATCAAACTTGAACCTTTATGTTAGTTCAGGACTTGGTGTTTCAAATATCAAGGCACGATGGTTAACCGATCCTAGTTTGTTTCTCATTACTTTTAAATCAAAATAAAATGACCCTTCGCTTAAGAAGGGTCATTGTTTATCTTACAACCATATTGATGAGTTTATTGGGGACATAAATTGTTTTGATGATGGTTACTCCAACAAGATAGCTCTTCAAGTTCTCCATATCTTTGACCAGCGATTCCACAAACGCTTGATCTCGATTGAGTTCAATCGTTAGTTTTCCTCTGACTTTCCCATTGATTTGAACAACGATCTCAACTTCATTTTCGATCAAATATTTTGGATCGAAAGGTGGCCATGGTTCATAAGTGATCCCTGTTTTACCACTGATGATCTCAAACAGTTCTTCACCATAGTGAGGCGCAAAACAGGCAAACATCTTGATGAAACCGATCGCATATTCTTTATAGATCTTCTCGACTTTGAAACATTCATTGATGAAGATCATCATTTGAGAAACAGCTGTATTAAAATTCAAAGTTTCGATGTCTGATGTAACTTTCTTAACTGTCGCATGATACAACTTATCTAGTGATCCATCATTGACATCACTTAGCTTATTTTGCTCACTAAAGGCTCTAGCAACGCGATCTAGCCACTTCTTGGTTCCATCTAATCCACTGGCTGACCAAGGCAAAGCAGCTTCTAGTGGCCCCATAAACATCTCATAGACCCTTAAAGCATCAGCCCCATGCGTTTCTATGATGTCGTCAGGATTGATGACATTCCCTCTAGACTTACTCATCTTTTCGCCATTTTCACCCAAGATCATACCTTGATGGAAAAGCTTAGCGAAAGGTTCTTTGGTGGGCACGACGCCAACATCATACAGAACCTTGTGCCAGAAACGGGCATATAGTAAATGCAATACGGCATGTTCAGCCCCACCTACATACAAGTCAACCGGTAACCAATGCTTCAATAACTCAGGTGCAGCAATCGAATTGTCGTTTTGCGGATCTAGATAGCGTAAATAGTACCAGCAACTTCCAGCCCATTGAGGCATCGTATTGGTTTCTCGCTTACCTTTGATTCCATCGATCTCAACATCCAACCAATTGAGGGCATGGGATAAAGGAGACTCCCCTTTAGAGGATGGTTTATAGTTTTGGACATCAGGTAATTCGAGAGGCAATTCATCGATGTCGACGGTTCTTTTTGAGCCATCTTCCATCAAGATGATCGGAATAGGTTCACCCCAATAACGTTGTCTAGAAAACAACCAATCTCTTAGTTTATATGTGACCTTAGTTTCACCAACATGATGTTCTTTTAACCAATCATTCATGGTCTGTAAAGCTTCTTCTTTGCCTAACCCATTTAAGAAATCACTGTTGATGTGGATCCCATCATGAACCCAAGCTTCTTTACTGATGTCTCCGCCTTGTAGGACTTCAACAATGTCTAATCCAAACTTCTTGGCGAATTCATAGTCACGTTCATCATGAGCCGGAACAGCCATGATGGCTCCAGTTCCATAGGCTGCCAATACATAATCTGCGATCCAAATCGGAACTTTCTTTTGATTGGCTGGATTGATCGCATAAGCACCTGTAAAAATACCTGTTTTTTCTTTATTGAGTTCAGTTCGTTGCAGATCGCTTTTTGATGCACAAGCTTCAATATACGCATCGACTTCAGCTTTATACTTTTCAGTGGTAATTTCTTTGACGAAAGGATGTTCAGGCGCCATGACACAATAAGTTGCCCCAAATAAGGTATCTGAACGTGTTGTAAAGACAGTGAATTCTTTGTTGGTGCCATCGATCTTAAAGATGACATTGGCTCCTACTGATTTTCCAATCCAGTTGATTTGCATCTCTTTGGTGGAAGAAGGCCAATCTACCAATTCAAGATCTTCTAAAAGTCTTTCTGCATACTTGGTGATCCGTAAGACCCATTGACGCATCGGAACCCGATACACTGGAAAATCTCCACGTTCAGATTTCCCATCGATGACTTCTTCATTGGCCAAAACAGTGCCCAACTCAGGACACCAATTGACTGGGATCTCATCGACATACGCTAAACCTTGATTATAGAGTTGAATAAAGATCCATTGGGTCCACTTATAATACTCTGGATCTGTCGTCGAGATTTCTTTTGACCAGTCATAAGAAAGCCCCAACGCTTTGATTTGAGCTTTGAATGTTTCGATGTTTTGTTTGGTGAAAGCTGCTGGATGATGACCTGTATTTAGGGCATATTGTTCAGCAGGTAAACCAAAAGCATCCCAACCCATCGGATGCAAGACATTATAACCTTGCATTCTACGCATCCGACATAAGATATCGGTCGCGGTATACCCTTCAGGATGACCTACATGAAGCCCATTTCCTGATGGATAGGGAAACATATCTAAGATGTAAGCTTTGGGCTTACTAAAGTCATAAACATCGGTCTTAAAGACTTCGTGTTTATCCCAATACAACTGCCACTTCTTTTCTATGGTCTTGTGATCCATATTTCCTCCCAATAAAAAAGGCACCCAAAGGACGGATTAACCGTGGTACCACCTTACTGACTTCTCATACTGATAACGGGGCGAACCGTAAACGTTTTAGCGTTTATGCCACAAACTGAGTTTCGACTTTCTTTCTCCTAATTCACACCCTGCTTTAGGTCTCTTTTTAGAAAGGTCAATCTACATAAGGTTTGTCATTGCTATGTGATTAGCATACTCCTAAGGTCACATAAAAGTCAAGACAGCTGTGCTACAATAAAACCATGAATCTCTTTCCTTATTCAAGTGACAACAAGCGTTATCATACTTTCAATTATGATTTAAGACAACGCTATGGCTTTAAAGTTTATCGTGTTCCACTCAACACCAGTTTATCGTGTCCCAATCGTGATGGGACGTGTGGATTAGGTGGTTGCAGTTTTTGTAATGAAGAAGGCAGCGGAGAATTTGCTGGTAAAGCTCAAGATGATTTAATGACACAATACCTAGCAGGTAAAGCCATGATGAGTCGTAAATGGCCAGATGCTCTTCCTATGGCTTATTTTCAAGCTTTCACCAATACGTATGCACCGCTTAAAACCTTGAAATCATTTTTCGAACCTTTTGTAGAAATGGATGAGGTTGTTGCCTTAGCCATTGCGACGCGTGCAGATTGTTTAAGTGATGAAACAATCGCTTATCTAGATCACCTATGTGATAAGAAAGACATCTATCTAGAACTCGGTCTACAAAGCATTCATGATTCTACTGCCAAATCCATGAATCGAGGTCATGATTATGCATTGTTCTTATCCACTTATAGAAAACTTCAAAAAACAAAGCTAAAGACAGTGATCCACATTATGAATGGATATCCAAGTGAATCCAAAGCCATGATGGTTGAGACCGCCAAAGCAGTTGGTCAACTTCATCCTTATGGGATAAAGATCCATATGCTTAATATCTTAGATCATACTGCACTAGGTAGAGCACATCAGATTAAACCTTTTACTCTACTTGAACAAGAAGAATACGAAAACCTTGTCATCCATCAACTACAACACATCCCTCAAGATGTCGTCATCATGAGACTGACTGGAGATGGGGATGCCTCTGAAGTTTTGGCTCCTCAATGGGTCAAAAACAAAACATCGGTTCTAAATGGGATCGATAAAAAAATGGCACGAAGAAACATCACTCAAGGTGATTTATTGTGAGTCGACTACATGTGACCACTAAGGCTCATCAATGGATGAATCAAATCGAAAATCCTGAAAGCATCGTTGTTGATGCAACTGCCGGTAATGGAAATGATACCCTTTTTCTATCAAAACTTGCCAAAGAAGTTTTTGCCTTCGATATTCAAAACGAGGCTATAGAAAAAACGCGTGAACGTTGTGCATCACAGACAAATGTGCGCATCATTTGTGATAGCCATGAAAGAATATTTGAGCATGTAAAAAACTTTGATGTCTTAGTGTTTAATTTAGGATATTTACCAAATAGTGATTCCACGTTGTGTACTCAAACCTCAACAACTTTAAATGCACTTAAGCTAAATCTTCCTTTTCTTAATAAAAAAGGATATTTGCTGATCACTTATTATCGCAAACATCCTGGAGGTAATGAAGAATATGAGCAGATCTCATCTTTTTTAGAAAATGATCCCCAACTTGGTTTACTTGAAACCTATACCTATGAAGAAGATTTAGCCCCTGTTTTTCAAATCTTCCAAAAGTGCTGAGAATGCACATCGTTCACGTCTGTGGATGATATGATCGACATCGCTTTCTTCTTCGCTTAATTCAATTTCTATTTCAGGGATACTTAACCATACAACAGAGTCGATGAGAACCATCTCTTCTTCAGTACGTTGGGTGTTTTTGTGTAGAGATTCTAGTTGTGCTTGATAATAAACACTAAAAGTCATCCGATTGATCACATTATAGCGATCGATGACGACCCCTATTTCTTTAAAGTTTGTTGCGGTCGCTCCTAATTCTTCATCGATCTCGCGAATTGCTGCTTCAACAAATGTTTCGTTAAGTTCAACCCCACCGCCTGGTGTTTCCAAATGGTTTCGTTTACCAAACCCATCTTCACCAATGATTCGCAAGTAACCAATCCTGCCCTCCTGATCAAACACAAAGACCCGTGCTGTAAAACGGATCATGTCGATCGTCGTGGATTTAAATCGATCATCGTGGAAATACCCTAGAATTTTCATCTCTACAAGTATAGAATTGAAGCTCAGTGAAGTCAATTACACACTAGAAAAAGTGTCCATAAAAAAGAAAAAAGATGGGGGGAGCATCTTTTTTCTTTTTTACTAAAAAGGGGAAAGGGTACTGTTCGATAAAAGGGTCATTATTGAGAAGAGAAAATCGAACAGGCAAGTTATTTCTTGCACCTTCATCATATGAAATCAATATGTAAGTCATGTGGTTTGTTTGTGTTAAATTGTGTGAACATCACGATTCAGTAAGTATTTCATCACATTTCACATCAAATTCCGTTTCTTTCAACTCAGGATCAAGGTCCTCTGAATAACATATCCCAAGTTTCAGTCCTGTATAGTTTTTTAAATAGGCATCATAATAACCTTTACCGAATCCTAAACGATAATTTTCTTCATTAAACGCCAGCATGGGAATGATTTGGACATCGATTTTTTCTTGGTAAGGATCACTAGAAATCGGCTCCATCATCCCATAAGAACTGATTGCACATTCTTGAAAATCATGGATCCTAACAAACATCATATTACCATTGACGATTTTAGGAACACATATGATCTTACCAGCATCTAGACATTTCTTGATTAATTCCAAGGTTTGGACTTCCCCTTTCATCGATATGTAAATGCCTATACTTTCATAAGATTCGATTTTTAACCATAATTTTTCTTGAATACAAAAAGAAGCCGCCAGATTCAAACTTAGATCTGAACTTACACGACGATCTTTGTGTTTTTGTCTTAAAGCGGCTTTGTCCATTATCCGACCGATCCTTCCATTTCCATTCTCATCAACTGATTTAATTCAACCGCATATTCCATTGGTAATTCACGTGTAAAGGGTTCTAAAAAGCCCATGACGATTGTTTCTAAAGCTTGGCTCTTTGATAGTCCACGGCTCATTAAGTAAAACAATTGTTCTTCAGAGACTTTTGATACTGTCGCTTCATGTTCAATCGTTGAAGTTGGATGAGACGAAATGTTGGTAGGCAAGGTATCAGAACGACTGATGCTATCTAAAAGCAAGGTATCACATTCGATCTTGCTTCTGGAATGAAGCGCATTGGGTGCATGTCTGACCATGCCTCTATAGTTGACAGTTCCCCCATTTCGAGCAACTGATTTTGAAATGATATTAGAAGATGTATGAGGAGCCATGTGGATCATTTTTGCCCCAGCATCTTGGATTTGTGTGATCGAAGAAGCCACCGCAACAGATATGGTCATCCCTTTTGCGTAGGGCCCCATGAGCCAACATGCAGGATACTTCATGGTGATGTGGGATCCAATGTTACCATCGATCCATTCCATGATCCCATGATCCCAAACCTTAGCTCTTTTGGTAACTAAATTTAAAACATTGGTCGACCAGTTTTGGATCGTTGAATATCGGCATTTTCCATTCTTGTGGACAATGATTTCAACCACAGCTGCATGAAGGGAATCTTTTGAGTAAGTCGGTGCTGTGCAGCCTTCAACATAATGAACATCTGCCCCTTCATCAACAATAATTAAAGTTCTTTCAAATTGACCCATCTGTTCAGAATTGATTCTGAAATAGGACTGTAAAGGTTTATCGAGTTTGACGCCTGGTGGAACATAGATAAAGGATCCACCGCTCCATACTGCACTGTTTAAAGCCGCAAATTTATTGTCGGTATAAGGCACAACACTACCAAAGAATTTTCTAAAAAGTTCAGGATGATTTCTTAGTCCTGAATCGGTATCGGTAAAGATGACCCCTTTTTCTTTGACTTCGGCCAACATATTGTGGTAGACCATCTCGGATTCATATTGAGTGGCGACACCGGACAAGAATTTCTTCTCAGCTTCAGGGATGCCTAAACGATCAAAAGTCTTTTTGATTTCATCAGGGACATCTTCCCATTTGTTTTCCATTCGCTCTGAAGGTTTGATGTAGTAGGTGTAATCTTGGAAATGAATGCTTTCTAAACTAGGACCCCAAGGAGGCATTGGCTTAGATTCAAACATCTCAAAAGCTTTCAGTCTGAATTCGGTCATCCACTGTGGTTCGTTTTTTATTTTAGAGATCTCTTCAACGATTTCTCTGGAGATGCCTTTTTTAGTTCTATAGACACTGACATCTTCATCATGGAAACCAAATTGGTACTCAGATGAAGGCAGGTTATTGTTTGTCATTTGTTTCTTCTTCCTTGATCATTTGTTCTATCGCTTTAAAACCAATGGTAGCACACTTGATACGATTGGCTTGCTTTCCAACATTCTGGAAAGCGACTGCTTCTTGAAGCAGATCTTCATCGACAGATACGAGATTGATCATCTCATAATAACTATGGACGATAACTTTGGCTTCTTCAATGGTTTTGCCTTTAATAAGATCGGTAAGAATGGATGTCGAAGCAGTTGAGATGGTACATCCTACCCCATCAAAACAAACATCTGTGATGATGCCTTGGTCTATTTTCATCATGACGGTTAAATCATCGATGCAAGATTCTGAAGCCATATGGGCTTTATGATACGCCGCATCTTCGCTTAAATGATGATTACGAGGATGCTGGTAATGATCCATGATGATTTCACGATGGATCTGGGGATCTTTAAGATAGTCGGACATGTAACCCTCCTACATGATGGACAGATCGATACACTGTTCCAACGTTATGGTTCTCAAAGCTTCCACCAAGGCATCAACTTCTTCCTTGGTGTTGTAGAATGAGACAGATGCACGGACTGTTTCTGAAGTCTTGATGACTTCAACTAAGATTTTGGCACAATGATTACCAGCTCTAACCATGATGCCTTTAGAATTAAGATAAACTGCTGTATCTTGGGCAAAGATCCCATCAACATTAAACGTTATGATGCCGGTTCCCGCATGTTCATTGTATAAAATGACATGTTTTAAGTCTTTTAGTTTACTGACCGCATAGGTCTTTAATTCGTGTTCATAGGCTTCGATGTCATCCATGCCTATTTTTTCCAGATATTCAACGGCAGCTCTTAAACCTAAGACAGCTTCTATGGCTGGTGTTCCAGCTTCGAATTTAAAAGGCGGATTCTTAAGTTGTATGTTGCCACAGATGTCAAAGCGGGCATTATTGCCTCCCCCTAACATAAAGGCATCCATGTCTTCCAAAAGTTTGAATTTCCCAAAAAGGACGCCGACTCCAGTTGGCCCCAACATTTTATGAGCTGAAAAAGATAAGAAATCGATATCCCAGTCTTTCACGTCCGTTTTGATGTGAGGAACAGATTGAGCCCCATCGACACTGATGATGGCTCCATATTCATGCGTAATTCTTGTTATTTCTTTAATGGGTTGAACATATCCTAAAACATTGGATATATGCGCAATCGAAACCAGTTTTACTTTATCATGCATCGCAGCTTTAAAGGCTTCGATCGTCAATTCACCTTCTTGGGTCAATGGGATGTATTCAATGATGGCGCCAGTGATTTCAGCTGCTTTCATTAAAGGTAAGATGTTTGACGCATGTTCAGCTTCAGAAGATAAGATGACATCGCCTTTCTTAAGAAATTTTTGAGCCCAACCATACGCAAAAAGGTTCAGTGATGCGCTGGCCCCTGACGTAAAGATGACTTCTCTCTCTTCACTGTTTAAAAAACGGGCAACTGCTTTGCGAGCTTGCTCATAATCCTCAGATACTTGATAAGAAAGATCATAATCTCCACGATGAATATTGACCGATTCATGGGTATAGTAACGAACAACGGCTTCTATGACACTATATGGTTTAAAAGTCGTAGCCGCATTGTCAAAATAAATCTTTCCATTACCCGCATCTTGTTTGACACACATTGGAAAGTCTTGTCTGATTTGTTTGACATTTAGCATATTTCTTCCACCTTTTTATCGATTTGTTCTAAGATCAGGTCTTTTAAAGACGCATCTGCAATGTTTTCAGTGACTGAACTAAGATATCCTTTAACCATCAAACGTATGGCCTGAGCTTCACTAAGCCCTCTGGATTGAAGATAATACAAATGATCATCGTCCATCTGTCCTGTACTTTCCGCATGACTGGCTTGTACTTCATTGTTGTCGATGATCAAATGCGGATAGACTGCCGCTTTCTTAGAACCTTCTAAGTTTAAAACACGGGTACTTTGATGTGTTTCACTATAGGCTCCGTTTTCAGTGATGTGACCAATCGCATATAAACTTAAATTGCCATCTTTGATCATGACCGCATAATTTTTCATATCACCTACAGTATGTTGAGCTTTGTGGGTAAATTGATATTTAAGATCCGTATTCTTACTGATCAAGGTTGCGCTGCTGAGTTGTACTTGAGATCCTTGACCTTCAAGGTTGACCATAACTGTTCTAGTTGTCTCCCCTTGGGTTAAATCCCCATAAGACAAATTTAAAACAGAGTCTTGATTTAAGGTATAGATTTCTTGTGTATTAAGCTGATTGGAAGTGTTGAAACAAAACATGTCTAAAGTACTGCCATAAGCAAGATCAACTTTTAAACTTGCCTCGACTTCATCTTGAATATCCAAAATCAAACTATGTTTGGTGTCTTTTAAAGTACTTAATTCGATATCGTGGGTAAGGGAAAAACGATTGGGTCCCTGATTAAGCAAGACACTCATTATTCCATGCCTCGTTCTTTAACAGCACAGGTTCCCAGCGATGTCGCAGTGACCGGTCTAGTTTTGATTTCCTTTACGATCTGGACCCCATATGCTTGAGCGATCCAATCATATCCTTCTGTATCGATGCGATTGACCAAGTCTTGATTGCCACTTAAGACAATTTTGCCATCCAATATGACATGGACATGCGTTACAGGAACCAATTGATAGAAACGTTCATAATGAGAAACGATAATAAGTCCCATCTGAGTTTTGGCAGCTTGTTCAAGAATCGCAGATGCAACGACCTTCATCGCATCAACATCTAAGCCTGAATCGATTTCATCCAACATGGCAATCTTTGGTTCAAGCAAGATCATCTGTAAGATCTCATTGCGCTTCTTTTCACCGCCTGAAAATCCTTCATTCACATAACGATGGGCCAAATCACTCTTCATTTGTAGCATATTGACTGCCTTTTCAAGGGTTCTAATGAAAGTAAATAAAGGGATAGGTGATGTTCTTCTGGAGTTTAGTGCAGCTTTCAAGAAATCAGAATTGGTGACACCAGCGACTTCCATCGGATACTGCATGCCTAAAAAGAGTCCGATCTTACTGCGTTCATTGACTGGCATTTCGATGACATTTTGACCATCAAAGGTGATCTCACCTTGAGTTATGACATATTTAGGATGACCCATAATGGCTGCCAATAATGTTGATTTACCATTTCCGTTAGGTCCCATCAAAGCATGGATCTCTTGACTGTTGACTTCTAAATCAACACCTTTCAAGATCTCTTTGCCTTCTATTTCGACATGTAAATTCTTTATGTTAAGTGTGCTCATTTACGTTCACCATTCTTTCTTTTTACGACTTCTTAAGGCATAAATAATTATAACATAATGAATGTTGCCAATTGTATCAGACGCACTATATTTCTTGCATTATGGACTGAATCAACTTATAATAAGTAAGATTCCTTAGGAGGATTTGAAATGTCAGTAGAATATAAAATTTTGATAGGATATGCTGCATTGTTCGCTGCCGTATATTTGGTTGTGTTCGCAGTATTGAAGTTTAGTAAAGCTAAAAAGAAACCTAAAGTTGCCAAAGCCATGGCTTCCAACTGGGGCTTTGCTTTAATAGCGACTGTTTTCGTAGCAATGATTCATATGTTTGCCTACAATATGACCAAGGATTTGTTTGCAGATCTCTTGCCTACCAAACAAGTTGGTGGCAAAGATGTCGTATTTGAAATCGGGGGAAAAGATGTAACAACCGATGAGTTCTATGATGAACTTTACAAATACTACGGTGATTATGCGGTCTATATCAACCTAAAAAGAGCCATCATCGATGGTTCAGTTGAAACGACCAAAGAGATTACTGATCTCATCAAAACCACCAAAACCGATACGATTGCCTATTGGAAACAAATGGCTGAGTCATATGCTCAATACGGTTATACGTATGACACCATCGCCAAGTATTATTTGAACCAGGCTGATTTTAACTCGCTTGATGATCTTGATGAATATGTTACTCAAATCGTAAAGACTGATAAGATGAACTTTGCTTATCTCGATGTACACATGGCTGAATATTTCACTAAGTTCTTAGCAGATAAGAAACCACGTATGGTCAGTCATATTTTGATTGCCATGGATGATCCTGCCAAACCTACAGCAGATGAAACTGCTCGTTTACAGGCTGTCAAAGATGCAATTGCTGGTGGGATGAGTTTTGCAGATGCAGTTAAAGAATACTCTGAAGACTCACAAACCAACCAAAAAGGTGGTTCACTTGGATACATGGATAAAGATACTCAGTATCAGCCTAAGTTCCTAGAAGCTGCTTTAGCTCTAACAGAAGGCCAAACCAGTGCTTGGATCACCACTTCTTATGGTTATCACTTGATCAAGATGGACGTCTCATCTTTAGAAGAATTAAAGAAAAATGATCAATTCTATTATGCGATCTTAAATGCAAACTCAAAACTATCAACCAAGATCTTATGGGAAAATGCTCAAGCATTGAACATCAACTTCCATGGTAACACTGAGCTTGAAGCCGCCATCAAGAAATTCCTTGGCGTAGAAGTAGAGGACTAACCCATGAAAAAATTACTAGTACTGGCATTAGCTGTATTCTTGCTTGGAGGCTGTTTCGATAAGACCACCAGCATCAGCGATAAGAAAACAGTATTGATTACGTTAGACAATGCAACCATCACCAAAGGCGATGTCTATGATGTCATGGGCAAAGTCGAACCTTACCCTGCTGTCGTCGTATTGACCTTATCCAAGAAAATGATCCTGGCTAAAGAAGTTGGCCTGACTGCAGAAGTTAAAGCAGCTGCTGATGCTGAATTAGCGGCATTCCTAGAAAAGAATAAAGCTGATCTACAAAAAGGCTTAGACGATGCTGGATTTAAAACCAAAGAAGAACTGTATGATGAAAAGCTCATCGTAGAAGCACAGTCTGATGTCTTGGTTTCCAAGTATCTCGATACGACCTATACCACCATCGTTTCAACCTATAAACCGATGAAAGCCAGAGTCATGGAAATTGAAAAGAAAACCGATGCGACTGCTGCATTAGCAGCCATTAAAGCAGGAACTTCATTTACAACTGTAGCCGATCAATATGGTAATGATGAATATCCAAGCGATTTAAAAATCTATTATACTGGTTCTGATTTACCTGAATTGGTGCTTACTTTCTTAAAAGGTCAGACCCTGCCTACCTTATCCACTGTCATCGAAGATGCGACCAATGAACTATACTACATTGTTCAAGTCAGCGTTGCTGATGGAAATGCCATGAAGAATGAAGTCATCATTAACTTCAAAAAAGATGCGACCTTTGTTCAATTGGCTCTGCTGGGTTATTATGATTCCAATGAATTCAAGATCTATGATCGTACCATCTACGACATGATTGAAACCAATTATCCTGACTATATCATTCAATAGACCGCGAGAAATCGTGGTTTTTTTATGCTAAAATTGATGTGTAAAAGAGGTGATCACCATGTGTATATTCTGTAGAATCGCAGCTCACGATATCCCTAGTTCAATCGTTTATGAAGACGATCATTACCTTGCCTTCTTAGACATTGCACCAGTCACCAAAGGTCATACCTTGATCATTCCTAAGGCTCACTATGATGATTTTACGATGACCCCTGGAACTGTCATCAAAGATATCTCTGAGATCGCAAGGAAGCTTACAAAGCATTATGATGCGGTTTTAAGACCCAATGGCTATAACTTTATAAGCAATGCGAAAGAAGCAGCTGGGCAAAGCGTAGCCCATGTTCATTTTCATTTGATTCCCAGATACGATGAGATGGATGGCCTAATCTTAACCTTTAAAGGCAAAGAAAAAGATAAACTCAGCGAAGCGTTAAAAATCGATCTTAAAGTCAAATGATCAAACAGGACTGGAAGAAAGATGAGAAACACATCTATGCGCCTAAAGCTTTCCCAATGCGACTCAATGTCCCATCTTATAAATATCTAAGCATACAAGGTAAAGGCACACCTGGTTCAGATGCCTTTCAAAGTGCTGTAGAAGCCCTCTTTTCATTGTCTTATGGATTGAAGTTTGCCCCTAGAAAAGGCTTGGTCATCGAAGGCTATGTCGACTATGCGGTCTATCCTTTAGAAGGACTATGGGATCTTACTGATGAAGCCAAAACAAGATCAAATTGGACGAAAGAAGACCTTGTTTATACACTTATGATCAGACAACCTGATTACATCCAAGACCATCACGTTGATGAAATCAAACAACGTTTTAAACTTACTAAAGACTGTCCTTATGACCAAGTTAAATTTGAGGTCATTGAGGATGGTGAATGTATGCAGATCTTACATATGGGTTCATTTGATACCGAAGCTCTAAGTTTTGAGATCATGGATAATACGTTAAAAGAACTTGGTCAAAAACGCAAAGTGAAAGCACATAAAGAAATATACTTATCTGATTTCACAAAGACAAAACCAGAGAATTTAAAAACAATCTTGCGAATCTTTATCTCAACATAATCTTAATAAAAGCCCTGATCGACAATTGATCAGGGCTTCTTTATGATCCCTGTTTATTCTATGACCTTAAGGAAGGTCCTAACCATATTCATCCAACAATGGATCTCAAGTCGTCCTGTTTTGGTTGGGGTAAAGATGATGGGCTCCGGATTCTTTAAGATATCAATTTTTTGATTCGACCAAGTCAGTATCAAAGGATTCGCACAACCCAGTGAATTCTCATACCCATCAAAAATGATCTTGACGGCTTGGTTGACTTTAACTGTATTCGCATCCAATTTATATTGACCATTGACGATCTTTAGGTGAATGACTTGAACTCCGTCAATGACAGGTGCTTGATCACTATTGCTTACATTTCCAATAAGTGCCATAACAGGTTGATATACAAAGGGTGATTGCAGAATGATTTGAAAACCCATCATCGCGACAATTAAAGCCGAGATCAATTTAATGCTTTGTCCTTTAATGGCGGATAAACGAGTTGCGAACCACTGCATCATCATGAGTGATGGCGCTGTGGTCAAACCAAACACCAACATTACAGATCCACCTAACCACATATTGGTTGTTGTTAAAGCAATGATCTGCATTGTCTGTAATGACCCACAAGGCATCAATGCATTCAGCAAACCTACAATAAAGGATCCATAAGGTTTATTCTTGGTTTTAAAAGTAAATGAAGGTAACTTTACTTTAAGGATGCCTGCCATCTGTAGTGCCAAAGCCAACATCCAGATCCCTGCAAATAAAAGTAATGCATTCTTAAAACCGGTAGAAATGGTAAATACTTCACCCAGTGCACCTAAGATAAGACCGCTAGCCGTATAGGAAATCAGTCGTCCTGCTTGATAAGACCACATCCCATTAAGCGGTTTGATGCCTTTTCGATTGAGCACAGTGCCCATCGCAATCGATCCACACATACCAATACAATGGAGTGAACTGACCAAACCATAGGCAATGATCAGATTAAAACTAAATACTTCTTGGGTAGGGTCAAACAAGAGTCTTCCATATAAAATCGACACACCAAAATAGACAATCATGCCAAAACTCAGTAAAGCGACAAATTTCCATGGGAAAGTTGCCTTGACCACATGATAGCCTAATGGGGCTATTACTTTTTCGAGTTGAGGATCTTCAGGAAGATTCTTACCTTGGATGTACACATAGCCAGTTTGATAACTGGCTGAGACTTGTTTTATACCAGGCAAACGCTTAAAGGCCGCGGTTACTTTTTGTTCACAGGAAGAACAAGTCATTCCTTCAACATTAATCTTACGTTCATCCATTAGCGTGTCAGTCTTTTAACTGTTGTCATGAGTTCATCAACGATCTCTGCTTTTCCTGCTTGAATGTCTCTGACCACACAGGTTTTGATGTGTTGGGCAAACAATTGGCTTGCAAAAGCATCCAAAGCAGACTTAACAGCTGCGACTTGAATCAAGATGTCATCGCAATAAACATCTGATTCAACCATGGTTTTGATACCACGGACTTGTCCTTCCAATCGATTTAAACGATTGATCAGATCGATGATTTCTTGATTCTCACGATGAGTATGCTTATGCATGTCATGATTCATGTGTTCCATTTTAGGACTCCTTGAAGAAACGTAAACGTAACGCATTGGTTACGACGCTCACTGAACTCATGGCCATCGCAGCTCCAGCAAATACAGGATTCAACAATGGACCTCCAAAATACGCAAAGACACCTGCTGCAAACGGAATGCCAATGATGTTGTATATGAAGGCCCAGAAGAGGTTTTGTTTGATGTTGGTCATCGTTGCTTTGGATAAGGCAATGGCTTTAACCACATCATTTAAGTCTGATCTCATCAACACAACATCAGCTGATTCAATGGCCACATCTGTACCACTACCAATTGCGATTCCTGTATCTGCTTTGGTTAAGGCAACCGCATCATTGATGCCATCGCCAACCATCGCAACCTTATATCCTTCTGCTTTTAAACGATCTACTTCAGTTCCTTTATCTTGAGGCAATACTTCAGACATGACGATGTCTATACCCGCCTGTTTGGCAATTGCAGCCGCTGTACGACGATTATCACCTGTGATCATAGCAACCTTGATACCCAGTTTTTTGAGCTTCTTAACGGTTTCTATGGCTTCTGGTTTTAAGAGATCCGCAATGGCCAATAAGCCTTGCATCTGTCCATCAATGGCAGACAGTAATACTGTTTTACCTTGATCAGACAATGCTTTGATCTGATCTGTTTCTTCATATAATACATTGTTTTCTTTCATCCAACTTACGTTACCGATCAATACGATTTTCCCATTGACTTTGGCACTTAAGCCTTTTCCACTCACAGCCATAAAATCGGTTGGGGAAGTCAAGGTCAACCCTTTTGTTTTTG
This sequence comes from Erysipelotrichaceae bacterium, assembly GCA_009773735.1. Classification (GTDB taxonomy): domain Bacteria; phylum Bacillota_I; class Bacilli_A; order Erysipelotrichales; family Erysipelotrichaceae; genus UBA2212. Next base: position 73,647 of record WSYG01000005.1, read on the forward strand.
CGGCATCTAAGATCGCTAATGCCAAAGGATGTTCAGACACAGATTCAGCAGAAGCTAAGATTGTTAATAGTGTGTCTTCATCTTCATTAAAGCTGATGAAATCACTTAAGCTAGGCTTGCCTTGAGTCAAGGTGCCTGTTTTATCAAAAATGATGGCAGTTGTCTTATGAGCTTGTTCTAGGGCTTCTCCGCCTTTAAACAAGATACCCATTTGTGCTCCGCGACCAGTCCCAACCATAATGGCAGTTGGGGTTGCTAAACCTAAGGCACACGGACATGCAATAACCAAAACAGTTACGAATATATTTAAGATATAATCAAATGATTTACCTTGAGTCATCCAAAACACTGCAGCACTTAACGCAATGACCATCACAATAGGTACAAAATACTGTGAGATCACATCGGCTAACTTAGCGATGGGAGCTTTTTGACCTTGGGCATCTTCAACAAGCTTGATGATTCTTGCTAAAGCTGTATCTTGACCTACGGCAGTTGCGCGTAATGTCATAGATCCATTTTTATTTAATGATCCGCCAATGACTTTATCACCAACTGTTTTATCAATGGGTAGGCTTTCACCTGTCAGCATACTTTCATCAACAGCACTGCTACCACTGACAATCACACCATCGACTGGAATTCGTTCACCTGGTTTAACCATTAATATATCTTTTAATGACACTTCTTCAAGTGAAATCTCTTGGATTTCATCACCTACAACCAAATGGGCAGTTTTTGGGGCTAATCCCATCAGTTTTTTGATGGCTTGAGATGTCTTTCCTTTAGAGCGTGTTTCTAGCCATTTACCTAAAAGAATCAAAGTGATAACAACCCCAGCTGATTCAAAATACAGGCTTTCTGTTAGTTCATTAAAGCCTTGAGCAATCTTAATCGTATTATAAGTTCCATAGATAAAAGCAGCACCTGTTCCAATGGCCACTAAAGAATCCATATTTGGAGATCCTTTAGAAAGTGTTTTGAATCCTACTGTAAAGAATTTGCGTCCAGCATATAAGATAGGTAAGCTTAAAAAGAATTGGATCAGTGCAAAATTTAAAGGATTCTTATGATGATGAATGATATCAGGAAGCTTTATGTTGAGCTGTGGAAACATATGAACCATGGCGATGAACAACAAGGGTAACGCAAAAACAGACGCCAAAACAAGTTTGGTGGTCATGGTTTTCATTTCTTGAGCTTGTCTGATGCTTTCTTGATCGATCTGTTCTTTGGTTTCTATCTCGCTGGCTTTATAACCTGCTTTATCGACCGCCGCTTTTAAAACACTCATCTTTACGAGTGAAGGATCATAACTTAGGGTAGCTTTGTTGGTGGTCAAATTGACACTGACTGAACTGACCCCTTTTTGTTTCTTAAGGGCTCGTTCTACAGCACCGCTGCAAGAAGCACAGGTCATTCCTTCGATGTTTAAGATGGCTTCGCGATCATGCTTGATTTCAGATAAAGTATAGCCTGCTTTATCGACTACTTTTTGAAGTTCATCAAACGATAAATCTTGATCGGATTGAATCAAGACTTTTTCTGTGGTGAGATTGACATCGGCTTTATTGACCCCTTCTATTTTATTTAGGGCACGGGTAACAGCCATTGCACAACTTGCGCATGTCATCCCACTTACAACATAGGTTTTTTCAATCATTAGGTCTACTTTTCAGATAAAGTATAACCGGCTTCAGCGACCGCATGCTGAAGAACAGTAAACTGTACCCCATCAGAATTAACCAAAGCAGTTTTTTCAGCCAAGGATACCTTAACGTCTTTTACACCTTCAACTTCTTTTAGGGCTTCTGTGACGTGGTGTACGCAATGCATACAAGTCATTCCTTCTACTGCATATGTTTTAATGGACATGTTGTTTTACCTCGTCATCATTGTATACCCCCCTTGGGTATATTGCAAGTGAAATGATATCAAGAAAAAATCGTCGAAGTTGACGATTTATTTCTTGAATGGTTTTGGTTTATAGAACATACGGTTTTCTAAGGCAAAGATCCGAGCTGTAAAGGTTCCTTCTTCGATCCCTGTCAGTGCCTTTGAGAACATATTCATTCTGGCATCGATGTTATCGATGTAGTTTAAGATTTCAGCTTCCATGATCAAAGGTAAGACTGGTGATCCATATTCATATTCTCCGTGATGAGACAAGATCAAATGTCTGATCAAAGTTACTTGTTCAGATTCAGCGACACCCAATTGCTGGGCCACTTCATTGACCTTGCTTTGCATGATCGAGATATGACCTACCAATTTACCAACCAGTGTATATTCGGTTAAGATTGGTCCTGATAATTCTACGACTTTACCTAAATCATGCAGTAAGATCCCACTGATCAATAAGTCTCTGTTTAATGCTGGATAGAGCTCACAAAACGAATTGGCCAAATCGATCATTGCGATCACATGCGTTGCTAAACCACCCACAAAATCATGATGATTACGAGCAGCTGCAGGATAAGTATAAAACCTATCCAAGTACTCGCTTAAGACCTTTTCAGTCACTTGGTGAATGATTGGATCTTGTAGAGAACTTAGCGCTTCTTCAATTCTTTCATGCATGTATGCGTCTGTTAAAGGCGTTGATGCTACATATTCTGCCGGATTGGTTTCATTAGGATTAACCAAACTTAAGTTATAGATTCTAAGTTGTAATACACCTTTGTATCGTAAAACTTCTCCGTTGATTAAAATAACTGATCCAGGCTTTACACCTTCCAGCATCTCATCCTTGGCATCCCAAAGCTTAGCTTCGATCGAGCCTGTTTTATCTTGTAGTGTAAAAGATACATAAGGAGCTCCATTGTTGGTGACTCCAGGATTCATCACATTGACCAGTAAAGTCGTCATGATCTTTTCTTGTTCAATAAATGCACTGATGTTAACTCTGCTCATTTGTCCACTCCATTTCACTAATGACCGTATTGATGTCATCACTTTCAAATCCTTTTTGGGTTAAATAACTATAAACGTGATTTTTTAATGCAGAACCTTGGTATTTTACCGCATATTTCTTAACAGCTTTATTGGCCGCATTTAAACAATTGGCAACTTGATTACGTTCATCTTCACTGAAACTAAGACTCTTCATAACGGTATTGATAATATCATATTCATACCCTTGAGATAAGAGTTTATTCGACAATTTTTGTAGTTTCATCTTCAGTGAGACATCTTTGATCGTTGGTTTGATCTTTTCAGCATATCTTAATGCATTTCTGATTTCTATTTCTTCATCATCGACTTTGAAGGCATTATCAATTAAATTTTGAGGAATCCCATTTTGTTTCAAAGTTCGAATGATTCTTTGTTTGCCTTGCAGCAATGAACTCAAATTTGCGATGGCTGAATTGGTATAACGCACATCATTGATGTAGTTTCTTTTTTCTAAATGGGCAATCAATTCATTGACTTGATTCATCTTCAAATCTGTCTTTTGGGTTAAGAAATCATAGATTTCTTTTCGAGTTCTGTCTTTTAAACTCAGTTTTTTAATACAAGATTGATATGCTAAAGCAACTTTTTCATCTTCTAACAACTCATCGATTGTTTTTTTAGCGACCATACTTAGCCTTTTTAATCCTTTCTTTTCAAAGGTTTCCAAAGTGACTACGACTTTAAAAGGTCCTTTGGGTCCATCGAATGAACATTCCGCAATGTCTTCTTTTAATTTGATGCTTTTTAGTAGGACACTGTGTTTAAAGTTATGGATGGTGCGTTGATATACTTTCTCAACTGCGATCCCAAACTCACGATCATCATAGATACGTACTTGTTCTTTAGCCAAGCTTCTCATTGCTAAACGCTTGGTTTTTGGTTTTGACAAATGATGCACAATCTTGTCTGCAAATTCCTGAGTTGTTTTGAAAAAATAACCTGTTTCATCTTCAATGATTAGACCTTTTAAAACATCATCTGGTCTTGCAAATAAGGGACACTCTGCTGCCAATGCTTCAATAAAGGTCATCCCTTGTGTTTCAGTCAAAGAAGCAGATACAAAAGCATCCGCAGCATGATAATAAGAAGGCACTTCTTCTGACGGAATCTTACCTGTAAAAACAACTTTATCTTGTATTTTTAATGTTTTAACCAAATCCTGTAAATGTTCAGCATCTGGTCCACCCCCAACGATCATCAACTTAATGTCGTTATTTTTGAAATTCAACAGACTAAAGCCTTCAATCACAAAATCTATGCTTTTTTCTCGTGCAAGTCGTCCCACATAGAGAATCACAAACGTTTCTTCAGTAATTCCATATTTCGATCTTAATGACTTCACGGTTGAAGGCGGGGTATGTTTCTTATCAAAACGTTTAAGATCCAAACCTGTCGGAATGACTGCGATTTCACGGGTAATTCCATATCCTAGCAGCATCTCTTTGGTTTTTTCACTGGGTGAAATCATGGCTTGACAGCTACTGCCATAAAGCTTACTGAGTTTAGATACTGAGATTCGGGCAAATTTCTCAACAGTCTTGATGTGTAAGGGATTGATGTAATGCGTGTAATCTTCATAGGTCGTATGGTAAGTTGACACCAAAGGGACATCCAATCTTCTAGCAACGATTCTAGCAAATAAACCGATCCCAAATTCAGTATGCGCATGTATGAGATCTAGTTTCATCTCTTTGATATGTTTGAAGGCTCTTAAGTGAACTGGTGAACTCATCGTATACCCATACATCGCTTTCAGTTCAAGTCCTGGCAAACGTAAGACATTATTTTCATAAGATACTTTAAAAATCTTTGGTTGATTGGTAATCACAAAAACATCATGTCCTAAATTCTCAAGGGCATGTTGTAAAGTAACAATAGAAGAAACAACCCCATTAATATCCGGAGAATAGGTATCACTGAATAATCCGATGCGCATAGGTTATTCCTTCCCAATCAGCATGGTCAAACCGTGTTTATAAATCGCTTTAAACAGTTTAACCTCGTCTGATAACTAACAATTTTAGTTGTATTGATCTGATGGTTGATGATGAATTGACCTTGATGGACGAAATTTTTCATAAGAATTCATCGTTCAAAGCAACAGAAGTCGTCCCTAAGGTCAAAATGGGTTTTCAGCTTTAAAATAGATACAAACTTTCACGATGGCCCCTATTCCTTAGTGTTTTAATTATAACATATGCATCCTTGAGTGAACTTTGAAACACGAGTAAGGATAAAAAAAGTGCCGATAATCGGCACTTTTCAAATTATTTAGATAATCTGACCAATCTTGCATAACGCTTTTCAGCATCCTTTTGACTCTTGGCCAAAAGTTCTAACGCATGATCAGGATTGACAGACTCCAACATATTGAAGCGGGTTTCGTTCATGACGAAGTCGCTGAATTTAGAGAAATCTGGTTCTTTAGAGTCAATGATCAATTCTTTGCCTGCTTCAGCAGTTGGATTAAAGCGATATAGTGTCCAATAACCTGCTTCTACAGCTTTCTTTTGAGTACTTTGATGATTGCTCAAACCGCCCTTGATGCCATGTTCAATACATGGAGAGTAGGCAATGATCAATGATGGTCCATCATAAGCTTCAGCTTCTTTCATGGCTTTGATCGTTTGGACACGATTTGCACCCATGGCGATTGATGCAACATAGACATGTCCATATGTCATGGCGATTTGTCCGATGTCTTTCTTCGCTGTTGGTTTACCACCAGCTGCGAATTTCGCAATAGAGGCTGCTTGAGATGATTTAGACGATTGACCGCCTGTGTTGGAATAAACTTCAGTATCCAAGATCATGACATTGACATTTAAACTGTTGGCTAAGACATGATCCAAGCCTCCATATCCGATATCATATGCCCAACCATCGCCACCAATGATCCAAACTGAATTGGAAACCAAATCGCGTTCATAGCCAAGAACTTCCTTGACACCCGCATGTTTACTGGCTTTGACTTCACTGATCAATTGCTTGACGATGACACGTTCTTCATCGCGTTTGCCTTTGACAGCTAAGTATTTTTCTATGGTTTCTTTCAATGCAGGTTCAACAGCATCTTTTGCTGCACTTAAGATCTCAACGATACGATTGGCTTTAAAATTCTGAGCTACTTTCATTCCATAGCCATATTCTGCATTGTCTTCAAACAAGGAATTGCCCCAGGCAACACCTTCTCCATTTTCATCTTTGACAAATGGTGTAGACGGTGCAGAACCGCAATAGATGGAAGTACAACCGGTTGCATTGGCAATCAGCATGTCTTTCCCAAAGAGTTGTGAAGCGAGTTTATAGTAAGGTGTTTCACCGCAACCAGCACAAGCTCCAGAAATTTCCATATAAGGCTTTAAGAACTGAGAACCCTTGATTTGATCACTTGGAACCAAACCAGGTTTATATTCAGTTTTCTTGTATAAGTAATCGGCTAAAGGAGCTTCGAAGAGACGGTCTTTGACATCGGTCATGACCAAAGCCTTCTTGCCTGCTTTGCCTGGACACTCTACTGCACATAAGCCACAACCGACACAGTTGTCTGGTGAGACTTGAACACGATACTTCAAATGTGCGATCGTCGGACCAACAGCAGTCAAAGTCACAAATTCTTGCGGAGCATTCTTGACTTCTTCATCAGTTAAGATAAAGGTACGGATGGTACCATGCGGACAAACCATCGAACAGAATCCACATTGGATACAGTTTTCTGGACTCCATGCTGGAACTTGAGTCGCGATGGTACGATGTTCCATAAAGGAAACATTGTTTCTAAAGGATCCATCCAGTAAACCAAATTTCGTAAATGCAGATACTGGTAAATCATAACCATCCAAAGCGTTGATCACATCGACATGTTGGTCGAAGTATTCATCACCGGTAACTTTACGAGTCTTAGAGACTGGTAAATTGACCCACTCTGGGTTAACTTTGATTTCAATCAAACCATCTTTGCCAGATTCTATGGCTTTCCAGTTCAATTTAACGACTTCTTCGCCCTTCTTCGCATATGATTTCTCAGCTGCATCTTTCATGTAGGTCAAAGTTTTATCATAAGGAAGAATTTGTTCATTCAAAGCAAAGAATGAAGATTGTAGGATGGTGTTGGTATGACGGCCCATGCCGATTTCTTCTGCGATCTTAGTCGCATCGATGATGAAGAATTTTGCCCGTTTTTGAGCCAATTGTTGTTTGACACGATTAGGCAAAGAAGCTTCAATAGTCTCTGGTGAGAATGACGTATTGATAAGGAAGGTTCCACCCTTTTTAAGATTCTTAAGCATGTCATATCTAATTAGGAATGAATCTAGCGAACATGAAATGAAGTCTGCTTTTGTGACATAGTAAGTAGAACGAATCGGAGTCGGTCCAAAACGTAAGTGAGAACGGGTTACACCGCCTGCTTTCTTTGAGTCATATGCGAAATAAGCTTGAGAGTAAAGTTCAGTATGATCCCCAATGATTTTAATGGAGTTCTTATTGGCACTGACTGTACCATCTGAGCCTAATCCATAGAATAAACAAGATGTATAATCATGATTAACTTCGAAATTTTCATCGATCTTGAGTGATTTATGGGTTACGTCATCATTGATTGAAATGGTGAATCCATCAAACGGATTGGTTTCATTTAAATGATCGTAGACGGCTTTGATGTCGTTAGGCTGAGTGTCTTTTGAAGACAAGCCATAACGGCCACCAACGATGCTTTCAATCTTACCTGTGCCATGCAATACCGCATAGACATCCAAGAATAAAGGTTCATGAGCACCAACTTCTTTGGTACGATCAAGAACGGCTACTTTTGTAACAGACGCTGGGATAACTTTTAATAAATGCTCAGTTGAGAAAGGACGGTAAAGATGAACTTTGACCAAGCCTACTTTTTCGCCTTTGGCATTTAAAGCATCAACGACTTCTTTGGCTGTTTCAGTAACTGAACCCATCGCTATGATAATGCGCTGAGCATCTTTGGCTCCATAATAAACAAATGGGGCATATTCTCTGCCTGTCAATTTAGAGACTTTTTCAAAGTACTCTTCAACGATCGGCAAGACTTTTTCATAGTGTAGATTCTGAGCTTCTCTGGCTTGGAAATAAACATCGTCGTTTTCAGCACCACCACGAGTAACCGGATTGGTATGTGGATTCAGTGCATTTGCTCTGAAACGCTCTAAAGCATCAACATCCAACCAACTCTTTAAGACATCTGTATCGATGACTTCAACTTTTTGAATTTCGTGAGAAGTTCTGAAACCATCAAAGAAATGAAGCACTGGTACACTGGCTTTGATGGCTGTCAAATGAGCAATACCCGCCAAATCCATGGTTTCTTGAACAGAATGAGAAGCAATCATCGTAAAGCCAGTTTGACGTACGGCATAAATATCTTGGTGATCCCCAAAGATACTTAAGGCACGTGTCGCTAGTGATCGTGCTGATACATGGATGACGCCAGGCAACAATTCACCGACCCATTTGTACATATTTGGAATCATAAGCAATAAACCTTGAGAAGCGGTAAAGGTAGAAGCTAAAGTCCCACCTTGCAAAGCACCGTGTACGGCACCAGCAGCTCCACCTTCTGACTGCATTTCAACAACTTTAACCACAGCATCAAACATGTTTTTTCGGCCTGTAGATGCCCAAGCATCGACGAGTTCAGCCATGGTGGATGACGGCGTGATCGGATAGATCGCGGCTACTTCGGTAAACGCATAGGCTACATGCGAAGTCGCTGTGTTCCCATCCATTGTAAGATAAGTTTTCTTCATAAGTCCTCCTAATTTAACCACTTGTAATTATACGCTATTAAGTGCGTGAATGCACTCACAATTTGGATGAACTGGTGATAAATAAGGATGAAATGCAAATCGAGGTTACTCTATAAACCGATAAAAAAGTCAACAATACTGTTGACTTTATGAGTTCATCATCATTAAAATAAGAATCAATTTATACTTCGATTTTGGTCCATTCCGCTTTCTGAAAACGATATCGACTGACCGCAAAACGTAAGGCTTGATCAAAGACCACACTGAACCATGCTCCATATAAGCCAAAGCCCATATAGTAAGCCAAAAGATAAGTCAATGCAGGACGCAAGAAGGTGACTGTAACCATACTCAACATCGCAACAAATTTAACATCGCCCGCTCCTCTAAGAGAACCCACGGTAATGACTTGCGAAATCTGGAATACGACACAAATCGCCAAAATGATCAAAATATTGGCACCTAAGCCCAATACGGCTGGATCCGTACTAAATAAACTCATGATTTTGAATCGAAGGGCGATGATCAACAGTCCAAGTGCCATAGATATTACCAAACCAATGCGCTGCGAGACTCGTCCATATAGAATAGCCAGATATGGTTTTCTGGCTCCCAAAGACTGACCAACCAAAGCAGTACAGGCAATGGACAATCCATCCCCAACACTAAATGTGATACTCATGACTTGCATGGCTATATAATGAGTTGCGAATTCTATGGTACCAAGTCCTGCAACAGCCTTTGCATAGAATAAGAATCCTATACGAATAAAGACCTGTTCAACAAGCGATGAGGACGAAATCGTCCACATTGTCTTGACTGTATCTGGATCTATTCGCCATTCATCTCTAAAACGTATTTGTAAGAAAGAGTCATTCTTGGTGACACTTCGAATGGCTAAGAGTAGCCCAGCAAAGTTACCGATCGCTGTCGCAACGGCCGCCCCCATGACACCCCATCTTGGAAAGATCCATATTCCAAAGATCAAGAGCCAATTAAAGAAGATATTAACTAGGTTTGCGGTTAAGTTGGTGGTCAGCGAAATACGTGTATTTCCAGCTCCGCGTTGAGCTGCAGTGATCGTTAAACTTATGAGATAAAAGAAGTTTCCTATAATAATGATTCTAAAGTAAATCAAGGCATCTGCTAAATAACTCGCATTGGCTCCCGCAAAAACCAAGAATGGTTCTGCGAAAATATATCCGAGAATCGACATCGCTAAAGTGACCACAAAACTGATCATCAATCCATTTTGAAGTGCTTTATTGGCTCCAACTTTATCATTGGCCCCTTTTCTGCGCGATACGATAACGGTTACTCCGGTATTGACCGCAAACACAAAAGCCATCAGGAAAAACTTAGGTTGAGTAGTGATTCCAACTGCTGCAATCGCCCCTGATCCTAAAGAACTGACCATGATCATATCCATGGCCCCAATCATTGAAATTAAAACAGCCTCCATTGCGGAAGGCCAGGCCATTTTTAGTGTCGTTGTATAAACTGTCTTTGTCGAAGGCAATTCATTAGTCATATGGTGTGAAGGCGTTAGTGCTTCAACTGAGAAAACTCGCTGGAATAGATTCATACCGTATCAGTTTAACACAATTACCCTGGGATATACCCATCAAAAATGATAGTTTCACATTGGCTTTTTATTTTTTCTTCAGCACTTTGAGTAGGAACTGCCCACATCATCCCAAATGCACCAAACTGATGCCACAACTTATAGACAAAAGGAATGTGTGAATAATCTACAGACAAATAATCGGGTTTATTGGTGAAGTTAAGTAAGGCAAACTGTAATACGATGCGGGTTAAAAGGCTTAGGTGTTTTTTATCCAAAGCATATTCCATATTTAATCCACGCAATTGACTGGGGGCATATTTCCTAATCAAACCAAGCATTATAGGATCAAAACTACAGTAAGCATAACGGCCATCATAGTGTGCCATCACTTTAATGACCGTAGTGACGCTTTCTTTCTTACGTTGGCTGGTTTTAAGTTCAACCAATAGTGGTACTTGCCCACAGATCACATCAAGTACAGATGATAAGCGAGGTATTCTTTCACCTGATCCGATCAATTGGAGTTGATCCAACTCGAAACTCGTTTTATCCTCAAGAATGCCTTCTAAACCAGTCATTCGCTTTAAATCATCATCATGAAAAACATAGACGATCTTGTCTTTGCTTAATTGGACGTCGAGTTCGATTCCATAACCCTTCTCAATCGCATTCTTTAATGCTCCCATACTATTTTCTGAGATCATTTGATCTTTAGTATAAAGTCCTCGATGCGCAAAATAGCCCTTAAGCCATGGTGTTTTTCGTGCTCGATCAGAATTGATCTTTAGGACAAAAATGAGCCCAATGATCAATACAAGAATCAATAAACCAACTTCTTTCATATCATCTTTTCATTAGGTTCTAAAATATTGACCGCATCTACCCCATCAACTTCTTTAAGTAAGACCCTTACAGATTCATTGATCGATGTGGGGACATTTTTACCTACCACATCTGCTCTGATGGGAAGTTCACGATGACCTCGATCAACCAATACAGCAAGCTGTATACTACTTGGTCTACCAAAGCTCATGATTCCGTCTATGGCAGCTCTAACGGTTCTGCCTTTATACAACACATCATCCACCAAAACAACCGTCTTACCTTGAATATCTAGGTCTAGTGATGGTTTCTGCACTTTCAAGTCACCTAAGTCATCTCTCCAATAACGGATATCAAAAGATACGACTGGAACGTCTGTTCCTTCGATCTGTTTAATGTTGGCGGAAATGCGTTGGGCTAAAGGAACACCACGCGTCAATATCCCCACTAAAACCATATTCCCAACCCCTTTATTTCGTTCTATCAATTCATGAGTCATGCGGATCAAAGTACGATTCAAACTGCTTTCATCGATGATGTTTTTCATAATAACCTCACATGCATTTATTATAACAGTTCTTTCTTGAAATGAAATCTTGCCTATGATAGAATTAATAAGCATTTAGGGGTATAGTTCAATGGTAGAGCGCCGGTCTCCAAAACCGTCGATGTGGGTTCAACTCCTACTACCCCTGCCAAATATACAGCAAGCCCACTTACGGTGGGTTTTATTATGCCTTAATGATGTTGCGAACACATTTCTTCATAAAATATTTATCATGTAAATTACTAAGGAAAAATCAGTCAAAATTACTTCCTATTGGTAATTTTTTTCTCCTTTACAATCATCCAACCTTAACTAAGTGACTGACTAAAAGTCATCCCTTTCTAGGTTGAAAATGTCCCTAAAAACCACAATTATCTTATTTTCTATACTTTACGAAAGCGTTTTCACAAAACTCTCATATTTCTGAACGACTATTTCGGAAAACCCATTGCTCTTTTAAAAACGGCACTATATAATCGATTATAGTAGGAATATCAAAGAAATGAGAAAGAAACAAACATCATGAAACCATCAAGTTTATTCTTCGGAAGCACATCGTTAAACGATGATAATGTAAAAGTTTCGCTTGAAACGGTATCAATCAAAAAGGAGTCATTCTTTAAGATTGAAAACTATAATCATATGAATCCGTTCTTTATGACCGTAGTGAGTGATGTTGACCATTGGATGTTTATATCAAGTACGGGTGGACTAACTTGTGGACGCAAGAATGCAGAATCCGCACTATTCCCTTACTATACAGATGATAAAATCCATGACAGCTTTGAAAACACAGGATCCCATACCGTCATCATCGTCACAAGAGACGAAAACAATTTTTTATGGAAACCATTTTCTCTACATAACAGTAATGTATATAAAATCACCCGAAACCTTTATAAAAACACCATCGGTAATAAGATTATGTTTGAGGAAATCAATCATGATCTAGAAGTTGCTTTTACTTACACTTGGAAGAGCAGTAATGTATATGGATTCATAAAAGAATCAAAGATTGTTAACCTAGCAAAGAAAGTTGTAAATGTTAAGGTCTTAGATGGACTTCGCAACATTCTTCCTTATGGAGTTAACACACAGTTACAAACATCTCTTAGTACCCTTCTTGATGGGTATAAGCGTTGTGAGTTGGTAGAAGGTGTTGGATTAGGGTTGTACAATCTGAGTTCAATTTTGTCTGATAAAGCTGAACCAAGTGAATCATTAAAGGCAACGACAGTTTGGTCTAAAGGACTTGATCATCCTAAGCATCTCTTGTCTGAACAACAAATAGAAGCTTTCTCTCTAAATCATGACATTGAAACAGAACTTGATGTTAAAGGAAGACGAGGATCTTACTATGTCGTAGATACACTTAAACTTAAGGATAATGAATCTAAAGAGTGGGTTATCGTTGCTGACCTTAATCGAAGTGCTGTCGATGTTGCGAAGCTCATTAAAGAGCTAACTGAAAATTCATCCATTGTTGATGAAGTAAACACTGATGTTTCTAAAGGTGATTATAATCTTAAGAAGCTTGTGTTTAATGCAGATGGAATTCAATGCACTGCCAATGAAAAAGTAAGCTATCGACACTTTTCAAATACGCTTTACAACATCATGCGTGGTGGTGTATATGCTGATGGCTATAACATTGAAAGAGATGACTTTAAAGCATTTGTCAAAGTTTGGAATAAAGATATTTATGCTCAACAGTTAGATTTCTTAAATAAGTTGCCAAACACAATCAACTTTAATGAATTACTCTCTCGAGTGGAAGGTTTAAACATCAAAGATTTCGAACGGCTTGTGCTTGAGTACTTACCTCTTACATACAGCAGACGTCATGGTGATCCAAGTCGTCCTTGGAACAGATTTAGTATTGAGGTCACAAAAGAAGATGGTAGTAAAAAGCTGAACTTTGAAGGAAACTGGCGTGATATTTTCCAAAACTGGGAAGCATTATCCATGTCTTATCCAGTATTTACCCAGAGTATTATCGCTAAGTTTGTCAATGCCTCAACAGCTGATGGTTATAACCCATATCGTATTACGAAAAATGGTCTGGATTGGGAAGCTTCGAACCCAGATGAACCATGGTCAAATATTGGATACTGGGGAGATCATCAAATCATTTATCTGCTTAAACTCATGGAATTGTCCAAGGCTTATTATCCTCAGAAGTTGCAAGACTATCTACACAAAGACATCTTTGTGTATGCCAATGTACCCTATAGAATCAAAGGATTTGATGCATTGGTTGAAGATCCAAGAAATACGATCGTATATGATTTTGCGCTTGAAAAACACATTCACTCAAAAACTGACGATGTTGGATCTGATGGAAAGTTAATCTATAAAAATGATGAAACCTACAAAGTCAATTTGCTAGAGAAACTTTTAGTAACACTGCTTGCTAAACTCTCTAATTATGTGCCTGAAGGTGGAATATGGATGAATACACAGCGTCCAGAGTGGAATGATGCAAATAATGCGTTGGTAGGAAATGGGTTATCCATGGTTACCTTGTATTATCTACATCGTTTCCAAACCTTTATGAAACAATTGGTTGATGAGATCGAATTGGATTCCATCGACATTTCCGTTGAAGTTCTTCAAATGTTTAAAGATACAGCTGCAGTATTAAAAAATAATAAACATGTTCTTGGGCCAAAAATCTCTGATGATGTCCGATTTGAAATTATGCAAGCATTAGGCAATATTGGTGAAACCTATCGTAATGCCATTTACGCTGATGGCTTTAGCGGAAAGAAATCAGGAATTTCAATCACTGAATTAAAAGAATTCATTGAAGTGACCATGATGCACTTAAAGGACTCCATTAAGAAGAATAAACGCGAAGACGGTCTTTATCATTCCTACAACCTCATTCGATTTGATAAACAAAGCTGCAGTATTTCCCATCTCTATGAGATGTTAGAAGGTCAAGTGTCTGTATTAAGTTCAAAAGCATTAAATGCTCAAGAAAGTCTGGGTGTCTTAAAAGCACTTAAACATAGTCCTATTTATCGAGAAGATCAAGATAGTTATATGCTTTATCCAAATCGTGATCTTCCTAAATTCTTAGATAAGAATATAATCCCTGATGCTCTGGTGATGTCTTCCGTTGTCTTAAAAGAGGAACTTGAACATCATCGTACTCGGTTTATAGAAAAAGATGTTTATGGGAAATATCATTTCAACGGAAGATTCAGAAATGGTTATGACATGGAAAAAGCGCTCATAGCCACAAAAGAATATAAAGATGAAGATGTTAAGCATGTCAAAGAGATTTTTTCAGATCTTTTTAATCACCATGCTTTTACCGGACGTTCTGGTACTTTCTATAAATATGAAGGTTTAGGATCCATTTATTGGCATATGGTATCTAAGTTGGTTTTAGCCACACAAGAAAACTTTGAAGATGTCTATTCTCAAAAGGGATTGAATGAAGAAGCATTAGCCCTACTTAATGGTTACAGATCATCTAAAGCAGGCATTGGAATTGAAAAATCACCAGATGTATACGGTGCATTCCCTACCGATGCTTATTCACATACTCCATCTTTTTCAGGTGTTCAACAACCCGGTTTGACAGGTCAAGTTAAAGAAGACTTTATCACACGCTTTGGGGAGTTGGGTGTGAAAGTTAAAGACGGTTTTGTCCATTTTGACCCAGTATTATTAGAAAAGTCTGAGTTCTTAAGTAAGAAACAAGCATGGTCATTACCAAGAAGTGGTGATGATGTGGAAAATGAAACAATTTTGTTAGATAAGAATTCATTAGGATTTACATTCTGCACAATACCAGTAATCTATACGTTATCAGACCATAAGAAATGTGTTGTCACCTTCTTTGACAAAACAGAAAAAAGTTTTGATGATGCATTAGATTTAGAAACAAGTCACAGCATATTTAATCGTGATGGTAAAATCGACAGAATTGAAGTATTTATAAAAGCATAAATTGAGTTAAATTTAATCGTGTATCTATATAGTATTCTTGACGCTAACCCTAGTTTTTTCTAGCACATAATAATAACATACAATTATGATACGATTCCTTTACTCTTTATTGAATGGTTCAAATTTTGAGCTAGAGCAATGATGGGTTCATGATCAGCGTGCTTGTTTTTGTGTCTACAAAACAAGATCATCACATGAATCGAATCCTCATAAAATCGAAAGGAAGTAATTCAATATGTTATATGAAATCGTACATCGTTTTCCACAGGATATGATTCCCAAAGAGAATGGGCCGTTTATATCGCTTTATCAGCCTACACACAGGTCTTTCCCGGATAGAAAACAAGATCATATTGTTTTTAAGAATCTGATTCGTGAAATTGAAAATTCGTTTAAACTGAAATTAGATGAGGCTTTGGTTGAATCCATTATGAAACCATTTCATGAACTCAAGGAAGATGATGATTTTTGGAATGCTACTTCTGAAGGGATTGCTGTGTTTGCCAATCAAGATAAATGCATTGTCTACAATCTTAACAATCCCGTTAAAGAATTCGCAGTAGTGGCCAATAGTTATCATATCAAACCACTTTTACAAGCTTTTCAGTCCATAGAAAATTTCCAATTATTGGGAATAAATCGTGAGAAATTTACACTTTATCAGGGCAATCGATTTGGCTTGAACGAGATTAAAATAGACTCAGATACACTAAAAACCTTGCACGAGGTGTTAGGAGATCGCGATACCGAGTCGCACCTATCTCAAAGGTCAACTTCAAGTGTAAATGGTCCAACGATGTATCATGGGCAAAGTGACACAAATTCAAAAATTGATATAGACACCGAAAAATATTTCAGGTATGTGGATTCTTTTGTTCTAGAGAACTATTCAAAAATTTCAAAACTTCCTCTTATTTTAGTTTGTTTAACTGAATATCGTACCGAATTCAATAAACTAAGCAATAATCCTTATTTACTAGAAGAAGGCATCAATAAATCCATTGAATCCCTTGAACTGGATGAAATACACTCTATGGCTAGAGAGATTATGGATGTCATCAATAGTGAGAAGACTCAAAAACTTACGGATGCCTACGGTAGTGCATCAGCTGCATCCTTAGGTTCTTCTGACTTAATCGAAGTAGCAAAAGCAGCCTTCGAAAGTCGAGTTGATACACTTTTTATTGAAGAAGACAAAATTATACCAGGGAAATTAGATGACAAAAACGGTAAAATCAAATTCGGTGATACTGATAGTACTAATTTTGATGATATCCTGGATGATTTGGCTGAATTGGTATTACTGTATGGTGGTAAAGTATATGTCTTGCCTAAGGATAAAATGCCTAGCACCACAGGGATTACTGCTATTTACAGATACAATTAAGCTATAGTAACAACAAAATTTAGCAGATCTTTTAAAGCCGTTCACAAAAAGATATAACAGGTCTAAAACTGTCATAAAAAAAGCAATCTGGAAACAGATTGCTTTCATTGATTTAGCAGGATTTGATGCCTTTACAGTAAGTCTGTAACACATCGAATGCAGGGTTAAGAACCGTAATATCTGCATCTTTACCAATCTCAATGGTTCCTTTACGGTCATCGACATTCAGATAGGTTGCAGGATTGATCGTTGCAGCTTGAATAGCTGTTTTAAGCGGTAAGCGAGCATTCTTGAACATATTGAACACACCGGTATTAACATTCAGTGTTGAACCAGACAAATTACCTAGTTCATCGCGAATACCACCATCGGCTGATTTCTTACGTGTATATCCACCTAAACTACCTTCGAAATCTTTGTAGCAACTTGAGTCTGTGACCAACATCAGTTTATCATCGCCTTTCATACGGCCAATGATGTTGACAGTTTCAAAATGCAAATGCAGTCCATCGACAATGACTTCCGCAAACAAATCATCGATGTTCATGGCTGCGCCAAACACACCAGGTTCTCTATGATGAAACGGACGCATCGCATTACCGGTATGAGTTACTCCACGTAATCCATGATCGACAGCATCCCGAGTTTGTTTATAGGTTGCTCCAGTATGTGCTACTGATACACGCACTCCATGTTGTGTCGCATATTCCAGGAATTTGAACTGATCATCGTATTCAATGGCTAACGCAACGCTCAGTATGCGATTGTTGGAAGCATCGATGTATTTCTGAAGGACTTCTGGATTGGGTTTGACGATGCTGTATTTGTCTTGAGCCCCATTGTATTGGTGAGAGATAAAGTTACCTTCTACGTTGATGCCTAGTATTTCAGCGCCTTCATGATCTTTATCCATCGATTCAGATATGATCCGTAATGCGACTAAATTATCAGTTTCTTTTTGAGTAGAAGTCGTGGCCAAGAAAGAGGTGACCCCTTCTAAAGGCATATGCTTCTTCCAGAAATTCATGGATTCTAGAGTTGGAAAATTGGCCCAAGCTCCACCATAACCATGCGTATGAATATCGATAAATCCTGGGAATACATAATTATCCCCATAATCTTCATCCACCTTTTTAGAATTGTATTCAAATAAATTTACGATCTTTCCATCAATCAGTTCGACTTGCATGGGAACCAGTGTCGCATTAATCCATACTTTTGTGCTTTGAATAATCATTTTTGCTCCTTTGGTGTCACAATTAAAATAATAGTGTATACGATCAAGTCTTAGATAATAGACACCTTGTATTGTTTTTACAAACATATCATACAGGAGTTTACTTCTACCAACAAATCAATCGCTCACAAATATTTAATAATTTTGTGCCTTAACAGACTTTGTTCATTTTCAATCATAGCTTTAAAGCACTTATCATCCTATCATTTTTACACATGAAATCATTGAGCAGATTTCATCCAAGCTACTCATTTTGAAGCATATATTGTGTTGATGTTCTGTTATAATGTTCTAGTGAAAACCAACAAATCTGGCCCCTTCTTTATTCTGTTGGCTGCGCTCTTTTGGAGCCTCGGCGGTGTTTTAAGCAAACTTATTCCTTGGTCAGGCATTTCGATCGCAGCGGTACGCAGTGTCGTAGCGGCACTGACCATAGGGATCTATAGAAAATCATTTCGATTTAAAGCAACTCCTTCTACGATCGCAGCATCCATCTTTATTTTGACTACAACGGTTTTATTTATGATGGCCAATAAAATGACCAGTGCTGCCAATGCGATCGTCCTACAATATACTTCACCGTTATTCATCATCATCTTATCTTTGATCGTCTTTAAACAAAGACCTAAGAAACGCGATGCCTTTGCGTTATTAGGGGTTGGTTTTGGGATCGGTCTTTTCTTTTTTGAACAATTTAGAAGTGGTAACTATTGGGGAGATTTGCTTGCGTTAGGCTCAGGCTTGACGTTTGCGGGGGTTTTCTTTTCAAATAAGCTCAAAGGTGCTTCACCGATCGATGCGACCTTTATGGGTAATCTATTGGGTATTGTATTCTTGCCTTATCTGGCTTTTGATACTTTGTTTCTTTCAAATCAAGGAGCAATGCCTTGGATCACGATCATCATCATGGGTGTCTTTCAACAAGCCTTTGGATATATCTTTTTCTCAAAAGGCATCAAACATACTTCCGCGACCACTGCCAGTATCATCGCAACTTTAGAACCGATTCTTAATCCAATCTGGGTCTTTTTGGTTATTGGAGAACTACCAAAACCTTTGGCTCTACAACACGATCGTTACCAAAGAGAACTTCAAATCCGTTAAGATCACTCAAATACAAACATAGAAAAAGAGCCGTAATGGCTCTTTAGTTTAATAATTAATGGTTAGTTCCCGCTTTAATTCAACGGTGTCGTAATCTCCACAAAATGTGCAGCTTGAAAATTGAGGGATTTAAACTTTTTTATTGCGCAATTCTGATACTTTTTGATGATTCTTCGCAACTGTTACAACACGTTGGATACGCCTTAAACGAGTTTCACTTTTTTTTGAGGTATTGATCCAGTAGATGGCTTGTAATTTTTTATCGTAGTTTGCTAATGCACTCGCTTCATTCTCAAGTGCACTTCTAAAATCAAGAGGCAACTCAGTGTTCTTTATGGAAGTATAGGCTGATTGCCAAGTTCCTGCTTTTTGTCCAGACTCAACAGACTTTAACCCCATAGGGAACATTCTTCCTTCTTGGATCAAAGTCTCTGCTCTGGTTCGATTGATCAAGGACCAAACACTATTAGATCTTCTAGGTGTAAATCTTAAATAGAAATAGTCTTGATCAATGGTATGTAGTCTACCATCGATCCATCCAAAACGCAGGGCTTCAATAACAGCATCACTGAGTAATATCCCTGGCTTTAGCGCATTCTTTTTCTTGATTCTTAACCAAGCCAAGGGTTCAGTCGTATGATGAGCCATGAGCCAATTTGACCATTCATTCAACTCATCAAAATCTAATTCTATATCTTTATTCATATTTCTTAGTTATCGGTTTCGGCATCATTTTCATAGCCTAATGATTCCCAATACCCTTTATACGATTCATCAGATGATAATTCGATTTCAGTGACCCATCTGGCCCATTTATAACCCAATTTATTTTCAGCGACGACGATGAAAGGATAACCCATTTCATTTGGCAGTTCGAGTCCATTGGCTTTATAAGCCAGAATCAACTGGCGATCTTTGATGACAGAATAAGGTAAGGACGTTGTATAACCATCTTCAGCATGAAAGATGACAGTTTTAGCAGTATTGCTTGCTTGAGCAAGATCAATCAGATCGCTTAATAAGACCCCTTCCCACAAGATGGTCGCATCCCAACCTTCTACACAATGCAAGGTAATTAATCGTTTATGGGTCGTCAGCTTCAAAACATCTTGATAACTCAAAGTGACTTCAGTACCAACCAAACCTGTAATCTTGAGTACATAATTACTGATATCGATGTTTTGAACACCAGAGATTGAGTTATCACGAGGGCCAATTGCCGGATCTAAGAGTTTACCTTGATACTCTTGGATTTCAAGTGCTCTAAATCGAGATAATGTTGCTTGTGTATGAACATCTACTCCTGGTTTTACGGTACATGCGGTCAACATCAACAAGCTCAGCCTCAACATCAATTTGCTTACTCTCATGGTGCTCCTTTGTGATTAACATCTTTATCTAAACAAAGTATACACCAATCATCTCACAACATCTTTATGGTTCATCGTCTATAATAAGATTATGAAACACATTGACTTATTTGATCTGATTGCCCCTGCTTATGCCTTATTTTATAAACACCAAAGAAAAGGATATCGTAGATCGATCGATATCCTGTTTAAGCAAGAAAACTATGAGCAAATGCACGGCATCGATGTGGGTTGCGGTACAGGAGCTCTAACGGCTGCACTTGCGGAACACATGTCCATCAAGGGTGTTGATGGTTCTAGCAAAATGATCATCGAAGCCAGGAAACTTAATCCACAACTTGATTTTCAGGTCGTCAATTTTGATCATGGTTTACCTTTTTCCGATCAAAGTACTCAACTTGTTTTCAGTTCCTTTGTGTTACATGGCATATCCAGTCAACAAAGAATGTCCCTACTTAAAGAAATGAAAAGAATCGCAACAAAAGCTGTGATCATAATCGATTATCACCAAGGTTATCATCCCTTGATCTCACTTATTGAATGGGTTGAACACGGAGACTATTTTAACTTTATGAAACACTTTGAGCATGAATACATCCTGTTTTTTGAGCATGTCAAAATCATTAAGGTCAACAAACAAACCGCAATATATGTCTTGAGTTAACTTTTATTGAATAAGTATTCCCGCACCTCTCATCATGCCTAAAGCACTTTGATGAGTGGTTAATTTATCATGACCTGGTAATCCAAAAGTATCCACAGCTTTTTCAACCACAACGATCGTTATGGGTTTTTGAATGGTTTGACAATATGTTTTCATCGTTATGGCAAAATTCATGACACATATGTCAGTGCAACAACCCGTAACTGTAATTTTACTTAGATTTGGACTCTGCGTTAAGAATCTTTGAAAATCTGGTGCGAAGAAACCATTGGTGGTATTCTTCTCAATCTTGATCATTTGATCTTCGAAGACTTTTAACTCATCAACCAATTCAGACTCTACAGAACCTTTTAAACAGTGAGACGGATAATTTTCAAACTCTAGAGCATCAGCGTCATGCGCATCTTGAAAAGATAAAACAGGCTTATCTTCAGACAAGAATGACTTGATCAATTTCACATTCTCGGGGATGATTTGTCTTATGCTAGGGTCAGCTAAAGGTCCTTTATCAAGAAAACCTTTAAGCATATCGATCACAATCAAGACTTCATTTTTCTGTGTCATAATGACCTCGTTTCTTATGTTTTGGATATTGAAGATTTACTTAAATTTGCAATCAAGTTACTGAATGTTTCTTTGATGTCTCTTGGGGTATAACTTAACATGCGATCTGCTTTTTGATGAGAGAAGTTTGAGTTTGAACTTAGAATTTTGATCGAATCAGAAGTATACAAAGAGACACTGTTGTTGCGTTGATCAAGTGCGCATTTGAGCGGTAGAACCATTTTAACTACGCTAAGGGGAATCATCATCTTTACTTTCTTTAGTCCTGTTAAATCATAAAGTATGTCCATCATGTTCATGACAGTATAGTATTGATTGGACAATATGAAGTGTTCGTTGATGATCTTACGATCGATGATGGTGATGATGGCTGAGGCAACATCTCTGACATCCACAAAATCATAGCCACCTTTTATGCCTACATTCATTCGTTGGCCCAAATAATCTTTGACCATTTGGGTCATAAATGCATTCTTGACATCTTCATCTGAAATGATACCAGATGGATAAACGATCGTAGCTGGAAAGCCTTGTTTCATCTGTTCCATCACATGAAGGGTTGCCATTGCCTTGCTTTTTGAATAATGTCCAAATACTTTTTCTGCAGAAATCTCACCAGGTTCACTCATGATTTTGCCATTTTTTAGTTCAGGCAGTGCATGTACCGAGGAAACATGAATCATTTGATCGATGATATATTGTTGACACAAAGCAACGATATTTTTAGTACCTTCAACATTCACTTGGTAGATTTTGCGACCCACCTTTGGATCAATTGAAATCATCCCAGCACAATGAATTACAACTGCATGTGAACCCACTTGATCAAACGCTTTTTTCAGTGACTCCACATCTAAAACATCACCCATGATTCTGACAACACCAGAATCTAACATCTCATCATTTTCAAAAGGCATGATTAAACCAAACACATGATGTTGTTCTTTAATCAACTGATTTGCAATGGTATGCCCTAAGGATCCTGCAGCCCCTGTAATTAAAATGTTTTTCATCTAACCCCATTATATCTTGCTTATGTGCTCTAAATATGGGGAATCTTGTGAAAGTTCAACCGTTGCTTTCAATCATCTTGAAGCTCATTTATTGTGTATAATTAAATTTTAGCATTTGTTCACACATCTTGAAAGGATCACTCTCGTGTGTTATGTTGGATTGGTCAACGGTATACTGCTTGCCAAAACCACCTGGTTACCATCCTAGACATCCTACCTAAAAAAGTAAACATGTTGAATCAACATAAATCCCGTATTTCAGACCATGAAATACAAGTTTGATTAGTAAAATAACATGAGTATTCGAGCCACATCTGGTCCAGAAACTACATATTCAAAAGCAGAGGTCATCCAAAATCTTTCTGAGTTCAAAGAGAAATCAGATGCTATTGTTGCCAATCGAATCACTGAAGACATCAAAGATGTCTTGCCTAAAGTTTATACCCGAGATTTATTCAGCCGTGATTAAAAAACTGTCGAGTGACAGTTTTTTATGGAGTTACAGGATATAAGTTTCTTTCCCAAATATGAGTTTCGGAATAAATCAGAGAATCTTTAACCAAGAAGAAATCTTTGTCTTTATCGTATAAGCGATACAGATATTCATAAAGTGGATCGAAATGATAATTCATGCCATCGATATTGACCATGACCCAATAATGGAGAAGAAAATGATCATTTTCAGTCAAGGAATAACCTTCTCCTTTTATCAAGGTAAGTTCAAGTCCTAATGTATCTAACATTTCTGCCGCCATGGCCGCATAATGAAAGCAATGTCCTTTTAAACGCTTAAATCCATTGAAAGCATAATCATCAATTTTATTATATGAATCAAGCGAATAATCAATGCTGGTTTCAGTTTGATAACTGATCTCATTGAGTAACCAATCATAGATGGCTCTCATCTTTTGTCTTTGAGTCATACTCTCAGTGATGATTTCAGAGAGCACTGCTTCAATAAACGCATCTGCTTTGTTATTTTCAGGATTATCCAAGCCTTTCATCGTCAAATAGGTTGATTTCATTACGACTTTGACACTGCGCTCTATTGAAGCAACATTGCCCTTAGCATCCTTAGCAATCAAGGTAACAGAATATGTTCCTAAGCGATCGATTTTGACTAAATCATCGTTGGCTGATGTTGAGCTTATGATGCTTTTCGCATCACTTACATTCGCATTAGCCCAATAATCAGGGTTTGATTCCCCTATTTGGACATAGACTTGACCAAGTATCTCTATGATAGGTGCCGTTTTATCCAACACAACTTCAACATTAATTGGGTATTGGCTTTTATTTCCTGAACTATCTTTCACGATCAAAATGACTCGAATGGTTTTTTTTCGACTTAAATTAGGAGTCTTACTAAAAGATACTGTGGTGTCTGATAGATCAGTAATCGATACGATGATGTCTTGAGGTAACAAAGTACCGCCAACTTCAACCACGACTCCTTTTACAATGGCTGTAGGAGCTGTTGTATCAACGATATGTAGCGACGAAGTATAAATCTTATCGTTAACTTTAATCTCTATTTCATGAGTTCCTATGGTGTTATAATCGATCAGCGTTAAATCACTGACTAGCGTAATGGTTGCCTCTAAAGGCAAATTGGCCACGAAATCTTTGGCAGTTAAAGTAATGGGACTTCCCAATTCAGAATTCACATTTGCTTTAATCTGTAGTGATGTCATATAGTTAAAGGCAAAAACCACAATCGCTGAAATCGCTACTAAAGTAATTAGAATTTTAATACTTCTTCTTAGTTTTCTGCGAGGCTTCATTACTGAGGTCGATAATTGAGGCTTATGCCTTCGACTTTATCATTTATAACCAAGAAGATCAGGTTAGTTTGACCATCTGTATATACCATATTCAAAAGTTTAATATCAAAGTCTTCACCGTATGCTTTGATGACGTCAGCTTTGGTTGAACCAATTTTTAATCCTTTTTTGGTTTGAGTCGTATCAACAAACTCGATGCTCAAGATGAAATCATCGATCCCATCAGAGTAAGTAAATAACGAAAAACCAGTATAGTCAAATACCTTATCATTGCCTTTATAAGCACAGCTGGTCAGTTCAGCAAACTCTAGCCATCCACTTAATGCAGGACTGCTGTATTTCATACCTGGGGTTAATGTAACTCCATTTACAACAATGGACGCATCATCTTTGGTGAACTTAGCTTTTTCCTTAGGGGCACATCCCACTAAGAAACTTAATACAAGTATTAATGTTAGTAGTTTTTTCATTTGATCTCCTAAAATCCTTGGTAAAGTACTAGGGTCATTCCTAAGATACTGATTCCCAATATAATGATTATAAACTTTATTGTTAGAATTAACATGCTCAATGATTGTTTTTTCATAGTAACACCTTATCGCCACAAAGCCAAAACATCAAATCCAAAGAACACAAAGGATAAAGCCACATAACTTAAAGTCACCGAAATCTCAAATATTTTAACGAATAATCTTTGACGATAGGCTCTAAACTGTTTACGTCCCCCGCATTTCTTGATCATGTGATCTTGATAGAGTTTACTTAGTGTTACACCAATGCCCTGTAGAAGTCCATAAATCAAGAAATTTAACGTAGTGCCATGCCACAATCCCGCAATCAAGAAAGTCAGCATGAAAGCGAAGACCTGTATTCCATCCATAGAAAATCGTTCATTTCGAGCTAAGGTCTGTACAATGGGATTGAATACATAGTCGGTCAACCAGTGGGTCAATGTCATATGCCATCTCGACCAAAAGTCACTGAGATCTTGAGCCAAATAAGGCTTGTTGAAGTTCTCTTCGGTATTGAATCCAGCACATTTACCCATACTGATCATCACATCACAATATCCCGAAAAGTTAAAATAGATAAACAAGGCATTCGTAATACATAGCCATAAAAACATCCAACCATCAAATTGAACCATCAGTGATCGATAAGCAGATGTTGCCCAAATCGATAACACTGCCGACAATACAAACACTTTGATGTAACCATTCATTGCCCGATGCAATTGCTTATGTACATCGATTTTACTAGGATCATTAGGATGTTGGATGTCTTCAACAAAGCGCTCATAACGTAAAATAGGACCTGCTAGGAAGGTATAAAACGATAAGAGATAGTTCAGATAATGAATCAATGAGATCGATGATTTCAAATAACTTGAGCGATTTAGGATAAAATCGATCTGTCTAAATAAGATATAGGATAGACCCAAGATCTTAAAGGCAAACAAATATGGAATACCCAAAGATTCAATAATCCAATCATAATGATTGAGATAAATAAAACCAAGCACCAAAGCCCCAATCAAGTATTTTCTAAATTTAATGGTTCTTGAAGCATAATATGGAATTAAGATCCATGCTAAAGTTACCAATGCCCTTTGCAAAGTTCCAACAGACATGAGTAAAAGCGCACCATTGATGATCAAAAAAATCTCACCACGATATTTAGTTCTATGAACCAAAAGTAGTGGTGCACTAAACAGAATTAAGGTAAACCACAATGAACTCAAAGAAATCATGTTTGTTTGGTTTGAATCAACAGGATCAAATCGGATACCTGTTTCAGTTTGGTAATTTCGCTGAGAGTAAATCTTATTTTAAAATGCTTTTCTATTTTAGTCACCAACTGGATATGTGTCAATGAATCCCAGTCTTCGATGTCTTTGGCTGATGTTTCACCTGTAATGACTAAGTTTTCATCATCAAAGATATCTCTGAAGATGACTTGAACTTGTTCTAGAATGCTCATTTGGCCTCCTTAACGGCAATGTGTGTGGGGTGTATAAGAAAATGTTCACCATCTAGACGATATGTAAATTCCTGTATCTGATCAAATCCCATTTTTATGTAATGTTCTTTAACCATCGCATTTTTAGCACTAGGAATATATTCACCCATCAATTCACTACAATCCCATGCCTTGGCTTGTTCAATCAATAAGTTTAAGGCGAATGTTTCAACCCCTCGATTAAGCACTCGACAACTCATGACCCAGTTTTCAATAAAAGCTGTTTTGCCTGATTTTTTAAGTACTATACAAACTATGATGCCATAAGGTGAAAAGCGATCACTAAGATCGATATAGATACAGGCATAATCCTCATCGTTCATGCGATGAATAACGTCAGATTCTGTGTATCTTTGTGTTCTCAAATTGAACTGATTGGATTTATTGGTCAGCTGTACAAATCTTTCAATTTGAGCAGAACCAATCTTTCCAGCTTGAGCATTCATTTGTAATGAATCTAGATAGGCATCATAATCTACAAACTGAGTCTTCAGAATTTCACGTTGAGTATCATCTTCAACCGCTTTTATTCTTAACAAATCTTCGCGCGTAATCTGTGGCCAATCAAACGTATGTGCTTGATACAGCGCATTGACATAAGTTGATGGATCTTCAGGGACATCTATGACCGTGACTTCTTTTAGAAATTGTTTGATGATTTCTCGTTCAGCCGGATTGTCATCAAAGAACACCAAGGTATCTGTTTTTATGTTCAATGTTTCCGCAATGATCTTTAGATTTGATGCCTTATCATTCCAATTGGCCATAAAACAAGCGATATCAGAGAGTTTAATCAGCATATTAGGATGCGTAAATCCCTCACGCGCTGCAGCTTCTTCATTCTTAGAGCATACCGCAAGCATGACCCCTTTATCTTTAAGTTGTAAAACATACTTTTGAAAAGCTAAATAAGCTTCTCCAACAGCATGATTAGGATCAAGATTGATGCCTTCAACCCCATCATCTCCAATGACCCCACCCCACAAGGTATTATCCAAATCTAGTACTAAAACTTTATGATAGAATCCACGTAAAGCGATGATCTTTCGAACATAAGCATCGACAGTTATTGGTAGCCATTCATACGCATAAGGTGCTTTATTGAGAAAAGCATTGGTTGGATCAAACCATCTTGATTTACCTATTTCATTAGAAAGACCATTCTCATCGATCAAATGGACCTGTTTAGGTTTATTAAGCATCAATTCTTGATTGAGTTTGTTTAAAAAATATGTTCTAGAATACGAGACATTGACTTCCAATTGATCAAGAACATTCTCTAAAGGCAAGACATATTCGCTTGCAGGATCGTACAAGGGTTGTTTTGATTGATGGATTCCCAGAGTTGTTGATAATAAGTGACCACATCTTGAATCATAAGATCAACTTTATCTTGTGGAGCTAAGATTGCCGGAAAATACGTCAAGTCGCGTATGTTAGGCAATAGTATCAAAAACTCAGGCTTAAAGGCAACTAGTTCACTGTTTGCGTTTAAGATCTCATAACGAATACTGTCGTATTCTCCTTCATAGATTTCAGCTTGAATCTGTTTGGAAAGTAAAGAAACCTGCAGGATCTTGGTAAAAAACTGGGTATTGGATGATCCAAGTACAGCGATCTTGAGCTTTGGACACTCTGATCCCAAATTTTGTTTCTCGATCCGTCGAGCCCACTTCAAAAGCTCGGTATACTCCAACTGTTCAGTTTGTAAATCAAATAAATCTTTTAGTTGATCATTCATAGCCCAAACTCCTTAATTCGTCTTGAATCAAAGCCGTATACTTAAGTCTTGCTTTCCCATTCAAATGGGTCGAATCCGCATAATCATTGCTAAGATATAGGCTTCGATGATCAAGATAAGCAATCCCTAACACATTGAGATATGGAATCAAGATCGTATCTACATAAGCATTAAATTCGAGTCCTGTTTTAGACTTCTGCAAATCCGGATGCATAAACATCAAGTCGATCACCAAATTTTCATTGGCGAAACTTTCAATAAAGATCTCAAGAAGTGCCGTATTGTTCAATGAAAAATCTAGAAATTTCTCATATTGATCAAAGGTAATGGGATGTGACTCATAAATAGACTCCAAATTACCATTTCTAAGCGACGTTGTGAAATAGTATAGGGCCTTTTCAATGGCTTTACTTTTTATTCCATAAAACGAGCCAATAAAACCTAAATTGTTTTTCTTGACTGTGAGATCTTCTGTGACAGTATAGATCCCTTGGAATTGTAGTGCACTGACCAATACTTCCAAATTCAAACTCTTTTTAGTAAACATCACTGGACTAAGGTCTAATTTTATGACGTCTTGATCCGCATAGCTTATACCCAACTGAGAAAGATAAGATTTCATCACAAATAAGGTTTGAATACTCATAGAACCCGTTGAAGCATTGATGTGATCCCATTGAAAGTTTTCATCGATGATTCCAGCTAAAGTCATGGAGGATCCAAAGCTGATCAAACGTTGAGAAGATTTGATGTTTTTGATCGCAAAGACATGATCTAAGCCCATTGAAGATCCGGTCGTTGCTGGAACGACCCAATGATCTTGATCCATCCAAGATGTTTCTAAAGCTTTTTGATCCGTTTGACGTGTATAAATTTGACTGATTTCAGCTAAAAAAACCAACAGGATCGATCCTGTAATCATCATAAATAAGAGTGAACCAAGGTATTTTTTAAGCATTGAGATTTCCGATTTGATATCTTTTATTATAACACAGAGTCCATAATCCACTGATTCCGAGTCATCCACACATCATAAAGAAAGCCGATGTTTCGGCTTTCTTTTCTAGGATTCAATGATGTGCTTTACTTTATCTTTTAAATAATCGACATAATACTGTGGATTAAAGGTTTCTTGGGTCACCCTCAGTAAGAGTTCTTGAGGTTCATAGACTCCCCCATGGGTATGGATCTTATCTTTTAACCATGCTTTGATCTTCTTAAAGTCTTGGTTTCTTAATGTTTCTTCCACATCCATGTCTTTTCTTAAGGCACTCATCCATTGTGCACTATATGCTGACCCTAAGGCATAGGTTGGGAAATAACCAAACATGGCTCCTGACCAATGGACATCCTGTAGAACACCAACAGAAGCATTCTGAGGTCTTACACCCAAGTATTCTTCTATCTTATCTGCCCACACTTGATCGAGATTTTCTACCCCTAAAGAACCATCAAATAAGCCTTTTTCAATCTCATAGCGTACCATAACATGTAAAGGATAGGTCAATTCATCTGCTTCAATACGGATCAGTGATGCTTGAACATGATTGATCCCAGAGATGAATTCATCAAGGGATACTGTTTTTAGTAAAGGAACCAAGTCTTGGATCTCAGTATAAAAGGATTCCCAGAAAGCTTTACTTCTTCCTAACATATTTTCTAAAAACCGTGATTGAGACTCATGAAGCCCAAAGGTCATCGATTTACGGATATATCTTCCATCATACGCTTCATTGACTTGTCCATTGTAGGTCGCATGACCTACCTCATGAATCAACGCAAAGATACTGGATGTGAAATTATCTTCTAAATAGCGAACAGTGACCCGATTGTCATGAGCGCTGAAATCTTGAGAAAACGGATGAACACTGAGACTGATCTGACCGCTGTCTTTTGAATAATCTAAAAACTGAGCCAGTCTTTCAACCACTTTAGCTTGTTGATCCAGTGGTACTTTAGCAGACATCCATTTTGGACGTTCAATGTTTTTAGCTTTGATCTGATGAATCAACGGAACGATATCGCTTCTTAACTTCGAAAAGAAGGCATCGTATTCTTTAATTCCCATGTTGGTTTCATAATCATCCAATAATTGTTCGTATATCGATCTAGAGTCTTTTCGATAAGACATCACCAGTTTAGTTTGTTCAATAAGTTTTTTTAAGATAGGTTTAAACAACTCATAATTTGATGTGGATTTGGCTTCTTCCCAAACATCATTGGCATCACGCACCAGATTGTTGTAGGCAACATAGACATCTTTAGGAATATAACGCGTCTTATCGATCTCTTTTTTCATTTGGGCGATTTCACGGTTGGTGATTTCATCATAGTCTAGATGAGACATGGCTTCAATGCGTTCTATGACAGATGGATCTGTCGTAATGCTGAATAATTCACCGGATAAAAAGGCTGCCATCTTATTGCGATAAGGGGCTCCTTTTTTAGGGGCAATTGTATAAGCATCCCAACTTAATGTGGTTAGGGCTAAACTATACGCAGCCACTTTTTCTTGATAGGCTTGATGTTCTAATAGATATTGTTCTTTGGTCATGTGATTATCCTCAATGATATTTTAGCACGATTACTTACAATGGCATTCATCATCCCAACAAACCATAACTTTTATGCTGTCTCTCATGAAACACACTTGTATTTGAAATAGAAACATTCTAATATAAGATTAGAGAACACCTTTCAAAAATGAAATATAGCTCAACCCGAGATCAAAACCTAATCATCAGTGGAACTAAAGCCATTTTGGATGGTTTGGCTAAGGATGGTGGTTTAGTAATCCCTGAATCTTTTCCACGATTAGATCTAGATCAAATCAAAGACTACGACTTCAAAAGGCTAATGGTTGAGATTCTACATCGATACTTCCAAGAATTCGATCAGAAAGATTTGATTGATATGGTAGATCAAGCCTACCTCAATACCTTCGATCATAAAGACATTGTCCCTTTAAGTCTCTGTAACGATATTTATCTGTTGGAGCTCTATCATGGTCCTACCGCTGCCTTTAAAGACATCGCACTATCAATCTTGCCTTATCTGATGGCACATGCGAAAAAGAAGCTCAACATCACCGAAATCACCCATATCCTAACCGCCACTTCTGGAGATACAGGATCTGCAGCCCTTGCTGGATTCAAAGACATAGAGGGATTTACACTAACTGTTTTTTATCCTTCGGTTGGGATCAGCGAGATTCAAAAACGACAGATGACAACGATACAAGGCAAGAATATTAAAGTATTTGGAATCAATGGAAATTTCGATGATGCTCAAGCTGCCCTCAAAGACATTTTTAACAGATCAACAGAGTTCAAACTCACTTTATCTTCCGCAAACTCGATCAATATTGGACGTCTCATTCCGCAAATGGCTTATTACTTTAAAGCCTATTTCGATTTAATCAAACTCAACAAGATCCATTTAGGAGATAAAGTCTCCTTCAGTATCCCTACTGGTAATTTCGGTAATATTCTAGCAGCCTATTTTGCCGCTCTTAGTGGATTACCCATCAAGAGCCTGATTTGTGCATCCAATGAGAATCGTGTCTTGACAGATTTTATCCAAAGCGGGATCTATGATCGAAACCGTGATTTCCATCAAACAAGTTCACCTTCAATGGACATCTTGGTTTCCAGCAATCTTGAACGCTTATTGTGTTTATTAAGTGATCGTGACGATGAATTAGTCAAAGAACTTATGAATCAACTCGATAGTAAAGGATCCTATAAAGTTCCTGAGTTCATATATCAACGTCTAAATGAGATCTTCATTGGTCAAAGTGTTGATCAACATACGGTTGAATCCACCATAAAGTTAATTTATGAATCTTGCGGGATACTAATTGATCCACATACTGCAATCGCAGTCAAAGCTGCTCAAGATCACATAAGTGAAGAACCGATGATCGTATGCGCAACAGCCTCACCGTTTAAGTTTCCCACAACTGTTCTAAAAGCTTTAGGTAAAGATGGTGATACCGATGACTTTATTAGTTTAGAGAAACTGTCATCACTGAGTCATCAGAAATGTCCAATTCATTTAAGCCATTTAAGAGATGCGACCATCCGTCATCCATTGACGGTCAATAAAGAAGCGCTAGTTGCGCTGGTCAAACTAAAGGAGCACCATGATCACGATTAAAGTACCGGCCACATCGGCCAACTTAGGCCCAGGTTTTGATTCCATTGGCGTCGCTTTACAGCTCTATGCGACCTTTAAGGTCAAAGAAGGCACTGAATTTTCGATCAAAGGCTGTCCAGTTGCCTATACCAACGAAAACAATCTTTTCCATCGAGCTTATCTTCATCGCGTAGCGCAACTCAAACTAAAACCTAAATTTCTAGATATTGAAGTTCAATCAGATATCCCAGTCGCGAGAGGTTTAGGCAGCAGTGCCAGTTTCATCGTCGCCGGGATTCTATGTGCCCACTTGATTCATGAAGTTGACTTTACTTTAGGTGAGATTGCATTTGCTTCCAGCACCTTTGAAGGTCATCCAGACAATGTTTGTTCTGCTTGTTTGGGTGGACTAAGAGCATCCCTGATCTGTAAGAATTATGTGCTTACTGAAACGTTTAAAATTCATCCGGATTTGAAGTTTTACTTCATCATTCCTGACTTTGAACTCTTGACTTCACTGACCAGACTCGCATTACCGGACAAAATTTTGATGAGTGAAGCGGTGCATAATCTGGCTCGCTTACCCATATTGCTTAAAGCACTTGAAACCGGTGATCAAGATCAAATCAACATTTGTATCCAAGATAAACTTCATCATCCTTATCGTTTTCCACTTATTTATCAATCTGAAAATGTATTGGCGATCCTTGATAAGGCAGGCATTAAATCTACTTATATTTCTGGAGCTGGCCCAACCATCGGAATCCTGCATATGGGTCCACTCAATGTTGAACCAATACAACTCGAACTCAATACGTTACGACATAAGTTTAAACTGATCGAATTGAAGTTTGAGCCTCACGGTATCACGTACAGTAAAGATTAATATGAGCCGAAATTTACTCTTGGTCGATAAAAAGATCCTACCTGCTTTCTTTGAAAAAGTGATTTTAGCCAGACAATTGATTCATGGTGGTGAAGTAAAAGACATCAGTGAAGCGTGTAAAAGAATCAGCATTTCTCGTTCAACTTATTACAAATACAAAGATTATGTCTTCTTACCTGAAGAAATCGGGCCTGTTAGAAAAGCCATCTTAAGTATGCTTCTTGATCATCAGCATGGTGTCTTATCAGATGTGTTACGTTGCATCAGTGATCATGAAGCCAATGTGATCACCATTACTCAAACTGTACCGATACGTGAAAAAGCCAGTGTCATCATGACTCTGGATATCTTAGGATTAAATGTCAGTATTGGAGAATTCTTAAATGAATTGAGAGATCGTAATGGGGTAGAAAAGGTAAATCTAATCGATATTGAGTAAGTTTAATCCTGTCTTCGTTTTATGTTTAAGGTCATAAAGATGATCGATATGACAATGAGTGCAGCTGCAAACAAAGCATTTAAACTTAAGTTTTCTTTCGCCAATAACCAACCCAAGAATACCGCAACTACTGGATTCACAAATGCATAAGTGGATACCCAAGCTGGATCAACATGCTTCAATAGCCAAATATAAGCACTATACGCAACGATTGATCCAAATAGGATAAGATATCCTAGTGACCACCAAGCCTGTGTGGACACCTCCAAAATATCAAATCTGAGCCATTCATTTCTTACTGAAGCACTGATGTATAAAGCAAGTCCACCCGTGATCATCTGGATCGATAAATTCATATAAGGAGACTTTGGAAGTGAGGCATATCGTGAAAGCAGTGAACCACCAGCCCATGAGATTGCTGCACAAAGGATCAAAAAGATGCCTAACGGATCAAACTGTGTAAGTCCATCTTGTTGAGACTGAAAAACCAAAAGCGCAATCCCAATCATTCCTAAAATGACCCCGATCATATGAAACAAAGTGGGTCTTTTTTTATCCCCAAAACCCCAATTCAATAAGATGATCCATAAAGGCACAGCTCCAATCAATAAAGAAACGATACTAGATGGTACTGTTTCTTCAGTTAAGGTCACCAAACCATTTCCAATCAAAAGCATCATCAAACCAATCAAAGCAGACATCATGAATTCAGAACGCTTGGGAAATACATCTTTACGAACTAAAGCAATGCTCAGCATGATGATCCCAGCAGTTAAGTGACGTGTTCCAGCCAAAAGCATCGGAGGAAAAGATTCCAAACCTAGTTTGATGGCCACATAAGTTCCACCCCAAAACACATAAACAGCCAAGAAAGCTAAGATGACCCTCAGACTTAGTTTGTGCATACCCTGCTCCTTAAAAATAATGGTTTGATTATATCACATAACTGTTGTATGAACATAAAAAGGAATACCATTAGCGGTATTCCTTTTCTGCACTTCTAAGCAATGCACTTTATCATACGTCTCTGCACAACACTTCAATGCCCTAAGACAATCAAAGGCTCTGCACAACACGACAATCCAATCATTACTTCTAGTACATCACTGCCAAACACAGCATTAAACTAAAACCAAATATTCTAATCTAGAAACGAAAAAGAATTCCATCGTCTTAAGTTAGAGGAAGCAACTTAATGCAAAATCCATCAACCTTATAGAAACTCTGAAACACTCTCGATACTTCTTAAATTTAGTCCTCTAACTACCCATATTATAGCACCAAATCATAAAATCAACGCTTTTTTCGCTTGTAGCATAAAAAAGAATACCAATTGCTTGTATTCAACGAGGTCGATGGCAACTAATCCTTCTATCCATTTGTCGTTGAGATCTACATACAAGTCATCTTTGCCGTTAGCGAAAATATGACGTCTAACAACCTTTTCTTTGCCTTCTTTATCAACCAAAGCATACTTCAGATTTGGTCTTAAGAAGAACAACAACAGGAGCAATAAGCCAAGCAAGTTAGCCCACCAGAAGTCCAACGGCCCTAACGAGGTTTCTGGATCTACGATGATGACATTATCTTCGTCAACAGTAATGATAAACTTCGCGATATTGGAATCGATAGCTCTATCATTAGCTTTGAAAGTAAAGCTATCTTC
This sequence comes from Erysipelotrichaceae bacterium, assembly GCA_009773735.1. Classification (GTDB taxonomy): domain Bacteria; phylum Bacillota_I; class Bacilli_A; order Erysipelotrichales; family Erysipelotrichaceae; genus UBA2212. The sequence goes on from WSYG01000005.1 coordinate 109,292, forward strand.
ACCAGCGAGGCACCTGTCAAACGTATTGTCAGTGATCTGACCTATGTCAGAGTCGGAAATGACTGTAACTATATTTGCATACTGACGGATTTGTATAATCGGGAGATCATCGGATACTGCTGTGGAAGACACAAAGATGCCCAGTTGGTGATACAAGCCTTTGTGAATGTCAAAGGACCATTATCTCAAATCGAAATCTTTCATACCGATCGTGGCTTAGAATTCAAAAATCAAAACGTTGATAAGGTCTTAGAAACCTTCAATATTAAACGCTCACTCAGGTTGAAAGGCTGTCCTTACGATAACGCAGTCGCTGAGGCAATGTATAAGCTAATCAAGAAAGAGTTTGTTTATCCAAGACGGTTTATGAGATTAGGTCAGCTTGAAGTCGAATTGGACCGTTATGTGACCTGGTTCTGTGCGTTACGGATTCATTCAAACTCGGACTATATGGGTCCGATTGAATATAAAAACAAGTCCCTTATAAATTGTGTCTAATTATCTGTTGCCTATCTAAACCCAAAAATTTAGGTACAAGTCAAATCAACACTTAATTACCCATAATTCACTAAAAACAAATATACCAGTAATCCTCCCGAAATACTAAGCAGTGTGTTGCTTTTCCATTGGTGGATCAAGGCAATCACAATCAAACTAAACAATTCAGTCAATCCATAGGGAGCGGTTGCTATTTTCACATCTTTTAGGGCATAGACGACCAACATGCCTAAACTTGCATAAGGTAAACGATCCGCCAAAAAGGAGACAACTTTTGGGATTGGTTTATGCTGAGGAAAGAGTATAAATGGTAAAAAACGCGTCAAAATGGTTGCTAAAGCCATGGCCAACACCATGATCAACAATTGTAGATCACTCATGATGTTTCTCCTTGATGTGTCTAAATCCCAACAATCCTACGACGATAATTAACATCGACATCCATAGAAATTGAGTTTTACCAAACACCATAAGTGAAAACAAAGTAGCAAATATACCCAACAATAAATAAACCCTTTTATCACTAGATTTCCATTGATTTAAAAACATGACAAAGAACAGAGCTGTCAGTACAAAATCAAAGCCTTTGATCTGATCTGGAATAAAGACAGCCAACAGATGACCCATAAGACAAGAAACTTGCCAATACAGATAACAAAGCCCTGTAATCGTCAAATAGAATAAAGAAGGATCAATATCTTTTGGTACATCACTAGCAACATTGATCGAGAAAGCTTCATCTGCCATCCCAAAGATCAACAATGATTTTCCTTTTAATCCTTTAAATCGATCCAACATCGATATTCCATAAAACAAATGTCTGATGTTCACGAGTAAAGCCATTAAAAAGGCTAAGAGTGGATTAAACGTGGATAATAATAAAGGTATGGCTGCATATTGCATGGCACCCGCAAACACTACTGCACTCATCAAAAAGGTCCATAGGATAGAAAATCCTTTATCGCTCATTAAGATCCCATAAGCCATTCCCAACATCAAATAACCTGCTAAAACAGGAAGCGTTAAAGGAAACGACATTCTTAATGTTTGCATAAGATTTTTCATTGTTTCATCATACTGAAGTTTCGTACTTTATTCAATAAAAAGAAGGGACTTCCCTTCTCAGGCTGTTGACAAATTAAGTTGACAGCCTTTTTTAATGGAATGGTTGGACTTTAAGAAAACCCTTAAAAATGGTAAAATAGAGGTATAAAAAA
>WSYG01000072.1 GCA_009773735.1 Erysipelotrichaceae bacterium
TCCTATATAATAAAATCAGGTGAAACCATGAGTACAACGAATAAAACGGTCATTTTAGAAAAGCAGACCCGACAAAGCATCTTAATGGGTCTTTTAGAACAAAATCCTTCTATCGCCAGCACAAGTTTTGTCTCTCTTCAAGTTTTCTTATCGACTTTGATTCGTGATGAGCGTCGTGATGATTGGTTTAAATGCGCAAAACTTCTTCAAGATCATGCGCAAGCAGGTGGTATATTAGAAACGACTTTGCGGTATGCGATCAGTGTTGATCACTTGATGTCTTTTATGCAGACCATGATCGATGAAGGCTGGACTATTGATGATTTACCGCTATCCAATCCAAAAGAAAAAGCTTTGAAAAATATCTTGTCGATTTTATGGCCGCATTTTCAACGTAGAGTTCAGCAATGGGAACAATTCATGGAGAAAATTGATCCAAACTCTATCCGGGTCTATGATCATTTTTATCCTTTTGCGATTCACCAACGCTTGATGAAGCTTGAACAACAAGGGCTTACCTATACTCGTTTACCCAAAAAAGATCCAAAGGTCAATGTTAGATGGGCTAAGAATCCAAGATCTGAAGCCCAAGCCTGTGTGCAAGATATATTGGGTGATGAGATTGCTTACGACCAACATGTGATCGTTTGTTTGGATGCGGGTCTTCAAAGCCAAGTTGAATCATTTTTAATGCGTTATGATGTTCCATATTTTAGAGTCAATGAGCATAAAGCAAGCGCAGCATTCAAACTGTTTGTTGATCTACTAAAATTGAAACTAAACCCAAATAGTTCCCATTTGTTGAAGTTGATTGAAAATGATCGTATCGATCTTTCATCAAGAATAAATCTTATTGAGTATTTAAATGTCTTTAAGATCGATAGGAAATCTTCAATGAACGATCATTCACTCGACTAGAAAATCAGGCTGAACGAGAACTGAGCCAACTACGCAATAAACTTAAGAGCTTAATGGATTTAGATATCCAATCTTATTCAACCTTCATCAAACCCTTCTTTGAACTTTATGTGTCACTTTTCAAACAACTGAGTGAAGATGATATCCAAAGCATCAATACCATTAAGTCCATCTTGGAAGAAGGTAATACTTATCTTAATGACATGCAAGATCCTTATTCCATCTTGATTTACCTGATCAACAAACAGACTTTAACGACCAAGCAAAATACAGGAGTCATATTAACAGACTTGAAACATGCCTTTGTTCATGGAAAGAAAAAGGTTTATTTCTTAGGTTGTACACAAGATGGTTATCCTCAGTATGGTACAAATTCAGGACTGTTTGATGATGATTATTTAACTCGAATCAGAAACTATGATCCTAAGGCAAGATATGATCATCATATGCAATGCTTATCTGACTTAAGATTGGCATTTGATGAAGTGGTTTATTCTTATCCATTAGGCAGTTATGAAGGGAAAGCACAGAAATTACCATATGAACTTGAGCATTATTTTGAACAAAACAAAATCAAAGCTCAAGCATGGAGAATCGCTGAGAAATATCCTGAGCTTGATTATGCTAAACCGACTTTAAAATCAAGTTTAGCGAGACAGATTTTCTTTCCTAAACAAGAACTAAGAGGAAGCATCAGTTCATTTGAACGCTATTTTAAATGTCCATATCAATACTTCTTGTATACCGGCATTCAATTGGGAAGCAAAGAAACCTATGGCTTATCCAATCGAGAAATTGGTACACTCATGCATTATGTTTTGGATCAAGGGGTCAGTGAATATGGTAAACAGTACGCAACACAATTACGGGGTAAAGAATCAAATCGCTTAGATCCGTTATTTGAAGAACTTAAGAGTTTCTTACCTCATCAAAGAAACTTTATCGAACTCATGCGTGAAAGAACCATAGTTCTTTTAAAGTTAAGTCTAGAGTTTTTAGATGATCGTGAACGTAACACAGAATTTAAACCTTTTGCGTGTGAAAAATCTTTCGATGAGATTATTGATTGTGGTAAAGAATACCAGCTACATTTAGTGGGAACCATTGATCGAATCGATACAACAGAATATGGATTCATGATCATCGACTATAAGAGCAAAACAACAAAGCTCAGAGAATCCGATGTGGTAACAGGAGCACAATTACAATTGTGTACTTACTTATGGATGGGTGAACAATATCTAGGATTAAAGACACCATATGGAGCTTTCTATTTCAGCTTGGGTCAAGAGAATATCAACCTAAACACATCTAATGAAAATAAACGAGATGAGATATGGAAGAAAGGTCGCAGATTTAATGGTTGGATGACAAGCGATCCTGCTCCAGTAGATTTTGACGGGACACATCACACCAATTTAGCCAAAAAAGAAGACCTATCTTACACCTTTACTGGTGGGTTATTTAAAGCAGAAGCCATTGAGCAAAAAATGAAAGAACTTTATTCGCAACTGATTGATGACTTGTCAGAAGGCAACATTGGGAAACAAAACAAAGCGAATTCATGTAGATACTGTGACTATCGAAGCTTTTGTCAATTCAAAGGTTCGGTAACAAAATCGCCTAAGATCACCAAAGAAACAACGGTGTTGAGGTAAACTATGAGCACGAAATTTTCACCAAGTCCCAAACAACAAGCTGCCATTGATGCGTTGGGAAAGAACATACTGGTAAGTGCATCAGCAGGTGCAGGTAAAACGACAGTTTTGATCAATCGACTCATCAAACGTATGGAAATCGACCATGTATCCGTCAGTAACATCATGGCAGTCACTTTTACCGAAATGGCAGCCAAAGAAATGCGCAAGCGTCTTGAGAAAAGTCTGAATGAGCGCTATGAAGAGACACATAACGATTTTATCAACCAACAAATCAGTTTATTGCCTTCTGCTCAAATCACAACCATTCATGGATTCTGTCTAGATCTGTTGAAGAAATATGCATATGTCGTTAATTTTGATCCTCAACGAACTCAAAACGTTTTAGATGAAACTCAAAAGACCGATCTAATGGATCAAGCTTTTCAAAATGTCTATGAGAACTGTCCAAACGACAAGTTTTCTGAATATGAAAAACTGGTATTCTATTTTAGTTCACGCCCAGAGGACATAAAAAACCTTAAAGCAAATGTTATAAAATTGGCAGTAAAACTACAAACGATCGTTGATCCACAAACATGGATTGATCAATCTATCAAAGCATATGATGCGGATTCATTTTCTGCCATGTCACAAAAACATAAAGATTATGTAAGGTTGTATTATGTGTGGAAGATTGATAATCTGATCAATTTGGCTCAACAGACACTTGTTGATATCAAGGCGAATGAACAGTATCAATCCCTAATCAAAAAACCAAGGGATTTAGATAAACTTTACTTGTATTACGATCATATCGAATTGATGATTGATGCTTTAACGCTTGCAAGACAAGAAGCCCAAAAATTAAAATACGAACGATTTAAATCATTGGTACTTTCGTTTTCTGAAAATGGGTTAGTGAGTCCTCCTTTATACAGTAAAGATGAAAAAGTAGAAGGAGCGATTATGAAAATCAAGGGTGATTATAATGATCTTTCCCTTGAATTATTTGATGAGGAACAATGGTTTCAAAATCATCAAATACTTAAACCTATTGTTACCACACTTGCGGAATTGACACTAAGCTTTATGAAAGAATATGCGCGTTTAAAGGTTGAACACAAAGCCATTGATTTTGATGACATGGAACATTTTGCGCTAGAAATATTACGAAATCGACACTTTAAGGTCAATGAAGATCTAAAACAACGTTATGTAGAAATCTTAGTCGATGAATTCCAAGACACGAATTATGTCCAAAATGAAATCGTAAAATTGTTGTCTATTGGAAACAATATCTTTAGAGTTGGTGATGTTAAGCAATCCATCTATCGTTTTAGAAATGCACAACCAGAAATGATGCAGGCAATGAAAAAGCAAGATGATGATCAACATCAAGTGCTCTACCTTACAGAAAATTATCGTTCGACCAAAACAATCGTTGACTTCAACAATCTGTTATTTGATCGTTTGATGAATTTCGATGAACTTGATAGTTCTTATACTGTTGATGATCAAGTTGAAGCAGGAAGAAAAGATGATCCTGACACAGAATCCAAGGTCGAGTTTCACTTCATAGAACCAAATCCAGATTCAAATGGTTCAGTAAGCTTGATCAATGCACAAATCGATCAACCTTTAGTAAGCGAGATCAGTCCTCCATTCACTGATGAAACACAAGATGAGATAGTTGAGGATCCTTTTGCGGAACCTTTGGATGATGTTCAACCTAAAGCTGTCCACATCGCAAACATGATTGAAGATATGCGCAGAACGACACCTTTTAAACAGTATAAAGATTATGTCGTACTTGTGCGAAGCAACTTTATCAAGGAACAAATCAAAACAGTATTTGAAAAAGCACGCATTCCTCATCATATCAGTATAAAATCAGGTTTCTTTAACTCTGATGCGGTTCAAGATGTCGTACTGATGATCAACTACTTGGTTCACCCAAATGATGATATCAATTTTGTTGGTTTACTACTGTCGAAGTTTATAGGATACTCTGAAAATCAACTTGCACACTTAAAGTTAGCAACACAAAAATACCAGCCATTTTGTCAATCCATTAAAACCTTTGATCCAAAAATTGCCCAACGACTTGAACAATTCAAAGAAAGCGTTGCTCAAGCTGATTTAATTGAAATGCTACGTGGGATATATACTTTCAATGGTTATTATGAACAATTCTGTTCGATCCAACAAAGAGCCAATCTGGACTTATTGAGTGAAAAGGCGCAGTTGTATGCTCAGCAGAATACCTCAAGAACAGAATTCTTAATGCTGATCAAGCACGTAACTGAAGAAGACAGCAGTGAAGCCATTCCTTATACAGATGAAGATGATGTAGTTAGAGTTATGACAATCCATGCTTCTAAGGGTTTAGAATTTAAAGTTGTCTTTTATTGGTCTCAAACCAAAGGATCAATCTTGGATCTCAAAGAACCACTCTTGATCGATTCAGAATTAGGATTTAGTTTAAAATCTCTGGAATTTCCAAAACGCTTCACACGTCTGAATCCTAATCGCTTGGCAATGGAAATGAAGACGATTCGAGATGATGTCCAAGAACAGGTTCGTCTTCTGTATGTGGCTTTGACACGCGCTGAAGAACGTCTGATCATAGTGGATAAGGCACCAAAGACTGTATTCACAAACAATCACTATACCAATATCCTCAATGCGTTGGGACCGACGCAATGGATGTATGCTGCACTAGATCATCATCATACTTTTGAACGAAAAAAGATCGTGGCTGCTTCTCAACTCTTGATGCACAACCCACCGCTAAACACTGAGGAAGAATTGATTGTGGTATCCAAACCTAAAACAGAGATCACATTCAAAGCTCCGTCTTCAACTCATAAAACATTTACTCATTTTACACTTAATTTTGATACCAATATTGGATCCAATCACGGTACTTTGATTCATGAACTCTTTGAGAAACTTCCCAAGATTGGGATCACTGAAGATCAAATCAAAGCACTATCACCAGGCATCAAGGACAAAGACATTCAATCTATCTTGGCTTTCTATACAAATCCAATCTATGCGAAGATTGCTAAAGGTGAAATCCATCATGAATTCCCGTTTTA